>NZ_CP032482.1:633993-950989 GCF_003600645.1 Yersinia rochesterensis
ACCCGATAACCAATAAACCTGAGCCGCTGCTGACCTTTAAACGGGGCGCGTTGGTGCATTTTGCTGTTAGCCAGTATGACGTGTTTATGGCGACCAAACTGGCCGGCGATGACACTTTCTTCCTGCCGTTTAACAAAGGCACCAAAGACGGCGGTGCAGGTAATGATATTCCCGAAGATGAAAACGAGTACGCCACCAGCTACTTGTGGAATGAAGTTCTACTGCCCGACAACTTACTGAAAATCCTCGCCAGTTTTGTGCATCTACAAATTGAAGAAAAAGAAACATGGAACGGGTTGAAAGGAAAAAAAGAGAGCCTTATTTTCCCGCGCTATCACCAGTGGGATGTGGTGAATAAGCTGATTAGTGCCGCCGTGGTTGAAGGTACAGGGCATAAATATCTTATTCAGCACAGCGCGGGTTCCGGTAAATCTAACTCCATTGCCTGGACTGCTCACCAGCTTTCAACTCTCTACGATGAGCAGGGTGAAAAGCAGTTTCATTCGGTGATTGTGGTCACTGACCGCACGGTATTGGACGATCAGCTACAGGACACTATCTACCAGTTTGAACATGCGGACGGCGTTGTCGGGCGCATCAATAATAAAGAAGGCGATGGCTCCAAATCAGAAAAACTCGCCAGCGCGCTGGAAAACTCACAGCCGATTATTATCGTCACCATCCAGACTTTCCCGTTCGTGCTGAAAGCCATCGAAAACAGCGTCAGCCTCAAACAGCGTAAATATGCGGTGATAGCTGATGAAGCGGACTCATCGCAAAGCGGCTCCACAGCGCGTCAGCTTAAAGAAGTGCTGATGACCGACGAGGTAGATGACGATGTGGTGTTGTCATCGGAGGACATTATCGATGCCACTGTCGCCGCCCGTAAAGGCAGCAGCAACCTTAACTACTATGCATTTACCGCCACGCCCAAAGCGAAAACCCTTGAGCTATTTGGCCGCCGCCCTAACCCGCTAGAACCCGCATCGAAAACCAACAAGCCCGAAGCCTTTCATGTTTACTCCATGCGTCAGGCGATTGAAGAGGGCTTTATTCTTGATGTCCTGAAGAACTACACCAACTACAAAGTAGCCTATCAGCTGCTGCAAAAACTGGCAGATGCCGACCGGGAAGTCGACAGTAAAAAAGCCAAAATTAAACTGAACCAGTGGGTTACATTGCACGATCATAATGTTGCGCAAAAAGTAAAAGTGATTGTTGAGCACTACCGCAAACATGTGATGCATTTACTCGGTGGGCAAGCCAAGGCGATGGTGGCCACCAGTTCGCGTAAAGCCGCAGTGCGCTATAAGTTGGCATTTGATCAATACATCGCCGAAAAAAACTATCCGAAGATTAACGCAATGGTGGCGTTTTCTGGCGAGGTGGAATTTCTTGAGAGTGACCACAATAGCCTGGCACTGCTCAACCAGAAGTTCACCGAAATCAATATGAATCCGGGGCTGAAAGGCCGGGATATGCGTAAAGCTTTTGATAGTGATGATTATCAGGTCATGTTAGTGGCGAATAAATTCCAGACTGGTTTTGACCAGCCGAAATTATGCGCCATGTATGTGGATAAAGCTCTCGGTGGTGTGGAGTGTGTACAGACGCTCTCGCGCCTGAATCGTATCTATCCGGGTAAAGCACAGTCGGGCACCTTCGTACTCGATTTCTATAACAAACCGGATGATATTTTGGCAGCTTTCCAGCCTTACTATCAAACTGCTGAGTTGACAGATGTCAGTGACCCACAGCTAGTCTTTGAGTTGTCACAGAAACTTCGCGCTAGCGGTATTTTTCTCTGGAGCGAAGTCGAGCAATTCTGCGAGGCATTTTTCACTAAAAACAAATCCAACGCCGCGATCAGTAATATCTGTAAACCCGCCGTTGAGCGCTGGAAGAAGCGTTATACCTCGGCGATTGATGCTTATGTGCTGGCAAAAGAAATTTTTGAGCGAACCAAAAAAACCCACGATGTGGTGCTTATCACTAATGCCGAAAACAGTTTTAAAGAGTGCAAACAAGAGAAAGACAAACTGGATATCTTCAAGAAAGATCTTGGCAGTTTTGTTCGTTTCTACGAGTTTATGTCGCAAATCGTTGAGTACGATGACAAAGAACTGGAGAAACTTAGCCTATTTGCCCGCCATTTGCGTCCGCTGCTGCATGAACAGCGCGTTGAAGAAGATGAGATTGATTTAAGCAATGTGGAGATGAGCCATTACCGCTTATCGAAAATCCACGAGCAGCATCTCAAGCTGCAGGAAGATGCCGGAGAATACAAAATCGAACCAGGCAATGACATCGGCACCGCCAAGCCAAAAGATAAGAAAGAAGAGTTCCTGTCGAATATTCTGGCACGTCTAAATGACCTGTTTATTACTGATAATCTCAGTGATAAAGACATGATTAACTATGCTTTTACCGTGCGCGACAAGTTATCGGAAAACCAGGCAGTCATGACGCAAATTGCCAACAACACCCGTGAACAAGCTATGCTGGGGGATTTCCCTAAAGCCATTGATGACGCGGTAATGGATAGCAATGATGCTCAGCACGAAATGATGATGCAGTATTTGTCTAATCCGGAGTTGGCGAAAGGGTTTGCCCGGGTAGTGTTTGATATGTTGAAAGGGGCTTGAGTTTTTAGCTGGTCGGGAGTGGGGTTATTTTTAGTCTTTGTCTGGGAAGGCTAGTGCTTAAATGTCCCCTTATTGAAATTCTGAGATTCGCAGTACTGATGGCGGGTTAGGCTACGTGCCAGTCATGATTCAACGTGGTTTTTTTGAGGACTCAGTACGCTGCCGGTGTCGTATTCGCATCATAATTATCGCTGTCTTGCTGTCTTGCTGTCTTGCTGGCTTTGCAGCAGCAGGTCGCGGCCGACATCCACCTTGACGCTTTCGCCGCTGGCCTGCGCGCCGATGAGTGAAGTATCGCGGCCGCTGTTGAGCGACAGGGTGCCGCCGCTGTCGAGGGTGGTTTCAGTCCAGGTGGTGCCGTTGCCGTGTTCATTGCCCTGGCCCTTGTTGGCGTTGGCAAAGATGCTCAGGCCACTGCTGGCACCATTCAGGCCCAGACTGACCCCTACGCTGCCGCCGCTGCTGCTGTTACTGCCGTCGGTTTTCTGCGTGTTGGCGGCACCGAGTAACAGCAAGTCGCGGGCGGCATCTAAGGTGGTATCACCGCCGGCTTTAAGCTGGCTGCCTTGCACCAGAATATCGCCGCTGTTCCCCTCGCCGGTGGCTGTCACCGTCAGGTTGTTGCCCGCCGTCAGGGTCGAGCCGGTCACGCTGGTCTGTTCCTGATGCTGCTGTGAGGACGATTTTTGTGAGCCTAATGAGGCGCTGACACCGAACATGCTGGCGGCATCGCCCCCTTGCGCCTGCACCAGTTGGCCGGCCTGCACCGCCTGCGCGCCACTGAGTGCGGCTTTCACCCCTTGCAACGCGGCTAATCGGCCATTGCTCTCGTCGCGGGCCTCTTTGGCGGTGGTATATCACCTTAGGCGTTATTGACCAGTATCACTATAATTTCATCCGGTGAAGCTCCATTTTGAAACATGAAAGCGCCAAGCAAAGCCTGCGATATGCCTTTACCAAAATTAAAGTTATTATTCTCCATGAAAATAAAATCCCGCCGTGAAAGATGGGATTTTTATCATTCAACAGCCGTTGCTACATATTGTTCAATAAGATGAACATCTTCAACATTACATTCTGGATAGATCCATTTTTCCCAGTTGTTAATAATCCACGTTGTACTTAAGGCTCGGCCCTCCTTCGAACCACTATCGGCAGGTAGCTCTATTAATATTAAACCTGCTTTATGGCCGGTAGACACAACTAGGCCATGAGTATCAAAAAGATCAATGACCATAAAATCTACCAATGATTCATAAGGCCAAACTGCAGGTAATCTAAAAACTGAACCTCTCTTGATGGATTCATTCTTATAATCAACTAGTCTCATTATTTCACCTTCAAATTGTGGGAACCCGATTTATCTTGGCTGTTAGGTATTTTTTGCATAGAGAAATCAACTTCACCTAAATGTTTACCTTTCGGGCTGACAACTTCAAATCGGCCATGCTGCGTATCAAGTGCATAAAGATTTCCATCTTGTCCTCGATACACATCGCGCCCATTATTTTTAGTTAGCTGATTATCTTTAACCATGCCGTATTCTGCTGCAACTTTCGGGGCTGTTTGTTTTATAATCGCGACACGCTCTCCCGGAGGAAGTCCGACTAAACTTTTTTCGAAAGTACCAACAGTTACACCCGTTACAATTTTGATGTTTGAATCAATAAGTTTAACAACATCAGGTAATTTCTTACCCGGCAGGAAAAGGCCCGCCAGCATTCCGCCCGTGGCTTCCAGTGCAAGCTGGTTACCTTGTGCAGCTTCTTTCACCTGTCCTGCAACCGCTGTCCAGGTTTCACTCTTCATCAGGGTTTTCAGCGTATCTGCTGCAGCTTGATTTTTACCCGCCAGATCGTTTAATGCCTGAGTGCAGTAACTGTCTCCGGCAGCACATGAAGCCAGTGCCATCGCTGCATCGGCTACATAATCCACTGATCCCAACGTCGCATCGCCGGTATCGGCAAGAGCATTAATAATACCGTTCGCAATGGAAGAGGTTGTGCCCTCACCAAGCTTATCCCTAACCTGATTTTTCAGGGATTCCGCGGCCTGTTTAACCGTTTCACGGGATTTGTCACCACTCAGGGAGTTATTCTCAACCGCATTTTTCCCAGCCTGTGCACCGGCAACCGTATCAGCGGTGCTGTCGCCGGTCAATCCACCGGCTAATCCTGCCGCCAGTGTACCCAATGCGCTGATGGTTTGTCGTTGCTCTTCTGTCAAGTCTTCACGTTTGATACCAGGATACATCTGCTGGGCGATATACTCACCCATCGCTGCACCCGAAGCGCCCGCCAGCGCACTGTTGCCGTTTATCTGCGCCACGACCGCACCCAGTACCGCATGGGCCATTAGGTTGGCTTCAGTGTTGACCTTGCCGTTGGCATCGGTTGTCATATTGTGAATCACTTCAGCCAGATAGGGCGCGGAAGCCCCTGCCAGCGCTTGCGCCATATTCCCGCCCGCCAGCCCTTGAATAGCGGCGGTGGCGGCCTGAAGCCCCTGTTGCAGTGCGCTGCCGGTGCCGTATTTCTGCATTTCGGCTTTGTATTCGGGTGTTTCGCGTAAGGCATCCGCATCGCCTTTCAGCTCAGGATGGCGTTTCAACGCTTCCTCAAGCCCGAGAATATCCCCCTGCGTCCGCGCAATATCCATCGCCTGACCGCCTATCTCGCCAATCAGCTGTGCTTCTTTGAGGCGGTTTTGCTCTTTCTCTTTATCAAATATCGGGCCGATGCTGCCGTTGGCATGGTCGGTGTCGCGGCTCAGGTCATCGACATTCTGCTGTTGTTTATCGGTATCACGGAGGGTGATGTTGCCCTCACTGACCGCCGCCTGTGTGGTGCCCCCGGCATGACCGTCATTACCCAGCCCCGACAGCACCACGCCGCCCAGATTGCTCAGCAGGTCAGACCCCACCGGGCCGCCGCTGCTCAGGCTGCCGCCCTGATGCTCGGCGTTGAAATCGGCTTTATTCTCAATATCACTGAAGCCCAGTGTGCCGGTGTCCAGACTATTTTTACTCTGGTCTGCGGTGCTGGCAATCACTGCGCCATCCAGCTGAGTATGCTCGCCGACGGTGATATCAAAGCCGCCAGCGCCCGCAAAGATGCCGGTCTGTTCCTGCACCGAGTCATAATTGCTGTGCAGTTTGTCCTGACTCATGCTCAGGTTGGCCGAGCCGCCGCCGGTCACCGCCACGCTGACACCGCCGCTGCTGCTGGTCTGCTTCGCATCATAATTATCGCTGTCTTGCTGGCTTTGCAGCAGCAGGTCGCGGCCGACATCCACCTTGACGCTTTCGCCGCTGGCCTGCGCGCCAATCAGCGAGGTATCGCGGCCGCTGTTGAGCGACAGGGTGCCGCCGCTGTCGAGGGTGGTTTCAGTCCAGGTGGTGCCGTTGCCGTGTTCATTGCCCTGGCCCTTGTTGGCGTTGGCAAAGATGCTCAGGCCACTGCTGGCACCATTCAAACCGAGACTGACCCCTACGCTGCCGCCGCTGCTGCTGTTACTGCCGTCGGTTTTCTGCGTGTTGGCGGCACCGAGTAACAGCAAGTCGCGGGCGGCATCTAAGGTGGTATCACCGCCGGCTTTAAGCTGGCTGCCTTGCACCAGAATATCGCCGCTGTTCCCCTCGCCGGTGGCTGTCACCGTCAGGTTGTTGCCCGCCGTCAGGGTCGAACCGGTCACGCTGGTCTGTTCCTGATGCTGCTGTGAGGACGATTTTTGTGAGCCTAATGAGGCGCTGACACCGACCATGCTGGCGGCATCGCCCCCTTGCGCCTGCACCAGTTGGCCGGCCTGCACCGCCTGCGCGCCACTGAGTGCGGCTTTCACCCCTTGCAACGCGGCTAATCGGCCATTGCTTTCGTCGCGGGCCTCTTTGGCGGTGGTGGCCGCGGTATTGAGAGCGCTGCCGACCGCACCGGACAGCGCCAGTGTCAGGCCGCTGCTTTTTTGCTCGACGCTATGAGTCTGGCTGCTGTGATTTTCCGCCGCCAAAATACTGACGCTCTTACCGCTCAGATTAATGTCTTTACCGGCCAACACGTCGGAGCCTTGCACCGTCAGGTCTTCACCGGCGGTCATGCTGACATTGCCCAGTACGCTGCCGACGGTGCTGCCGACGTTGGAGAGGGATTTGCCCGTATCGGTGACTTTGGTGCTGCTGCTGCCGGCCATGACACCCATGCCGCCGGCGCTCATCAGGCCGGATTTTGTCTGCTCATACAGGTGAGATTCACTCTCGCTCTGCTGCGCGCTGCCGACGGTGAGGTTCTCTTTTGCCCGCAGGTTGATATCCTTGTCTGCCACCACATTGCTGCCGATGACCGCGATATTTTTGCCACTGACATCAAGAGAACCGGCAGACAGCATGGAGCCGACCGCCAGCGTCTGGCTAATACTGTCTTCGCTGCGGGTGGTGGTGCTGGAGGCCAGCCCTTTTTTAGTGCCGGTATGATTGCGCTGCTCATCATGCTGTTCAGTCTGGGCGGTGAGGGTGACATCGCCGCCCGCCGCCAGTGTCAGCGCGCCGTCAGTTTGTATCGCGCTGGCGCTGAGGGTGATGTCTTTTGCCGTCTGCAAATGGATATCGCCGGTGGCGTTTAACTGGCTGCCGCGCAGGGTTTCATCATAAAGCTCCACTGAGCTGGTATGGCGTTTGCTTGAGGATTCACCGCTGACCTGCAGGCTGTCGGTGGCGGCGCTGAGGTTAATATTTTGCGCCTGCACATCAATAGTGCCGGCATTGATATTGGCCCCCACCGCGGTCAGATTATTGACATTGGCGGTTAGCGCACCGCCGACATTGACCTCACTGCCCAGATGGCGGATATGCTCACTGCTCGCGCTGCCACTGCCATAATTTGCACTTATCTGGTCGCGGGTTTGTACCGTATTGAGCAGCCAGTCACCGCCGGTATTGACCTGCAAATCCTGACCGACATTGAGGCCGGCACCTTGTAGGATAAAATCGCGCCCGGTATTAATCACCGCGTTATTGCTGACATTGATACTCGCCAGCGGCCCCAAAATGGTTTGATTACGCAGCACTGAGCCATTGCTGCTACTGAGTTGTTCACTGCTGGTGCGCAGGATGACATCGCGGCCACTGTCCAGTTGCAGGTTGGTGGCATTGAGTCGCGCACTGGTCAGGTCAATATCAGTGTTCAGGGTACTGAGCAGCATAGTATTGCCCGCCTGAAGCAGGCCGCCACGGTTATTGAGCGTGATGTCTTGCGCCATACTGATTTGCAGGTCATTGGTGGCTTTAATCGCCCCCGAGTTAGTGAAACCCTGCACATTCGTTAAGGTGATATTGTCAGCCGCAATCAATGCGCCGTTGGCATGCAACTCACCCGGTTTAATCCCCGCCAGATAGACCACTGGGACTAATACGGTTTGTCCGGCGACTTCACGGGTTTCCATGAGGATGATATTGCTGGTCAGTGCCGCCATCTGCTCGGCACTGAGGTGGGTACCGAGGGCAATATTGAACGCCTTGCTGTACTCAAGCCCCGCCGCAAACAGTTGCTCGAACTGCTCCTGGGCGCTGCGGTAATCACTGGCGACCGCCTGACCGGTCAATGCCAGCACTTGGTCGCGCACCAGACGTTGTTCATAGGCATTATCCCCCAGACGTTTGAATATCACATCGGGGTTGTTATTGAGCTGCTGGAGCACATAGTCCGAGCCGCGCCAGTTATTCAGATTGGCAAATGCCGGGTGGGTTTCGACCAGATAGCCGCCGCTCACCGCACGATCAGGGGCGGAGAGGCCAGATCTGTCCACATTGGCGGATGGGTTATTGATAGCCTCAAGCGAGAGTTCCCCGTCAGGATCCGGCGCGTATTGACCTTGGTCAGTGTTGAGCTGATATAGCCCACCGCTGGGGAGTGTCAGGGAAATACCGTTAAATTCGATGGCGATATTTTTCCCGGTACTGTCGCTGCCACTCGGTGGGGCGATCGCGCCGGGGTTGGCGCCATTATGAATAATCGTGCCACTGCCGCTGAGGGTTTTTGCGGTGATACTCGAGGCATATTGGTGGGTGGCCAGCTCACTCACCTCCGGCCCCCAACCGATGCCCCACAAATCGCCTTTGTAGGTACGGTAGCGCCACTCACCGCTGGAGGTGGTTTTTTCTATCAGACGTTGTGCGCTGCCCCAACCATCTTGTTGCAGGGTGACACCGGAGAGATCAATCTCGCCTTGCGCGCTCACTTTGCTCCAGAAGTTTTCCAGCGTGCCGACCTGCGGGGTCAGGTTTCCACCGGCTAACAACTGTGCTTCCGGGCTGATTTGATCGATGCCGTTATAGGCAATGGTCGACGTATAATTCGTGCCGATATAATCGCTGTTCATCGAGCCGCCATGAGGCGGTTCTGCATAGCGCCCACCTGGAATATCGGGGTTTTCGGCTGTCCAGTAAGCAGTCCCATTCACCGTATCCGCGACGACAAAGTCAGTATTGGCGGTGAGAATATGACGACGATTGGTCAGTGTCGTGGCGTAAATCAACATATCTTTGCCGGATTCAATCAGGCCAGAAATATTGAGTACCTGAGCGGCCGACAGATAATTACCACTCTGGTCCAGAGCGCCCGCCAGGATAATCTTGCCCATGCCTAACAGGGTGGTGCTCGGGGCGGTGTCGGTGTTGGTGACGGTATCACTGTTTTCAATCACCGGAGCCAGCAAGGCTAAGGTGCCGTTCTCATCGGTCGCGCCGATCAAGGCGTTAGGGCCGGAGTTAGTGATGCTTTGACGTGCTTTGAGTGTGGCTTCTGCGCTAATAATGGCGCCGCTATTGAACAGGGTGGTGGAGTCGGTATCGAGCCGCCCGCTGGTTAATATTTCGCCGTGATTAATCAAGGCACCTGTGGTGGTTAGCCCGGCTTGCGTCGCGATAATATTGCCGTTATTCAGTAAGCTGCTCGAACGGGTGCTGAGTTTGCCACCCGCCAATAACTGCCCGTCGTTGGTTAAAGCCCCATTGGTGATAAAGGTTAAATCACGCCCAGCCTGAAGTGTTGAATCGGCCAGATGATTGAAATCGCTCTGTAAGCCAATAGTCAGATCCTGACTGGCGGTCACCTTGCCGCTGCGGTTATCAAACTGACCCAAATTTAATTGGATATTATTTGCTGCCAGCGTGCCACTCTGGTTATTGAGGGTTTGCCCTGCATTTGCACCGGCATTCATGGTCAGCGAGCCAAGGGAGAGGATATTGGCGCGCTGCGTGCTGACATTCCCCTTGTTGGCGGTGATGTTTATCTCTCTGGCTTGTGTTTGGCTGCCGGTTAAATCAATCCGGCTACCCGTTAGCGTCATCGCCCCTGCGGCGATATTTTGCCCTTGCGCCACTAACTCCTGACGGGTGGTCACCCGCAGATCACCGGCATCAGTCAGGCGGCCATTACTCTGCACTCCCGCCCCCAATAGACTGTCGCCGTCGCTATCCAGACGCTCCGCCTGTACTGTCACGTGACCTTTGGCAAGCAGCGTGCCGGCGCGGTTATCCAGATAACCGGCCAGATTGAGAGTGAAATCCATGATACCGGTTTGTGCTATCACCCCGCCGAGGTTGGAGAGTGCTTGCGCGGCGAGTGTTATCTGCTCCGCCATCAGGTTAGCTTTATCGCTGCGCAGCAGGCCGTTAGTGCTGGCAGACAGGCGCATGACGGCTTTAACCACTGCCCCAGTTAAAGTGATATCCCCGGATTTAGCTGTGAGGGTAATGGCGTTGGCCTGAGTTTGGCTGCCGGTTAAATCAAGCTGGCTACCCGCCAGCGCCAATGCCCCTGCGGCGATATTTTGCCCTTGCGCTATCAAAGCGTGCTCAGTATGGATAGCCAAATCGCCACTATTGGCAAGGTTACCATCCGCTTTCAATCCAGCTGCTATCAGGGATTGATGGGTGCTGAGTAAATCATTAGCCCGCAGTTGGAGGTCACCCAGCGCGGCGATGGAACCGCTGTTCTGTGCTCGCCCAGCTATCTGCCACTGGAGCGTGCCTTGGGTGTAAATCGAGCCGCTGTTAAGTACGTTCCCCTGAGTCGTAAACAGACTGTTCCCTGCGCCATAGAAGCTACCGCTGTTATCCAGATTGCCGTTGGTCAACAGCAGCAGGTCGCCATTGGCGGCGTGCAACTTGCCTTGGTTGGTCAGGTCGCCGGTGACTGACAGTTGCATCTGGTCACCAGCGCTGTACAGCGTGCCACTGTTATTGAGGTCGCGCTGCGTCGATAACTGCATATTCCCGCGAGTTTGCATCACACCGCGGTTATCCAAATTGCCGGTGGTGGTGAAAGTTAACTGCTGTTCGGTGTAAATCTCACCGCGGTTTTCAGCCTTGCCATTAACCGTCAATTGCCCGACACCGGCCGCATAAATAGCGCCGCTGTTAAACAGGCCATTGGTGCTTAATGACAAGTTCCGACCGGCCAGCAGGGCGCTGCTGTCATTGGTGTTGCTGATGCTGAGCGCGGTGAGCTGCATATCGCGCCCGGCTTCCAGTTTATACTGGTTAATCAGTGTGCCACTGGTGTTAAAGACCAGGTCACGACCTGCCGTGACACGCGCGCCGGTCTGGTGAGTGAAATCACTTTGCAGCCGTATCCACAGGTCGGTCGCCGCCGCTATCTCCCCGTTGCTGTTATCTAATTTAGCCAGCTTGAGTTCGAGGGTGTCGGCATGTAATTTGCCGCCGTTGTTATTCAGCGTTTGTGCAGGATTTACCGCTGCAGTGATGGTAAGAGCGCCGGGAGTGAGCACCGTCGCTTTTTGCGTAGAAATATCGCCGTCACGCGCAGTGATGGCGATATTGCTCGCAGAAGTCTGGCTACCGGTGAGATCGACACGGCTACCGGATAATGTCATGGCCCCCACCGCCACATTTTGCCCCTGAGCAATCAAAGCTTGCCGCGTGGTGACATTAAGATCTCCACTTTGGGCCAGTTTGCCATTGCTCTGTACACCTGCGCCCAGCTGGCTATTGCCGTTGCTGTTCACGCTTTCGGCTTGCAGCAAGAATTTACCGGCAGACAGGAGGGAGCCGCCACGGTTATCGACATAACCCGGAAGATTCAGGTTGAAATCGGTGGTGCCGGTTTGCGCGATCAGGCCGCCGACATTGGAGAGTGCTTGGGCGCTAAGCTTGAGCTGATCCGCAATCAGGCTGGCGTTATCCGTTCGTAACAAAAAAGCCGTCGAGGCAGACAGCTGACGGCTGGCGGACAGATTTGCGCCAGTGAGATTAATGTCTCCATTTTGGGCGGTGAGTGTCAGGTCTCGGCTCTGAGTTTGGCTGCCACTCAGATCAATACTGTGCGCAGTGAAATTCTGCGTCGTGCCGCTAATATTTTTCCCTTGGGCGGTTAACTTCCCACTGGCGTCAACGCGCAAGGTGCCGCTGGTAATGTTGCTGTTGTCCGACTTGACCCCTGCGCCCAACATAGAGTTGCGGTTGCTGTTCACCTCTGCCGCACGCAATGAGGTATCACCCGCCGCCGCGATAGTGCCACTGTTACTCAGCTTACCCGCAGTAGTGAGCTGGGTATTGCCCTGCGCATAGAGCACCCCGGCATTCTCTATGCCCGCAGCGGCATTCACCGCCAAGTGCTGGACACTGTTGATCTGGCCGCTGTTCATCAGCATGCCGTCAGCCGTAATGGTGATATCGCCCGCTGATGCGCCTATTTCACCGGCATTACGCACACCAACACCGCTTTCAGTGCCGATCAAGCGAATTTTACCAGCGTACATGCCACCCAAATTGGCAACATCCACCGCCACAGTAGGGCGGGCGCTGCCATCGGCGGCTTTGGCGTTACTATTCTGATGGGCGGCATCTACCTGATTGCGCCCGGTGGTGACTTTCAAATCATTGGCCCAGATACCCGCATTCACTTTGACAGAGCGGGCGATAAGATCGGTATGGTCTTGACGGCTGCTGTCTAGACCTTTGCCTTGAATAACAATTTCACCGCGATCCACATCAAAGCCGGTGAGCTGGCCATTATTAAGCTGCGTCTGACCGGTGGTTAAGGTCGCACGGTTGGCGTTGATAAAGCCGCAGCCCTCACAGGTAATGCCTGATGGGTTGGCAATAACCACCTGCGCTTTGCGGCCTGCAACTTCGATATAGCCATTGAGTTTACTCGGGTCACGGCTGTTGACTTCGTTGAGAATAATGCTGGCTTCACCGCGCGCCAGCGACGGGTTACCGTTGATAAAACCGCCGAGCTGGGTCTGGTTGACACCCTGGCCGTTGTTGAGGATCACGCCGCGATTATCGACATCAAATTGGCTGTAAAGGTTACGCGAAACCCCGCCACTGCTGGGCGTCTGAATATTGACCTGCGGCGTACCGTTGGCGCTGCTGATAATGGTTGGCTGCTGATTCCCCGGCGCACTGGCATCGGCGACAATCGCGGACAGGGCGGGTAAAGAGACACAACCCAAAGCCAATAGCAGACTGAAACTCAATGTTGATAAGGCACTGAGACGGCGGCTTTGAGTATGCCCAACACCTGACGAGGGCGAGGAAGCCGCCCGACCGGAGGCGGCGATATCGGCCACCACCATCAACAAGCCACGCGCCTTGTTGAACACGATACGGTATAGGTTCTTATTCATAACTCATCCCAGAGAGTAAAGCGCTAATTGGGCGCATCAGTATTGCCAGTTCAGGTTAAAGCCGACGGTCACCGAATCGGTTTTGAAACCATCGGGTTTAGACAGCGGTTTGCCAGCAAACAGGTCATAGCGGGTATTCAGCACGTTGCCGCGCACACCCAAAGCCGCGCCTGCCAGATGGTGGCCCAGTAAGTAAGGATCACTGCGACCACCGACCTCGCCGTAATCCACACCGACATACAGTTCATGGCCTGGTAGCGGGGTATACCAGCCGAGATCATTGCGCACCGTCCAGCCGCGATCGGCATTCAATGTGCGTTCGCCATCAAAACCGCGTACTGACCAGCGGCCACCGATACTGAATTGATCCTGTGGTGTCAGTGGCGTGTTGGTGCTTTGCCGCTGATATTGCAGGTTGTAATGGAAGTTTTGTTTTTGCAGGGCAAAAGGAATATCCAGTTGCGCATTCAGCCGCAGAATTTTGCTCAGAGCAGTGGCTTCGCCGACATACTCTTCTTGTGCCGGTACTGCACCAAACCAGCGAGTGCCGCGCTGGTAACTGACACCCGCGTCCAGTATGGCTTGTGAGATAAAGTGGCGATGCTCTAAACCAACACGCCAGGCCGAGGTGCGGCGACGTTGCACTTCCACTTCAGTATCATTGATGTAGTTTTTCGACGAGCGAGTCAGCACATCGTAGGTCAGAGTGGTTTTTTGGCTGGCATTGCGGTGTAGCAGGCGGCTGAGTTGCAGCGACACATTTTCACTTTCGCCGCGATAGCCGTAATCGCCATTGAGACCCGCCACCGTCTGGTGATAGTCATAGCTGCTGGCGGTCATGCCGAGAGTCCAATAGCCGAAAGGTAGCGAGTAATGGCCGGTCAGGTTATTGGTGCCTTTATCGCCGCGATTTTTTATTGAGCCACCGGCAGAGACATAAAATAGGTCACTCAGAGAGAGCGGGTTATCCAGAAACAGGGTCGCGCCGCCTTGATAGCGGCCAGTGCTGCGGGTGCCAGAGTCATCCAGCGAGGCCGCCAGCCGCCACATTTTGCTCTGTTTCCAGCTCAGGGCGATATCGGTCTCGCCGGGGGCCTCACCGGGGATCAACTCCATGTTGGCCTGCACCGTGGGGACGCGCTGTAGGTTCTCCAGCCCTTGCTCAATATCACGTAAATCCAACAGGTTACCGGGGCGGGCAGGGAAAGCACTCAACAGCGTCACATGGCGGTCACTGTCGGGGGTCAGCTCAACATGGCGTATTTTGCCAGGCACCACTTGTAACGCCAGCGTACCCCTGTTCAAGTCCTGTTGCGGGGCCAGCACTCGGGTAGTGACATAGCCGTGATCAATCAGGCGGTTTTGCATCTGGCTCATCAGCAGATTAATGCCCTGTCCTCCCAGACAGTGGCCTTGCGCTTGATCGGCAATGCGTTGCAGTGGCAACCAGCGAGGTAACGGCTCGGTTCCGCTGAGGGTAATATGGTCAATGACAAAGCAGGGTGTCTCCACCGGGAAAGCCAGACGGCCTAAAGAGACTGGCGGCGCAGATAAGCGCACATCCGGCGTTGAGGAGGCCAAACGCTCTTCCAGTGCGCGTTGCCGTTCCTGTTGATGAATACTTTGTTGAATAGGAGGCAATTCCGCGCCATGACTGGCGAACGGAATAATCAATGCTGGTGATAATACGCCAACAATTAATGTAAAATAACAGGAACGCGACACAATAAAGACCCTTCCCCAAATAGGTTGGGGTAGATAAATATAAGATGATTGATGCGCATTATGACTGCAAAAGCGTTATTTTCAATGTGTTTTTGTCGATAAAATAAGCTTGCAAGAACTTTCCATTGCAAGGGTGGGAAATATCCTACAGAAAACTCAAAGGTGGAATTGTCTTAGTAGATTATTATATTTAAATTAAACAGGAAATAACATCATCTGGATGTTTGCCATGACTTATAAAACATTATCTCATTATTTTTATATTATGTGTGCGATCTGGAATTAATTAAGTCCCTTTCGATACAAAATGAGCAAGTAAAAATCATCATGCGTTTTCATGGCGAAGAATAGGGGATAGTCATATCATGAATAACGTAAAGCCAATAAAATGCTGAAAATATTGATGCCGATTCGAGGAGTAAAATGTGTCTCTGAATAAGATTGATTTATGTCCGGCTGGATCTATCCAGGCAAGGTTGGGGGGTGGGTTACTTTCGGCTTTCATTTTGCTGCTTTCTGGGCTGATGCTCTACTCAGTTAATCTGCACGCGGTACCTTCCCTTTCCCAGAATGACTTACAGGCTAAATCTGGCGATATTATTCAAATCAAACTCAGTGAGTTGCACCCGACCCAAATCGCGGTAGGTAAACTCCAGATTGCGGGCGATTTGGCTGATTATGCCCAGGATTATAAGCGTCTATTCAATGAGTTATGTAAAGTTCAAGGGGCTGGGAAACTGGCTGAAATGAATGCGTCATCAACACCCAAAGATCCCTCTTCATATAGGTGTAAACTGGCTATCGGCACTAAAAAAGCGGATATGAATACAGTCGATATCGGGCCAACGGGCAAGCTTTATCTGACTGATGGACATCATGCGTTTAACAGTTTTTGGGATGTACCCGGTGGTGGTGGCGATGTGGCCTTAAGTGTCTTGGTGGGGCAAAATGTTAGCCGTGACAGCAACGGAAAGGCGCTGACTCAAGCTCAGTTTGAACAAAAGATGACGGAACTCAAACACTTTCTTCCTATTGATGCTGAGGGAAAGTCCATCACTTTTTCTCAATTGCCTAACACCTTGGGCATTAGCGGTTTTCAGGACGATCCGTATCGCTCAATGCTCTATTATTTACGCGGTATCTCTTACGATAAGTCAGATAAAAACCTCAATCCTGAAACCGGTAAGCCTTATCCGGCAGTCCCTTTCCTCGAGTTTTATTGGGGCCAGTTATTACAGAGCAAAATGGATTTAAAACGTTATAACCTGCATAAACAGGATGATTATATCAAGGCGCTGAAAGACGCGGCAGTATTGATGGTCAATGTCCCTAAGCAACAGCTAATAGGGCATTCAGGTCAAACAGCGGCGGCTTTAGGGCAGATGAGTCACATAGATGAAAAACGTTTAAATAAGTTGGCAAAACCAGATTCTAAATTGGCTAAGGCGCTTGAATATCAAGCCAGCCATTAAGTTTGCCGAGATTATCGGGAAGTAAAAAGACTCAAATCATCAATTGAGGATCCTGCTGAGCGCCCACGCGGATCGCCACATCAGCACCGCTACCAATCAAATTCTGAGTGTAATTATTCAAGTCGGACTTCGGGGTATCGTGTCAAAAACGACACCCAGATTATCATTGGCTAAATCCGCCGGGCGTTGGTGCAGCATAAAATTATACCCGTCATTGATAGCGTTTTTCCTTTTGCCGAAGCTAAACAGGTCTGGCAGCGCTTCAATTCACGCCAGAACGTGGGGAAAGTTGTTATTAGTCATTAGCCGCCACCCACTTTGGTAGACTGAATTAGCGAGTCAGATAATTCTTATAATTCAATCAATTGGAATTAACGGGTGAGTATTATTTTCGCATGATAAAAATGAAAAGAAAGTCACCCTAAAGTGCTTTTTTAGTTCTTGCTCCGCAGAAATTCATTCTTGGCTAAAGGGGCAATATTAAGAAATAAACTTAATGCATTGGAAGAGAGATGAGCGGCTCCCCCTATGGCAAGTGACTCTTGCTCTGTGGGTGGAGCCGTGAATTATGAATAGATTTCCCTGATGAGACCCTGGTGAGGCGATATCAGCATTTGCAGACAGAACAAGAAAGAAAGGTTGCCATTGCACTACATAATGGTATTTTTTAGCCCTGTCACAGTAAATATAAACACTTAAGGGGGGGGTGGGAACGGGTGAAAACCACTCTTGTAACACTTTAAGGAAAATGATATTACAGACAGTTGTGTTCGATTAATCTGATGGCAATTTTAACTCTTGAGATAGGAAGGTATGTTCCGAAAATGAATATCAACGTTACCGATAAACCAAACCCAGAGGATGAAGAGTATGTTATTGATGGTCTTTGGGCTCACAATAATAAAACACAACCGGTAGATATCCATCCGCTATTCTTAACCGTGACGGATGATAATGGCAAAATTGTGGCGGGATTGGTTGCCAGAACCTGGTGGGGTGGGCTTGAAATTCAATACCTTTGGGTCAGTGACGAATATCGTAAAAGCGGTTATGGCCGCCAGCTAATGGAAAAATCTGAAGAAGAGGCTTTAAAGCGCGGTTGTCACATGGCTTATGTCGATACTTTCGATTTTCAAGCCAAAGGTTTTTATGAAAAATTAGGCTATCGCGCATATGGCAATTTAGACGGGTATGCTAAAAAGCATACGCGGCACTATCTGGCAAAAGAAATTTAACCCATTCTTCATCGGCGAGGTTGCCATGGATTTGCCCGATAAAAATAATGAAATTTATTTCAAGGGCCTTATTGCCATGATGGAAAACTTAAGTGAACCATGGGGCATTAAAGATCTGCACTCCCGCCATATTTATATGAATAAGGCCGCTTACCTCTACACCAATACACCTTTGGATTTTGAGGTTGAGGGGAAGATGGACCATGATTTCCCAGGGGATTGGACTGAATTTTCTCTCGATCTGATAGAGCACGACAAACAAACAGAGGAAACTCAGGATCGGGTTACTGTCATAGAAACCCATTATTGGTATGGGAAAAATACTCTGACTCCGTATATCAGCGAGAAACTGCCCGTCTATAACGATAGAAAAGAAGTTATTGGCGTAATGTGGAATGCTAAGCCACTTAATACCTTATCCCCACTAAAATATATTAATCAACAAAAGCCCAGTATTCTGACAACTGAAATTAATAACAGTATTTTCACTCGAGCTGAACTTGATGTTATATTTTTAATGCTGCAAAGATTTTCTGTTAAAGAAATTGCAAAGATATATAACATCAGCACTAAAACGATAGAAAACAGAATATATACAATTTATCAGAAGGCTGATGTCCACACGCTGCAACAGTTTGAGGAGTTTTGCAAACTGGCGCATTTGGATAATTACATTCCCGATCGCCTGGTGGCAAAAGGAATCCAATTTATCTGAACAACAAGCTATCTGGACAATAATCTATCTGGACAACAAGGTACACCTCATCGTGATCAAAATTGAAGATTATCCATTAAGTCGGGTACCGCAAGATAAAAGAGTTTCATTTCTAAGTGTCGCTATTGTTCATATGGGTATGCTGACCGCGCTAGATCAATTTATGCTCGGCGCTGTACTCGGTAATTCTATGACGCTAATTGATGCATTTACCGCAATTCTTATCGGCAGCATTATATTTGGTGTCGTGACTTACGGCCTGGGGCTGGCGGGGATGCGCGAAGGGATTTCCGGTAGTTTACTGGCCCGTTGGTGTGGGTTTGGTCGCCTGGGATCGGTACTGATTGGGATTGTCGTGGCAGTCAGTTTGCTGGGGTGGTTTGGTATTCAAAACGCTATTTTTGCCAAATCACTCGATTTCGCCCTCGGTAATAAACTGGGATTCGGATTAGCGGCTGCATTATCGGGGAGCTTATTGACCATCCTGGTTGCCTTTGGTTTTAAAGCATTACGCATTGCAGCGCGAATTGCGGTGCCGATGTTTATTTTACTGGTGGCTTATATCTCCATTAGCACATTATCTGGCCATAATTTGAATGAAATCATTCAGTTGATCCCGCCGGGTGAATCTTTGTCTATTAGCGCGGGGATTACTATCGTGGTTGGGGGCGCTATTGTGGCAAGCTTGATGACGCCAGACCTGACGCGCTACTCCAAAAATGGTAAACATGTTCTGGGTGTGACGATTTTCACTATTGTTGCGGGCGAGTTTGTGGTCAATGGGTTGGCCATCCTGATTGCGAAAACCTTGGGGACGGCAGATGTCGTGACGATCATGTCTCAAGCCGCAGGTGGCGCAGGTTTGCTGGTCGTGGTGTTCTCTACCTTAAGGGTGAATGACCTTAATTTGTACTCTTCTTCACTCGGTATTGTTAATGCGGTCGAGGGGTTAACGGGCAAAAAACTGAAATATATATCCACCACACTGGTTATTGGTGTGTTGGGTACGACATTATCAGTGTTGGGGATACTCGACCGGTTTGTCGATTTCCTGACGGTGCTCGGCGTAGTATTCCCACCGATTATTGGCATCATGTTGGTGGATTATTATGTGCTGCGCTCCCATCGCAAAATTCTGGATAAAAGTCGAGAAGAAGGGAAATTACCTGATGAAAAACAAACGCCTGTCATTGGCTGGGTCGCGATTATAGCCAGCATAGTTGGCAGTGTTGTCGGGCTAGTGATCGAGTGGGGAATCCCAACTATCAACTCATTAGTTGCTGCCAGCTTTATCTACTGGGTGTTCAAAGTGGTCGTCAGTCGTAATCAAAAGCCGCTTGAATCAGAAGAAACGGTTTAATTTATATCAAATAGCTCACTCCTCTATTTGAGAGGTGTGAGCTTTGGTCCGACACATTATTCTCGCTTCGCCGTACAGTAAGCATACAGTGATTTTAATTTATATTATTTAATTCTGCCATAATAAATATGAATACTTAATGTGATGAGGGGGATGGATGAAAAATATTATTGTAAAGTTTTAATAAAGGTGATGTTAGAATAAGGAACGTTGAATGGGCTATTAATCTAATTTCAACTTCAATCATTAATATAATAGGAGGTGAATATCCATACTATATATAAAGAAAGTATTATAGCAGTGTTGTCATTGAAGTGAATAAATCAATAAAAGCTCCACGATTAGCAGTGTGATTATATTAATCAATGTCAAAACGATATTTAGTAAATAGTTAAATTATATTAAACATAATTTAACTTATTTATAGGAAATATAATGACAATTATTAATGGTTTGAGTGGTTTGGTAATAATACCCTAAATAATTCGAGTTGCGGGAAGCCCGCCAACGCACATGCAACTTGAGGGTATGACGGGGATATTTACGCTGTGAAAGTTAATCGTTATACGATTGATCGATTAGTGGCAAAAGGGATTTAATTTATCTGAATAATAAAGGGACACCTCATCATGATCAAAACAGAAGATTACCCGTTAAGTCGAGTTCCACAGGATAAAAGAGTGTCACTTTTCAGTGTTGCTATCGTTTATATGGGTGCGCTGACTTCGCTGGATCAATTCATGCTTGGTGCAGTACTGGGTAATTCTATGGAGTTAGCCGATGCTTTTATCGCGCTTTTCATCGCGAGCATAATATTTTGTGTGGTGACCTATGGCCTTGGCATGGCAGGTATGCGTGAGGGGATCTCTGGCAGTCTTTTGGCCCGTTGGTGTGGTTTTGGGCGCTTGGGATCGGCACTGGTCGGGATCGTCGTCGCAGTCAGTCTGCTTGGTTGGTTTGGTATACAGAATGCTATTTTCGCCAAATCCCTGGATTTCGCTTTGGGCCATAAACTGGGCTTTAATTGGGCTGCAATTTTATCCGGTAGTCTGTTGACGATATTGGTAGCCTTTGGTTTTAAGGCGTTACGCATAGCGGCTCGAATTGCTGTACCGACGTTCATTTTACTGGTGATTTATATCACCTTTAAAATTCTAACTGAGCATAATATTTCTGATATCAATCAGTTGACAGCAGCAGGCGACACTCTGTCTATCAGTGCGGGTATCACCATCGTGATGGGAGGAGCCATCATGGCGAGCTTAGTGACGCCTGACCTGACGCGTTATTCCAAAAATGGTAAGCATGTGCTGGGTGTGATATTTATTGGCATCATAGTGGGGAAGTGTGCGGTCAACGGCTTGGCCCTCCTGATTGCTAAGGCTCTGGGTACGGCAGATGTTGTTAGCATTATGTCTCAAACCGTGGGGGTCACGGGCCTGCTGGTGGTCGTATTTTCTACGTTGAAAGTCAATGATCTCAACCTGTACTGCTCATCACTGGGTATTGTCAATGCAGTCGAAGGGCTAACCGGTAAGAAACTGAAATATCTCTCAACTACGCTAGTGATTGGAGCGCTGGGAACCACGCTTTCCGTGTTAGGTATTTTGGATCGATTCATTGATTTCCTGAGCCTGCTAGGAGTGGTGCTTCCACCGATTATTGGCATCATGCTGGTGGATTATTATGTGCTGCGCTCCCATCGCAAAATTCTGGATAAAAGTCGAGATGAAGGGAAATTACCTGATGAAAAACAAACGCCTGTCATTGGCTGGGTTGCGATTATCGCCAGCATAGTTGGCAGTGTTGTTGGGCTAGTGACCGAGTGGGGGATCCCAACCATCAACTCATTAGTTACTGCTAGCTTTATCTACTGGGCGCTCAAAGTAGTCGTCAGTCGTAATCAAAAGCGGCTTGAATCGGAAGAAACGGTTTAATGTTGCGGTGAATAATATAAATCCTCCCCCGATGTGCGGGGGAAATTTATTGATAATCAATCGACTGTTTTGCTCAAGATTTAATAATCCCGCTTTCTCCTTTTTAGTGCCGCAATAATATCTGCCGGATGCCAGTCTTGTTTATCCATAATATTTATCTCTCCATGTGATGTGTTCGGGGGGGCACCCCATAGCCATTCCCTCCCACACCTGGCATAGTTAGCTCATTCAATAAGGCGGTTCACTCATTCTGGATGGCGATGTATGGCGGCGGCAAATCACTGGACCCGGGATCAACTGTTAGTGGCATTTACGCTGTATAGCCAAATTCCTTTTGGCAAATTACATTCCAAGAATCCCGATATTATTCATTACGCTGCATTAATTGGCCGAACACCCTCGGCATTGGCGATGAAATTAGTTAATTTCGCCAGTTTGGACCCCTTTATTATCGACTCGGGCCGAAAAGGGCTGAGTGGTGCATCTAATGCAGATCGTGCCTTATGGCTGGAACTGAATGAAAATGCTGAAGTTTTTGAGCAGCAATGTCAGCAGGCCATAGGCCAGTTAGAAAAACCGGTGACCAAACTCTTTGATAGCGGTATTAAAGATTTCAGTGGCAAAGAAAGAACCGCCATTATTAAAGCGCGGGTTGGCCAGCAGCTATTTCGTAAAAACGTATTACAAGTTTATGAGAGCCGCTGCTGTATTACGGGGTTAGAAGAACCTGCATTATTAATTGCCAGCCATATTCGCCCCTGGAGCCAGGGTGCAGAGCATCGGCTTAATCCCAGTAATGGCCTCTGCCTGTCGAGCTTGCATGACCGGGCTTTTGATCAGGGATTAATAACCTTTAATGAACATCTGGAAATGGTGTTATCTCCTCAGATCAAAAAACTCAAAAGCAGTATCAGTGAAGAGAATTTCGCTAAATATGAAGGGCGAAAACTGCGGTTACCGATTCAGTTCTTCCCCGATGAAGGGCAAATGGCCTATCACCGCCAGAATATTTTCTTAAGCGGTAGATAAATACCCAGTAAAAATATTCATCCTGAACCGGTGAAAAAATAAAAACATATTTATCTCCGATTAGCTGGCTATCTCAGTATAAAAAAAGCGCAGCCGCAAGCTGCGCTCGGTTATTCCTCATCCCGTTATTTCAACAAGAATGACTGACCCTGTTTCAGCACTAAATCGCAGGCCTTAGTTTTAATTTTTTCGGTGATTTGCTCACTACCCAGGTCATTCAAATTCAGTTGCTTTCCTTCACCGGTTTTCAGCAATCCACCGAGGCCTTCCTGATAGTCTTGGCTCTTGGCATTCTCAGTGCTGGTGATGCCCAATTTACTCATCAATTGGTCTTTAATCGCTGTAGTGCCATTGGCCGACAATACATTATTTTGCACACAATATTGCAAAATACCGGCAGCATTGGTCATGGTGCTGGCGCTGAGGGCTTTATCGCCGCCATTGAGTAAACCGGTCAGTGATGACAGTGAAGATGAGCTGTCGCCTGATTTACTGTACTGATCTGCGGCACTTTTTACTGAGTCTAATAAGCTGTTGGCGTTAGCAGAACTGGCTAACAGAGTGCCGGAGAAAGCCAAAGTGAGCATGAGGCGATGAGTCATATTCATAGAAACTCCTGTTTACGGTGGGTATTACAGCACCGAGTGAGCAATACCGTCATTATTATCTTCGGCACTAAGAATAACGCAAAGCAAACATTTTATTGATAGGTGTTATCTGATAACGCGGATATTGCTGGTATTGATCTTCAACTTATTAGCTCGCCGATAATAAACCTCTACTAAGCGCAAATTGAGTATTTTATTGAGCAGAATGTTTTTATTGAGCAAGAAGTAAGAAACAAGAAATAGAAGAAAGGGCAGCGCGAGGGAGCCGCTGCCCGGATGGATTAAGGCATCAGGCAATTAAAGACAGTTTTCTTGCGCGGGCCGGTCATCAACCCCTCTAGCTCTTCGACACATTTTAGATAATGGGCCGTTTTCTTATGAGCGGCGACCGCGTGTTCATCAACATAAGCTTCATAGATATAAAAGCGTGTTGGGATAGATGCATCCTGCAAGACATCAAAACGCAGGTTGCCCGGCTCTTGGATCGAACCCAAGTGATTAGCGCGGAAAACCGCAATAAACTGCTCAACTTTGCCATCTTTAACATTAATTTCGACGAGGGTGACATGCATACCTTTCTCCTTGTCATCATGGGCCAGTTAACGGCCAGCTGACTCAACCTTTTTCATGTAAAAACAGCTTATAGGCCGTTTCTGCATTTTCATTTTTATGCACCACGGCATGAACCGCTTTCAGCATGGCAATCGGGGCGTCTGATTGGAAGATATTGCGGCCCATATCCACCCCAGATGCGCCCTGATCAATCGCCTGATAGCACATTTCCAGCGCATCCCGTTCCGGGAGTTTTTTACCACCCGCTATCACGATAGGCACCGGGCAACCGGCAGCAATGCGCTCAAAGCCACTGTCGACATAATAAGTTTTAATCACCTGAGCGCCCATTTCTGCGGCGATACGGGTCGCCAGAGAGAAATAACGCTGGTCGCGCGCCATATCTTTACCCACCCCCGTCACTGCCATGGTCGGCATTCCGTAGCGAATGCCCTGGTCGACTAACTGGATGATATTTTTAATAGATTGATGCTCGTGCTCGGTGCCAATGTAAACCTGTGCTGCCACGGCACAGGAGTTGAGCCGTAGGGCATCTTCCATTGCCACCGCCACCGCTTCATTGGATAAATCCGTCAGAATTGAGTTTGCGCCAGAGGCGCGCAGTACAATCGGGCGATTGGCCGCGGCGGGCACGATGCTGCGCAAAATGCCACGAGTACACATTAAGACATCGGCATATTCAAACAGTGGGGCGATATTGATATCAATCCGCTCCAGACCGGTGGTCGGCCCCTGAAAATAGCCGTGGTCAAATGCCAGCATCACTGTGCGGTTAGTTTTCGGATTAAAAATCCGCGCCAGACGAGATTGCATCCCCCAATCCAGCGAACCGCAGCCTTTAAGTGTAAATGCAGGATTTTGCTGGGGTACGCCAATACCGAAATCCTTACCGTCTTTGATATCGTCTAAATCAGCCATCTGTCATTACTCCCTTAGGTCTGTTTAGACCCGCCGGTAGGGGCGGGCCGCCGAGATTAGAAATCGTATTTGTCGATGTTCTCTTTGGTGAAAATGACCCGCTGTGGCAGTAACACAATGCCGTTGCCTTTAGCTTCATGGTCATAGCCCTGAACACTGTTGGGCACCACCTCGACCACACCAATGTTCGGGATATCAATTTTATCGCCGACATTCAGGTCGCCTTTTTTCAGCATCTCATTGGCGACATACACTGAGATTTTGCCTTGGTTAACCACGTCCCATAGGCCGAATTCTTTGACCGTGCCGCGTTGAACATAAGGGCGCATCACATTCGGGGTGCTGAAGCCGACAATCGCCACATTGTCGCGTTTGAGGTTTTCTGCTGCTTGCGCCGCAGCGGGCAGGGCGTTGGCATCTGGGGCAATAATCGCGTCCAAATCGCTGTAGGCTTTCAAAATACCCTCAGCGGTTTGCAGTGATTTGGTGGCGTCGTTATAGCCAAACTGGGTGGTGACAATTTCCCAGCCGGGGTGTTCTTGCTGGATTTTCTTTTTCGCCTCATTCACCCATTGGTTTTGGTCGGTGACTGTCGGGCTGGAATAGAAAAATGCGACTTTGGCTTGGTCTTTTTTCACCTGATTGGCCGCCATATCAACCAGCATTGATCCCAGTTGATTGGGCGTTCCCTGGTTGATATACAGCGAGCGACATTCGGGTTTGGTGTCAGAGTCCCAGGTCAGGATTTTGACCCCCCGCTGCATCGCGCGTTTTAATGCCGGACACAGGCCATCGGGTGAAACCGCAGAGACCACAATGGCGTTATAGCCCTGATTAACAAAGTTATTAATTAACTGAACCTGACCGGAGACACTGGGTTCGGTCGGGCCATCATAGGTGACATCCACCCCCAGCTCTTTCCCGGCATCGACGGCACCTTTACCGCCGCTGGTAAAGAAGCCCACCCCGACTAATTTCGGGATAAATGCGATGCGTTCCGCGGCTTGCGCGGCATTTATAGCGCTAAAAGTGATACCGGCAAATCCGAGGGCACAAATCAGCGCCAGCTTTTTTAATCTTGGTGTTTTCATGGCTATCTCCGATATGGGATCGAGGTGTTGGAAATTTCAATAAAAACAACAGGTTAATTAACGATTTTTCTGCGACGTTGCAGCCATTCATAAATCAAATGCCGATGCAGGCTAATGGATCGCCCGACCACCACCAGAATCAGCAATGCGCCAGACAGCGCACTGGATATCTGGTTGGGCGTGCCAATCATTTGCAGGCCTTGTTGCAAGTAACCCACCAGTAATACCGCCAGTGCCGTGCCGAGGATGGAGCCGGATCCACCATAGATATTGGCCCCGCCCAACACCACGGCGGTGATAGCAGGCATCAGGAATGATGCCCCTAAATCAGATCGTGCCGAGCCGAAGTAAGAAACTAACAGCACCGCGGCAATGGCGGAGGCCACGCCGGTCAAGGCATACAAGATGCATAAGGTACGTGCGACGGGCAGGGCGTTGTATCGTGCCACCCGGCTGTTTTGCCCGATAAGAAAAACATTACGGCCACTGTGGGTGCGGTGCATCAGCAACCAGAACAGCAACACGCAGACCATAAAGATGACCAGCGGCACCGGCAGGCCGAATAAAGTTTGATTGGCGAAATCGGTAAAGGCGGTTGGGAAGCCACCGATGCCTTCATAACCGGTTGTGCCGGAAATACCGGATAACAACAAGGCGCTGCCGCCGAACAGGTACATGGTGCCGAGGGTGATGACCAGCGGGTTGACGCCGGTATACAGAATCAGTCCGGCGTTAATCAAACCGCAGAGTGCGCCCACCGCCAGTGTCAGCGGGATAGCGAGGCTCATCGGAACGCCCGCTTGAAACATCACTCCGAGGAATATTGAGCACAAGCCAATAGTGGAGCCAAATGAGATATCAATGCCGCCACTGACAATCACCATGGTGAGCGGCAGGGCGACGATGCCGATGCAGATAAAATCACTGGTACTGAACAGCAGCACATTGATGTCCCACATGCGCGAATTGGATAAACCAAACAGCCCAATTTCCAACACTAACAAGGCGGCCAGTGTCAGCTCCCATCCATAACGCCGGTAAATATTCATCGTGCCGCCTCCTTCTTAGTAAATGATTTACTACTCGGTGCTTTGTTATTGTTCGGTTTCGCTTTCTTATCCGGAGCAACCGGGCGGGCGGTAAAGCGGGCATATTTCTGTTGGCGAATATTGCGCTCGACGGCGCAACGCAGGCGGCCATCGAATACCAGCACCGCCAACAGCACCAAGCCAGCGATAAAGTCATTCCACCACGCCGGTAGGCGCAGCAGCACTAACACGCTGTCGATTTGTGTCAGTAAATAAGCCCCGAGGATCGCGCCAATGATGGTGCCGGTGCCGCCGAGCAAGCTGATGCCGCCGAGAACACAGGCGGCAATGGCTTTCATTTCCAGGCCGCTGCCGGTTTGATTGGGAATAAAGCCAATTTGTGAGGCGAACACAATCCCCGCCAGAGCCGCCATCACGCCATTCATCGAGAAAGCAAAAATACGAATGCTATCAGTGCGGATCCCCAATTGGCGTGCGCCCTGCAAGTTATCGCCGGTCGCATAGAAGCTGCGGCCAAAGGCGGTTTTACCCAGCAGTAAAGCCATGGACACAATCAACAACATAATCAGCCAGCCAATGGGTGAGATGGAAAACAGAATTGGCGTCGATAGGCTTTTGAGGTCAGCGGGTAGCCCCTCAATCCATTTACCGCCGGTCAGCAACAGCATCAGGCCGCGATACAACCCCAATGTGCCCAGTGTGGCGACAATCGCCGGAATGCGCAGCCAGGTCACCAGGATGCCATTAAACAAACCGGCCATCATGCCGACCAGCAGAGCAAACAAGCAAGATAGCGCCAGCCCGAAACCGGCATTGAGCGCCATGCCGACTGTCACCGCACACAAGCCGGTGATTGAGCCGACGGAGACATCAATATTGCGGGTCAGCATCACCATAGTCGCGCCGATCGCCAGCAGGATCAGGATCTGTGCGCTACTGAAGATCATGGTGAAAGTTTGCAAATTGAAGTAATTACGATCAATCACACCGAGCAGGGCAAATAAGGCGAGGATCGCCAGCAGGGCGGTGCCTTCGCGATTGTTTTGAATGAATTTCAACATGATACGCCCTCATTTTCAGCAGACTGATGGGCATCGGTCTGATGTTCACCAAAAGCGGCCTGTTCACCAAAAGATAAGTGCATAATGGTGTCGACATTCATTGCACTGCCCTCCAGCGCGCCACTGATTTCCCCCTGGTGCATGACCAACACGCGATCCGCCATTTGCACCACTTCTTCCAGATCCGATGAGATAAAAATGATCGCCACATGCTGCGAGGCAATGCTGCGGATCAATTGATAAATATCACTGCGGGCCGACACATCCACACCACGGGTCGGTTCATCAATAATCAGTAGCAGCGGGTTGGCTTCCAGACATTTAGCAATCAGCAGCTTTTGTTGGTTACCACCGGATAGCGTCCGAACCGGCTGTTCGAGGTGACTAAATTTGATGTTTAGCGCGCGGCGATAGCGCTCCAAAATAGCGGCTTCCTGCGCCGGATGAGTCCATATCCCTTGGTTGCCCTGAGTGAGCGAACAGACATTCCAGCTCAGCGGGGCATCCAGATAGAGGCCGGAGGCCTGCCGGTCTTCTGGCAGATAAACCAGGCCGGTTGCCAGCCGATTGACGGTTTTCATGGCGGTGATGTCTAGCTCTTCCAACATAACGCGGCCACTGCTGGCGTGCCGTAAGCCATAGAGCGTTTCGGCCAGCTCGGTTCTGCCCGCGCCGACTACCCCCGCCAGCCCGAGAATTTCACCGGCGCGCACCTCAAAAGAAATATGGGCAAAGCCCTCGCCGCTCAAGTCGCTCACTTGTATCACCGGCTGATTGGATTGCGCCCGTGCTTGCGAGCGGCGGTTACCGGGCAGCTCGAGCCATAACTTCTGGGTATCGGTTAATTCACTGTTTTTAGCTTGCGGAGTCATCGCCTGAATAATGGCCTCGGTGGAGAAATCAGCGGTCGCGCCACTCAGGGCCATCCCGCCATCGCGCATCACACTGACCCAATCTGCTAATTGGCGAATTTCCGGCAGTTTGTGGGAGATAAACACCACCCCGACCCCTTGCTGCAATAACATTTTGATTTGGCTAAATAAACGGTGAGTTTCCGCGGGTGTTAGCGAGGCGGTGGGTTCATCAAGAATCAAAATATGCGAGTCGCGCATCAGGCCGCGCATGATCTCGACTAACTGCTGGTCAGCCACATCCAGCGAACCGGCACTGACCGACAAATCTAAATGGCAGCCCAAACTGTGCAGCAACTGCGCCATTTTCTTTTTATCAGCCTGATGTTTCGGCAAGCGGAACAGAATGTTTTCCTGAACCGACAAATTAGCGAACAGCATGGGTTCCTGTGGCACCAGATAAATACCGAGCTGGTGGGCCTTGGCTGGAGTGAGGTTGGAACAAAGTTGCCCATCTATTTCAATAGTGCCGCTGTCGGGAGGCAGCACACCGGCGATGATCTTCATCAGTGTCGATTTCCCCGCGCCATTTCCGCCGAGCAGGGCATGAACCTGACCCGGTAGCAGAGTAAAATCGATACTTTTCAATACCACGACGCCGGAAAACTGCTTGCTGATACCACGAACCTGGAGCAGGGGGGACGGATTAATCTGTGGCATCAGTAGCTCCCGCGATGTGAACAAAAATAAATTAAAATTAAAAGTGTTCAAAAAAGATAGCCGCATAATCCCATTTATGGCGTAATCAAGATCACAAAATCGTGAATAAAAAAATTTAAATTAAAATATGTTCAAATGTGTCATTTAAGCTGTTAGCGTAGTTACCAATTCAGACCGTGGATTTCTGATCGATGATGAATTAATGAAGAATGGAAAAGCGGCAATAGGGATCGCGGCTAATGATGAAAGAAAAACTTATGTCGTCCAACGATGAATACAAATATCCGGGTAATAGCATGAGTGAAGAGGAACTGCTCGCTCGCATTGCGTGGTTTTATTATCACGATGGCTTAACACAAGGGGATATTGGCGAACTGCTGGGGCTGACCCGATTGAAGGTCTCCAGATTGCTGGAGAAAGGCCGTCAGTCTGGGGTTATTCGGGTACAGATCAATTCGCGCTATGAGGGTTGTCTGGAACTGGAAAACGCGCTGCAACAGCATTTTGACCTCAAGCATATCCGCATTTTGCCGTCACTGGCTGACCTCAGTATTAGCAGCCGGTTGGGGATTGGTGCGGCACATTTATTGATGGCATTGATACAACCGCAGCAGCTATTAGCGGTCGGTTTTGGCGAAACCACCATGTGCGCCTTGCAGCATTTGAGCGGCTTTATTGCCTCTCAGCAGGTGCGTTTAGTCACTCTTTCCGGTGGGGTGGGGTCTTATATGACGGGGATTGGGCAGCTTGATGCGGCCTGTCAGGTCAGTATTATCCCTGCGCCGTTGCGGGCTTCCAGCGCTAAAGTCGCTGAAACATTCCGCCAGGAAAATAGCGTGCGCGATGTGATGCTGGCGGCGTGTGCAGCGGATGTCGCCGTGGTGGGGATTGGCTCGGTCAATCAACAAAAAGAAGCCACTATTTTGCGCTCTGGCTATATCAGCGAAGGTGAACAGCTGATGTTTAGCCGCAAAGGTGCCGTGGGCGATATCCTCGGTTACTTTATGCAGGCCGATGGCGCGCTGGCCGCAGATATGCAGATTCACCAGGAATTAATCGGTATTTCGCTGACAGACTTGACCAACATCCCGACAGTGATTGGGGTCGCGGGTGGCGTTGAAAAGTCAGAGGCGATTGTTGCAGCGCTGAAAGGCCAGTATATGAACGCGTTAGTGACGGACGAATTGACGGCAAGAGCTATTATCAAACTGATTTAATTGGCTATTTTACTTACCGGTTTGAGGTTGAGCAGTGCTCAATCTGACCGCGACAATCACGCCAATAGTTTTTATTTTTTCGAGAAAAAGCAGTAGAGGACAGATTTATTCATAAATTTAGATAAAACAGAGGATAGCGTAATGAGTCAATTCTCTACGACCACATCGGGTGATTATCTGATGGCTTTGGATGCAGGCACCGGCAGTGTTCGGGCTGTGATATTTGACCTTAATGGTCATCAGATAGCCGCCGGACAGGCTGAATGGCTACACCTGCCAGTACCCGATGTCCCAGGGTCAATGGAGTTTGACTTAACCACCAACTGGAAGTTGACCTGCCAGTGCATCCGTCAGGCGCTGCATCAGGCCAACCTACCCGCCAGTGCTATCCGTGCGGTAGCGGCATGCTCAATGCGCGAGGGCATCGTGCTCTATGATCGCAGCGGCAAACCTATCTGGGCCTGTGCCAATGTGGATGCGCGTGCTAGCCGCGAAGTCAGCGAATTAAAAGAGTTACACAACAATGGATTTGAACTCGAAGTCTATCAATGTTCTGGTCAAACACTGGCCTTGAGTGCCATGCCACGGTTACTGTGGCTGGCGCATTACCGCCCAGATATTTATCGTCAGGCCGGGACATTGACTATGATAAGTGACTGGCTGGCAAATATGCTCAGCGGCGAGCTGGCGGTTGACCCCTCCAATGCGGGCACCACCGGAATGCTGGATTTAGTCACTCGCAACTGGCAACCGAATTTGTTGGAAATGGCCGGATTACGCGCCGATATCTTATCGCCGGTCAAAGAGACGGGCACTTTACTCGGGCATGTCACCGCGCAAGCGGCAGAAGAGAGTGGTTTGCAGGTCGGGACGCCAGTCATCATGGGCGGTGGCGATGTCCAACTCGGCTGCTTGGGACTTGGCGTGGTAAAACCGGGCCAAACCGCGGTGTTGGGCGGCACTTTCTGGCAGCAAGTCGTTAACTTGCCCAAGCCGATTACTGACCCCAATATGAATACGCGCATTAACCCGCATGTCATTCCTGGCATGGTGCAAGCGGAATCCATCAGCTTCTTTACTGGCCTGACTATGCGCTGGTTCCGTGATGCATTTTGCGCCGAAGAGAAATTACTCGCCCAACGGCTGGGGATTGATACTTACAGTTTGCTGGAAGATATGGCGGCGCGGGTGCCCGCTGGCGCTTACGGGGTGATGCCGATTTTCTCTGATGTCATGCGCTTTAAATCTTGGTATCACGCCGCCCCTTCCTTTATTAACCTGTCGCTCGACCCTGAAAAATGTAACAAAGCGACCTTATTCCGTGCGCTGGAAGAGAACGCCGCGATTGTCTCGGCTTGTAATTTGGCCCAAATTGCAGAGTTCTCCGGCGTCAAAGCTTCTTCGGTGGTATTTGCCGGTGGCGGTTCAAAAGGCAAACTGTGGAGCCAGATCCTGGCCGATGTGACCGGCATTCCAGTCCGTGTACCGGTAGTTAAAGAGGCCACGGCATTAGGTTGCGCCATTGCGGCGGGGGTGGGGGTCGGGCTATATGAAGCGCTCGATAAAACTGGCGAGCGTCTAGTGCGCTGGGAGCGGGAATATCAGCCCAATCCTGAACATAAAGCACTTTATCAGGCGGCTAAAATCAACTGGCAAGCGGTGTATACCGACCAACTGACATTAGTAGACAGTGGGCTGACGACCTCCCTGTGGAAAGCCCCTGGCCTCTAAAATTGGCTATCTTACTGGCCAGCTTGAGCTTCGGGGCAGTGCTCGCCTCCGTCACGTACTGCGTGTACGCTCCGTTGGCTGTGCGCTGTCCGCACTCAATCTGCCTGCGCCGATGACGCCAATTGGTTATATTGTTTGATAAGGGCAAACAGCCCAAATGTGAAACGGCGGGGAAACGTGCCGTTGGGGTCGTAGCGACGTGAGTCGCCGGAGCGCCCCTAGGTACGGTCAACTCGCCGCTCTCGGTGTATTGTATAATCAAATAAAAAATTGCCATGCAGTAAACGGCTGGTATAGCATTACAGCCCCTCTTTCGTTGCCGATGATGGCGCATCCTATGATGAATACATCAAATAAGACAGAATCACCTGCCGGGCAACTTTCTGCTCCTGCTCCTGCCGATAATTTATCGGTCATACTGCGGGAGAAAGAGAATGTTAAGCGCATTTTAGTGATTAAATTACGCCATTTCGGCGATGTTCTCCTGACAACTCCTTTGCTGAATACGTTGAAAGCCAACTATCCACAGGCGAAAATCGACGTGTTGCTGTATGGCGGAACGCAAGAAATGTTGCGAGAGAACAAAACAGTTAATCATGCATTTATTGTCGATCGCGGCCTCAAACATGCGGGCTTAAAGGCGCAAATTAGCGGTGAAAAAGCGCTGTTTAATGCATTGAAAGCACACCATTATGATCTGATCCTCAATTTATCTGATCAATGGCGGGCCGCAGCCTATTGTCGTTTATTAAAACCGGGCTTTAGTATTGGTTTTCATTATCCGAAACGCGATACCTGGTTATGGCGCTACTGTCATTCCACATTAGTCGATATTCCCAATGCAGCCGAACGGCACACTGTTCTCAATAATTTGGATATTCTCGCGCCGTTACATCTCACGGATATCAGCACTGACGTCACGATGGCTTATGGCCCGCATGACATTGAGCGGGTAAAACAACTGTGTCAGCAACATAACATTGCTGATTACATCTTGATTCAACCCTCTGCGCGCTGGAAGTTCAAAACCTGGGCCAGTGAGTCATTCAGCCAATTGATAAACCATCTCACCGAACAAGGTGAAACTGTGTTGCTAACTGGCGGTAAAGACAAAGCTGAACTGGATTATATCGCCGACATCATTGCAGGCTGCACACAGCCTGAAAAAGTGATTAATTTATCCGGCCTCTTGGCACTGCCAGAACTTGCTGTCTTGATAGATAACGCTAAGCTATTTATTGGTGTAGATTCTGTGGCAATGCATATGGCGGCTGCATTACAAACCTCGGCAGTGGTGTTATTTGGCCCCAGCAACCTTAACCAATGGCACCCATGGCAAGCCCCACATACCCTTTTATGGGCCGGACATTACCGCACTTTGCCGCATCCTAATGAGATAGATACCGACACCACCGATCGTTATTTGAACGCGATCCCGGTGAACGATGTCATAGATGCCGTTGATGATTGGCGGACTCAAAGCCAGTGATGAGCCAATAGACGACTTGTTTTTAATAACAGACTGTTTTTAATAACGGCCTGTTTTTAATAACATATTTGTATCAGCCAATTTTTGGCTTCCAACCAGCTTAAGCTGAGAGAATTATGATAACCCCAACGACTTCTGCGCCGGGCATGTCCCCGGCTCACCTGCGCAGTGAAATACTGAGCGGTTTTGCTGCATTGCTGTTAGGTATTGCCCTGCCGACGTCGAATCCACTGATTAATATATCTCTGGTTTTAATCCTTATTAGCCTGATTATTAACCGTAAATCACTGCAATTAAAGCCTTTACTGACGAATCCATTAGTCTATCTGCCCGCCGCCATGTTTGCGCTATTGGCACTGTCACTGCTGTTTCATCACAATAGCTATGGCCCAGAAATGGTGAGTAAGGATAAGAAATTTCTTTATATCTTGCCGCTGGCTCTGTTCTTTATTAACCAGCCACAGCGGGTAAAACTATTTTGTATTGGTTTCCTGGCCGCTAACACCGTGGTGTTGGCAGGTTCATTGGCTGTTGGGGTGTTACACATACCAATCGGACATATCGACCCCGCCAATCCAACTCTCTTTAAACTGCAAATTACCCAGAACTTCTTCTTGGCCTTGTCGGCGATACTGTGGCTGATGTTGGCCTTCAAAAATCAGGGCTGGAAACGCTGGGGCTATGGTCTGCTTGTGGCAGCCGCCTGCTACAGTGTTCTGTTTGTGGTCTTGGGCCGCACAGGATATGTCGCACTGGTTGTCGGGCTAGGTGTGTGGCTGTTCTTTTCGCTGGGTCGCTGGCAACGCTGGCTATTCGTCGTGCTGGGGGCCATTGCATTTGTTGCCGTGCTGCTGATTCCCAATAAAACCACGCAGCGGATAACTCAGGGCATTGATGAGATTAAAGTCTGCATGGCCGCGCCTGCGGCTAATGCCACTGGCGCTTGTCGCACGTCGATGGGGCAACGCTCGGCTTTTGCTATTGAGGCCGTCAGGTTAATTAAAGACGCCCCTATTCTGGGTCACGGTGCCGGTGGTTTCTATTACGAAGATCCGGCAATAAATTACAAAATCAACAATCCACATAACCAATATCTGTTGGAAACTATCCAGTCCGGTGTGGTGGGCTTAATTATTTTCCTGGCCTGGATTGTCTGCTGTTACCGTGTTATTTGGCAACAGACACCGGCTCTGCGTAATGTCTTGCTGGCTGTATTGACCAGCTATATGGCGTGTAACTTCTTTAATTCATTCCTGCTGGATTCTTCGGAAGGCCATCTGTTTATGATTTTTGTCGCCATTCTGGCAGGGTATTCTGTAGCAAACACTCAGCAAGGTTCGGATAAGCGGCTAACCGAGTGATAAGCATATTCGATATTACTGGCTAACTCGCGGCTCCTTATGGGGGCCGTTTTTTTACCCCTATCATTATCATGGATTATATCATGATAGAGGTTCTAAAATTTAAGATATTTCTTTAATGAGAACGCCAAAATGTATATTGGAATAGTAAATTATTTAATGAAATGTGAGCTTGCAAACTAAATTAACCCGTTTTATTTACGTTATTTTTTTATAGTGTGAGAATAATGCCCCTTAAATGGGGATAATTCCTACATGATTTTCATCAGCATAGTCTTTCACTTTGGCAGACATTTCAACATGAAACATCAATCTTTCTAATCTTACTATTAAGATAATTCAGTTTTTATTTATTAAAATTAATCCGTTACAGCAGTGTTTTATGCTGATTTGTTTGTTTTATTAAAAGTAAAACACTCACTTTTATCTTTTTTGTGGCGTTAGATTTCCATGGTTTCTGTTAAGGAGGATGAAAATTTAAAAATTAACGTTTTAATAACAATATCAAGGATGAATCTAAATGGATATTGAATGAAATACAAATAATTATTATTTAATCACGTATTTTATTGATTTTTAAGATCAGAGTTGCTAAGCGATATGGTGATAAAAAAGGTATATGGCTTTGTTTTATAAAAACCAAAGTACAAGTTATAAGCCCAGTATTTGTTTGGTTATTTCTGTGATTAAAAGGGCTGTTATAAGCTCGAAAATGAGAAAATGCAGAGAATTCTTCTAAGAAATGGACTATTTTTTTACAAAGAATGGATTGTTTAACTTTTTGAATTTAAAGGTTTTTTTAATTAAATTTTTAAGGGGTAATCATTAAGCTTAGACGATGAAGTTAGCAAGTGCAACATAGCATGAATTCTATTTGTGCTTGCATAATTGAAAGAGTGACATTCTTGGAATCATCCTAAATGGCTTCTATAAATAAAACAGATTTCTATGCTAATGGAATGGCTTTTATTCAGTGAATTAAACTGGGAAGTTTTTCTCTGAATATATAAAATGATGACTCAGATCACTATTAGAAAATTCTGATGTATGTGATAATTTTTGCAACAATTTACATATTGTCATGTTTGGTCTACTTTTCGGACATAATGCAATAGTTTTAAAGGAAGCTATGATAAGTATGTATTTATATCGGTAAGTGGGTCCTGGTGAATCTGTTTTTAGGGTAAACAGAATCTACATTTAACTTAATTTATCCAACGTCATTGAGAACATCATGGCCAATTCATCTACGAATAAATTATCTCTACCGGCCCTAACGTCTTTAGTGGTTGGTTCAATGATCGGTGCCGGCATATTTTCATTACCAGCAACTTTCGGGCGGGCAACGGGGGGGTTTGGTGCGCTTATCGCCTGGTGTATCGCTGGTGGTGGTATGTTAATGCTGGCGTTTGTTTTTCAAACATTAGCGCAGCGCAAACCTAATCTGGATTCCGGTGTATTCATTTACGCCAAAGAGGGCTTCGGGGATTATCTTGGTTTTGCAGCAGCATTAGGGTTTTGGGCCGGTACTTGTATTGGTAACGTTTCTTACTTTGTGCTTATCAAATCAACTTTAGGGGCATTCTTCCCACTATTTGGTGACGGTAATACTATCCCCGCCGTATTGGTGGCCTCCGTTATTTTATGGGGATTTCATATCCTGATATTGCGAGGAGTTAAAGAAGCCGCAGCAATTAATACCATCGCCACTTTCGCAAAAATAATTCCTATCTTCATTTTCGTCATCGTGCTGATTTTTGCCTTTAAAGGTGATGTATTTGCACTGAATTTCTGGGGCACGCCAGATGTGGTTAAGAGTGTTGATTTATCCCATCTGAATGACTACGGCTATGTCGGCCATGCTGCGGCAGTGATGCCAGTGGTTGCGGAACCTGAATCATTATTCTCCCAAGTCCGTAGCACCATGTTGGTGACGGTATTTGTGTTCTTAGGTATTGAAGGCGCGAGCGTTTATTCGCGTTATGCCAAAGAACGTAGTCATGTTGGTATCGCCACTGTTTTGGGCTTTATTGGAGTGCTGTGTCTGCTGGTGCTGATCACCATGTTGTCTTACGGTGTGCTGCTACGTCCTGACCTTGCGGCATTACGTCAGCCATCCATGGCCGGTGTACTGGAAGCTATTGTCGGGCGCTGGGGCGCAATTTTCATCAGCGTGGGTCTGATTATCTCTGTATTAGGCGCTTATTTATCTTGGTCATTGCTGGCAGCCGAAGTGTTGTTCTCAGCGGCTAAGAGTAAAAGCATGCCAAAAGTGTTCGCGACTGAAAACCGTAATTCTGTCCCTTCAGCGGCGGTATGGTTGACCAATATCTTTATTCAAGTGTTCTTAATTCTGACACTGTTTACTGATTATGCTTTCCAGCTAGCATTAGAATTAACCAGCTCATTAACCTTGATCCCTTATTTGTTGGTCGGGGCTTATGGGTTAAAACTGGCCTGGACCGGTGAAACTTACGAAACAAATAAACAAGGTCACAAAAAAGATCTTATTTTTGCCATTATCGCGACCTTCTACTCTGCGCTGATGATTTACGCAGGTGGCATGAAATACTTGCTGCTGTCGGCCATTATTTACGGCCCAGGCACGATTTTGTATCTGATTGCCAAACGTGAACAGCATCAAAAAGCGTTTAATACCTACGAAAGAATACTGTTTATTGTTCTTATTGTGGCTGCGGTCGCGGCGATTTATAGCATCGCCACCGGAATTATCACCATATAATTTATTGGAGCTCTTATGTCAGATAAAGCTAAGAAAACTCATGGCAAGACAAAATTCGGCGTTCATTCTGAAGTTGGCAAGTTACATAAAGTTATGGTCTGTGCGCCAGGGCGCGCCCATAACCGCCTGACACCGAGTAATTGTGATGAATTATTATTTGATGATGTTCTGTGGGTAGAGAGAGCTAAACGCGATCATTTTGATTTCATGACTAAAATGCGCGAACGCGGTGTTGATGTGGTTGAAATGCATAATCTGCTGGCTGAGACCGTAGCTATTCCGGCAGCGAAAAAGTGGATTCTGGATCAGCAAATTGTGCCAAATGAAGTGTCATTGGGCATTCTGCAAGAAACCCGCAACTATCTGGAAAGTCTGGAACCGCGCTTGTTAGCTGAAGTATTGATTGGTGGCTTGTCTACCACTGAACTCCATAAAGATGGCAAATGTGACAAAGAAGAACTGAAGTTGATCCGTGAAGCGGTTGGTATCACGGAATATCTGTTGCCGCCGTTGCCGAATACCCTTTATACCCGCGATACCACCTGCTGGATTTATGGTGGTGTGACCCTGAATCCACTGTATTGGCCAGCGCGTCATGAAGAAACTATCCTGACCACGGCTATCTATAAATTCCACCCTGATTTTGGCGACGCCAATGTGAAAGTGTGGTGGGGTGACCCAACACAGCATCACGGTAGCGCGACCTTAGAGGGGGGCGATGTGATGCCGATTGGTAACAAAACCGTGTTAATCGGTATGAGTGAGCGCACATCTCATCAGGCCATTACTCAGTTAGCTCAATCGCTATTTAAAGATAGCGCAGGGCAAGTTGAGCGCGTGATGATTGCTGCCATGCCAAAACTGCGTGCTGCTATGCACTTGGATACCGTGTTCACTTTCTGTGACCGTGATGTAGTGACCCTCTATCCGGCGATTGTTAATCAGATTCAAACTTTCTCACTGCGCCCAGATAATGGCCCCACCGGCATTAAATTAAGCCGCGATAAAGGCACTTTTGTCGAGGCGGTGGCAGGGGCATTAAACCTGAAAAAACTGCGGGTAGTTGAAACTGAGGGGAATGATTACGACACCGAGCGCCAGCAGTGGGACAGCGGTAATAACATGGTCGCACTGGAGCCGGGTGTGGTGTTGGCTTATGACCGTAATACCAAAACTAATACCCAGTTGCGTAAAGAAGGGGTAGAAGTCATTGAGATCGTCGGCAGTGAGTTAGGTCGCGGGCGCGGGGGCGGTCACTGTATGACTTGTCCAATTATCAGAGAGCCTGTGGACTACTAATCCCCTGCGGCCTTGAAGCCACAGGGTTGTTAGCTGCTCGCACTCACCCGAATCACTGACTTGAGTCAGCTCATCGGGATTCGTTTGCTGGCTGCCTACTTGTGGCTCCAATGACTTTGGGGATGCTCTGCGGCCTTGAAGCCACAGCGGAGTTTGATTAAAAAATAGCCGATAGTGAGTAGCGGAGTCATGCTATTTCGCTATTGGCTATTTCTCCATTAACTTATCTTTACTTTTCATGTAAATAATACTACCCATTTCAGCACTAATTGTGCTGATCTACTTTTAGGAATATCTACAGGGAGATTATTAATCACACGATTAAAAATGCTGGTGCGCCGTATGTCACATATGTCACAGAAAAGTAGCCCAGAAAACAGTAGTCCAGAAAATAAATCGAAAGTGTGAATAACTAATCTGCAATAATTTTGAAAACCTGACTCAACGAGATCTTATAGTGAAGATAAAAACAGTCGTCACCTTGCTTTTAACGTTTCTTCTCGCAGCTTGCGACCGAACTCCCCCAGAAGTCGTGGAAAGTGTGCGCCCGGTAAAAATATTTATCGTCGAAGACAGTGGGCAAAATGGGACTCGTTATTTCCCGGCACGGTTACAGGCGGGTGATGAAACCCAGCTCTCCTTTAAACGCAGTGGGCAGCTGCAACAGTTATTGGTTCGCGAAGGCGAGCAGGTGAAAAAAGGCCAGGTGATTGCCAAACTGAATGACACTGACCTGAGATTGAGAGTCAGGGATCGTCAATCCACCTTTAACCTGGCACGAGATCAATTTAACCGATTCAATACCTTACAAGGGCAAAGAGCAGTCTCACGCGCCGAGTTGGATGTTCGCCGCGCCGAGATGGAATCGGCACGTGCGGGATTAGAAATTGCGCAAAAAGAACTCAGTGACGCCACTATTACCGCCCCGTTTGATGGCATTATCGCCAATGTTAATGCGCGTAACCATCAGGTCATGGCCCCAGGCCAAGCAGTGGCGACATTAAGCGCCTTGGATACGTTGGATGTGGTCTTCAGTGTGCCAGAGCGCCTGTTTACCACGCTCGACATCAGCAACCGCAACTATAAGCCGACGGTATTGCTTAACCATATGCCGGGGCGTGAATTTATTGCTGAATATAAAGAACATACCACCTCGACAACTTCGGCTTCCCAGACTTTCCAGGTGACACTGACGATGAAGCGCCCGGCGGATATGCCATTGCTTTCTGGTATCAGTGGGCGGGTAAGAATTAACTCTGGCAATCTGTCAGGCACTGACCACCCGACCATCGTCGTGCCAGTCGAAGCAGTATTTAACCCTGATAGCACCCAGTTGAATGATGCTCGGGTTTGGGTCATCAAAAATGATGAAGGCCAGTTACACGTTGAGGAACGCAAAGTACAAGTGGGCCAATTGACCGCGAACGGCATTCAAATCACTTCTGGATTGGCTGATGGTGAGCAGATTGTCGCCGCAGGCACCGGTGAGCTTCGTCCAAATCAAGTTGTTCGGGCTTGGGTACGTGAGCGGGGTCTCTAATGAAACTGCTTGATAACTATATCAATAATAGTACCCGTATCTGGCTAACAATTTTGTTGCTGGGTATTGGGGGTGTTATTGCCTATCTCAATATAGGCAGGTTGGAAGACCCGGCTTTTACCATCAAAACGGCGGTAGTTGTTACCCGCTATGATGGCGCGTCGGCGCAGCAGGTTGAGGAAGAAGTCACATTACCTCTGGAGAATGCCATTCAGGAACTCTCTTATGTTGATGATGTGACCTCCATTTCCAGCGCGGGTTTGTCGCAAATCACCATCAATATTCGTGCGCAATATGGTGCGAATGAATTACCGCAAATCTGGGATGAATTGCGGCGTAAGATCAATGATAACAGCGTGCGATTACCGCCGGGTGCCAGTGCGCCGATGGTCAATGACGACTTCGGCGATGTTTACGGCTTCTTCTTCTCGCTCACCGGGGACGGCTACAGCAATCAGGATTTACGCAACTTCGCTGAGCAACTGCGACGTGAGCTGGTACTGGTGCCGGGTGTCGGTAAAGTGGGGATCGTCGGTATTTTACCTGAAGAAGTTCAGGTCGAGATTTCTCGCGCCCAGATGACCGCGGCGGGCATTACGCCACAGCAGTTATCCGATTTGCTTGCCCGTCAGAATGTGGTGTCCGATGCGGGCCAGCTACAAGTGGGCAGCGAGTCGATTCGTTTGCATCCAACCGGTGAATTCCAAAGCGTCCAAGAACTGGGGAATTTATTAGTTAGTCAGCCCGGTAGCCCGAAAAGCGTCTATTTACGTGATATCGCGACTGTAACACAAGGTTTTGGCCATTCACCGACCAATATTTACCGCGCTAATGGTAAGCCTGCATTGGCACTGGGGATCTCATTCGCTCCGAACGTCAACGTCGTGAATGTGGGGAATGCCATTAAAGCTCGACTGGCGCAGTTGGAAGGAGAGCGCCCGTCAGGCATGCATATTAATGTGTTTTATGACCAGTCCCATGAAGTCGAAGGGGCCGTCAACGGCTTTATCCTTAACTTCCTGTTAGCGCTGTTGATTGTTGTTGTCACCTTGTTGATTTTCATGGGGGTGCGCAGTGGTATTGTCATTGCCATCTCGCTGGCACTGAACGTACTCGGCACCTTGCTCATTATGTGGCTGTTTAATATTGAGCTACAGCGGGTATCCTTAGGGGCGCTGATTATCGCGCTCAGTATGCTGGTGGACAACGCCATTGTGGTGGTGGAGGGGATTGTAGTTGGCCGCCAGCGCGGCGAAAGTCTCTCGACGGCGACCGGCAATGTCGTGAAGCGCTCGATGATGCCGCTGTTAGGCGCGACTGTGATTGCCATTTTAGCTTTTGCCCCTATTGGCTTGTCCAACGATGCAACCGGTGAATATTGTAAATCGCTATTCCAAGTGTTGCTGATCTCGCTGATGTTGAGCTGGATTACTGCACTGACGCTGACGCCGGTATTTTCCAAGTGGGCATTCCAGAACCAAAAGCCAGCGAAAGTGGATGCCGATAAACCCGCTAAGCAACCTTATGATGGCTGGTTGTTCCGCTATTATCGTGTGGTATTGAATAAGTTACTGCAATACCGTGCAGTCACTTTGATCCTACTGGCGGCAATGTTAGTGGCGTCGGTGGTGGGCTTTGGCAATGTTCGTCAGAGCTTCTTCCCACCATCAAATACGCCTATCTTCTTTGTTGATATTTGGCTGCCGAATGGCACGGATATCAGTTATACCGAAGGAGTAGCCAATAAGGTCGAGCAGTATATCAAGCAGCAAAAAGGGGTGGCTGACACCATGGCGACGATAGGTCAGGGCGCGATGCGCTTTATGCTGACCTATAACGCCCAGCGTCATTATCCTAACTATGCGCAGGTGATGGTTCGGACTGAACAGCTAGACCAAATCCCAGGTTTGATTGATGAAATCGAAGCCTATATGCATGACGAATACCCGCAAGTTGATGCACAAATAAAACGCATCATGTTCGGGCCGTCAAACAACAGTTCCATTGAAGCCCGCTTTATTGGGCCGGACCCAGAGGTATTACGCAGTTTGGCCGCACAGGCGGAAAAAGCGATCATTGCTGATCCGATGGCGGATGGTGCGCGGCATGACTGGCAAGATCGTAGCAAAATGATCCGGCCACAATTCTCGGACTATCTGGGCCGCGAGTTGGGTGTGGATAAACGCGAGGTTGATGGCACCTTGCGCATGAGCTTTGGTGGCTTGCCTGTCGGGTTATACCGCGATGGCACCCGCCTGATGCCGATTGTCCTGCGCACGCCGGATTCCGAGCGCCTCAATGCCGAACGGTTAAATGACGTGATGGTTTGGAGTCAGGCGCGTCTTGCCTTTATCCCGATCGATAACGTCGTCACCAGTTTTGAAACTGAGTGGGAAGACCCGCTGATTATGCGTTTGGATCGCAAACGGACATTGACGGTGCAAACGGATCCGACCCAGCAGGGCGGCGAAACTTCAGCTGAGTTATTGCAGCGTATCAGACCGGGTGTTGAAGCTGTTCAACTGCCACGCGGCTATGAACTTGAATGGGGTGGTGACTACGAAAGTACCAAAGAAGCACAACGCGGTATTTTCATCAGTTTACCGATAGCATTCCTGATTATGTTTGTGGTGACCGTCTTGATGTTTAGCTCAGTGCGTAACGCGCTGGCTATCTGGCTGACGGTGCCATTAGCGCTGATTGGTGTGACAGTGGGCTTCTTGCTGACCGGTATTCCTTTTGGCTTTATGGCTTTATTGGGGCTGTTAAGTCTGAGTGGAATGTTGATCCGTAACGGTATTGTGCTGGTGGAAGAAATTGGCTTACAGCGGCAGGAAAAACCGCTGCGCGACGCCATTATTGATGCTTCCACCGCGCGTTTGCGTCCTATTATGCTAACTGCATTTACCACTGTATTGGGGCTGGCTCCGCTGCTTAGCGATGCTTTCTTCCAAAGTATGGCGGTGGTGATTATGTTCGGTCTGGGCTTTGCTACCGTGCTGACATTACTGGTGCTGCCAGTGATTTACAGCTGTATGAATCCAGAACCTAAAACACCTTCGCATGACGAGCCAGTCAGTGAATAACGGGTGCAGTGAATAACAAATGGATAGTGGCGTGTTACCGCGCCTGAAATAACCTTAACAGCCCCATTATTGGGGCTGTTTTTTTTTGCGCGACACCCAATGGCCTTGATTCCTTTTGATGTCGCCAAAGCATTCTGTGCACTACCTCTCTTCCTCCTCAGATTACGCACAATTTTGTTCCATAATGAAACGTCATCCACCTATCTACGTTTCATTATGGAACGTTTTCACATTCGATTCTCAGCTTGTTTTTTGCGCTTATAGTGGTTCCAGTTTCATTAAATTGACCCTAAAAAATAGTCATTCTTACATTATATCTACGCAACAGGAGCAAGATATGCTGAAAGTCATTCAATCTCCGTCTAAATATATTCAAGGTGCTAATGCACTACAGTCTATTGGCCAATTCGCTAAGTTACTGGCTAATAACTATTTTATTATTGCTGATGATTTTGTAATGAAGCTAACGGCAGATGCGGTTGGCACCAGTCTACAAGCGAGTGAGCTAGAAAATCATTTTAGCCGCTTTAATGGCGAATGTTCCCGCCACGAAATTGAGCGGCTGACGGTTGAGCTGAAAAAACATCACTGCAATGGTGTGATTGGTATTGGTGGCGGGAAAACCCTCGATACAGCTAAAGCGATTGCTCACTATCAGCATATTCCGGTGATTGTGGTGCCCACCATTGCTTCTACCGATGCGCCAACCAGTGCGTTATCAGTAATTTATACCGAACAGGGCGAATTCGCTGAATATCTGATTTACCCTAAAAATCCTGACATTGTATTGATGGATACCGCGATTATTGCCAAAGCGCCAGTGCGCTTGCTGGTCGCCGGTATGGGCGACGCGCTCTCGACTTACTTTGAAGCTCAAGCTTGTTTCGATGCCAAAGCTATCAGCATGGCCGGCGGCGCTTCGACATTAGCCGCAGTGACTCTGGCCCGTTTATGCTACGAAACCCTACTGGCAGAGGGCTACAAAGCCAAGTTGGCGGTGGAAGCCGGCGTGGTCACCGAAGCTGTAGAACGCATCATCGAAGCCAATACTTATCTGAGCGGCATTGGTTTTGAAAGTAGTGGTTTGGCGGCGGCCCACGCCATTCATAACGGTTTCACTGTATTGGAAGAGTGTCATCACCTGTATCACGGTGAGAAAGTGGCTTTCGGCACCTTGGCGCAGCTCGTGCTTCAGAACAGCAGTATGGAAGAGATCGAAACCGTGCTCTCATTCTGCCAACAATTAGGTCTACCAATCACATTGGCGGAAATGGGTGTTTCACAGGATATCGAGCACAAAATTCGTGCGGTCGCCGAGGCCAGCTGTGCCGAAGGTGAAACTATTCACAACATGCCGTTTGCCGTCACAGCAGACAGCGTTTATGCCGCTATTATTGTGGCTGACCGTTTAGGCCAGGCTTTCCTCGATTAAAGCGTGTGGCAAATTGATAGACAAACTAACTGACTGAGTTTGCCGGTGTTCCTCAGCATCGGCAGCCCTATTTTCCAAGCATTCCCGTTCGCGGAGCATAAAATGAAAAAATTAATTAACAGCGTTGAGAGTGTATTGCAGGAACAAATTAAGGGATTGGTTGAAGCCCATCCGGAGCTGGCATTGCATCAGGAACCGCTTTTTATCACTCGGGCAGATGCGCCGGTGAAGGGCAAAGTCGCCTTGATGTCGGGGGGGGGCAGTGGCCATGAACCCATGCATTGTGGTTTTATCGGCGAAGGTATGCTGGATGGGGCTTGCCCCGGTGAGATTTTCACCTCACCGACGCCAGATCAAATGTATGAGTGTGGCCAAGCCATTGATGGCGGGCAGGGCGTGCTGATGCTAATTAAAAATTACACCGGCGATATTCTGAACTTTGAAACGGCGGCAGAGCTACTACATGCCGGTGGAACGGCGGTTGGCACCGTGGTGATTGATGATGATGTTGCCGTCAAAGACAGCCTGTACACCGCCGGGCGGCGCGGGGTAGCCAATACGGTCATTATTGAAAAACTACTGGGTGCCGCTGCGGTTCGTGGTGATTCACTGGATGAATGTGTGGCGCTCGGTCAAAAAATTAATAATCAAGGGCATTCAATCGGTGTCGCGCTTGGAGCCTGTACGGTGCCAGCAGCGGGTAAACCGTCCTTTATCTTAGCTGAAAACGAGATGGAATTTGGGGTTGGGATCCATGGCGAACCCGGTATCGAACGGCGGCCATTTATTTCTTTGAATGATACTGTGGATGCGATGTTCCAGACCCTAATTGACCACGGCAGCTACCAGCGCACATTGCGTCATTGGGACAGACAGGCAGAAGACTGGAGTGAAACGCGCCAGAGCAAACAACCACTGGCGAAAGGCGATCGAGTCATTGCTCTGGTCAATAATTTGGGTGCGACGCCGCTATCAGAACTTTATGGTGTTTGGCATCGTCTAGCGGCCTGTTGCGCCGACTTTGGTTTGACCATTGAGCGCAAATTGATTGGCTCTTATTGCACCTCACTGGATATGCAGGGCATGTCCATCACGCTTTTGAAAGTGGATGATGAGCTGCTGTCATTGTGGGATGCCCCGGTGAATACACCGGCGCTGGTTAAAAAATAATGCATCAGGAGAAAACCATGGGACTTACCAAACAACAAATTGTCAGTTGGTTACAGCTCTGCGCTGAGGTTTTCAGCGAACAGCGGGATTTCCTGACACAGTTGGATACCGACATCGGTGATGGCGACCACGGCCTGAATATGAATCGCGGCTTTAATAAAGTGGTCGAAAAACTGCCCTCCTTTGCCGATAAAGACATTGGTTTTATCTTGAAGAATACCGGCATGACCCTGCTTTCAAGTGTCGGGGGAGCCAGCGGCCCCTTATTCGGGACTTTCTTTATCCGTGCAGCCCAAAGTACCAATGCTAAACAAAGCCTTGATCTTCCAGCAGTTTGTCAGATGTTTAAAGACGGGGTCGAAGGGGTGGTGATGCGCGGTAAAGCTGAGCCGGGCGATAAAACCATGTGCGATGTTTGGTGGGCAGTGGTCTCGCAACTTGAGCAAGCTAATCAACAGGGTGTGCCGCTGGTGGATGCTTTGCAGCAAACCGTCGCAAGTGCCCAGCAAGCATTGGCAGGGACTATTACTATGCAGGCCCGCAAAGGCCGCGCCAGTTATCTTGGCGAGCGAAGTATTGGTCATCAAGACCCTGGGGCGACATCAGCGATGTTGATGATGCAAGCGCTATGGCAGGTTGCCAGTCACTAATGTGGCTCAGCCGATAAGGTTATCAGGAGGAAAGATGGTCAATCTCGTTGTAGTTTCTCATAGCGCGCTGCTGGCTCAGGGTGTGGCCGAACTGGCACAGCAAATGACACAAGGGGGCTGCCAGTTAGCGGTAGCCGCCGGTGTAGACGATGTGGATCATCCTATCGGCACGGACGCCATTAAAGTGATGAAAGCCATTGAATCGGTTTACTCTTCCTCGGGTGTATTAGTGTTGATGGATTTAGGCAGCGCATTACTCAGTGCTGAAACGGCGCTGGAGTTATTAGACCCAGAGATGGCAAAAAATGTGCAGCTTTGCGCAGCTCCGCTGGTCGAAGGGACTTTGGCTGCGGTGGTTGCCGCCTCGTCCGGGGCCTCATTGAGCGAGGTTCGCGCTGAAGCCATGGAAGCTTTGGCCGCTAAAGCCGCGCAACTCGGTGAAAATGTCAGCACACCTGGTACCAACCAGACTGAAGCTATCAAGGTGACCCCTGATGCACAGAGTGTCAGTTGGGTGGTGCGCAATCCTAATGGATTACATGTCCGGCCAGCGGCTAAATTGGTTGAAGTATTAGCGCCATTTACAGCGGATTTACTGCTAGAAAAAAATGGTCAATGTGTGAATCCACGTAGCCTGAATCAGCTCGCCATTTTACAAGTACGCAAAGGCGATACTATTCGTTTGCTAGCCAGTGGCGAGCAAGCGGGTGAAGCCTTGGATGCTTTTATGCTGCTGGCGCATCAGCACTTTGGCGAATTGGTCACCACCACTGACAGCGGATTTACTGGTGTAATGGTTCCGCGTGGGATTATCACCGCGCCAATATTCCAGTGGCTACCTGCTATTCCGGTATTCTTACCGCAGACAATTAATGCTGGGCAAATTGCTAACGAGCAACTGCGATTACATCAGGCTCTGGCGCATACCATGGCTGATTTACAGCAATTGGCGCAGCAGGCAGAACACCAAATTAGTGCTCAGGCGGCGGCTATCTTTAATGCGCATGCCATGCTAATTGATGATGAAGAACTCTATCTGGCGATGGATCGGCGGATAGAACAGCAGTTAGTGTGTGCAGAGTCGGCATTACAGGATGAGTTAATGAGCATGGCGGCAGACTATTTGGCTCTGGATGATGACTATCTGCGCGTCCGCGAACTGGATATTCGCGATATTCTGAATCGTACTCTGGGCCATTTGACGGGGCTACCGCCAGTCGCCCTTACCCTAGACCGTGAAATTTTGTTATTAGCTGAGGAGCTATTCCCGTCACAAATGATTGGGCTGAATCGCCAGCAAGTAAAAGGAATTTGTTTAAGTAAGGGAAATATTTTCTCTCACAGCGCCATTTTGTCCACCGAATTAGATATTCCGATGTTAGTGGGTGCTACTGGTTGCCTTGAAAGCCGCCATAATGGCCAAAAAGCCCTATTAGATACCGCCACTGGAGAACTCAAACTCCAGTGAGCGGTATTGCCCTGAGTCAACTTAACGCTTTGAAATGGCAGCCTTAATTTAGGGCTGCTATTTGTGGAATTAAACTACGCAGTGGCGTCAAAATCTGGGTTTTCCAGTTATATTGCTCTTCTATTAGTGTGGCGCTTGCATGCCGGATGGTCTCTATTTCAAACTCCGTTAATTGGCCGATATGGTGGATGACCTCCGCTAAATGAGCAGCATCTCCTGGAATATGTAGGAACCCATTAATACCGTGCTCAACTTGCTCACTCAGCCCCCCTGAGTCGGCGACAACTAATATAGCCCCCTGCTTTCTGGCTAACCAGCGTGATTCCATAGGAATTAATCCATTCGGTTCATTTTCGGCAGAAAGAACGCACACGCGGGTATTACGCCACTGAATTAGGCAAGCCATCAGTTCGCGATCAAACGAATTTATAATCGAAGTGCGTACATCCAACTGGCTAGCTAATACTGATAATTCCGGTAAAACAGGATCACTCACGATTACGGCATGGATATCATTACCCAGGTAATTGGCTGCCTTCAGTAACAAATCATAGCGCTTATAATACACGCCTCTCCCTAACGTAATAGCCAGTGGGTATTCGAGTGATATTCCATAAGAAGATAGAGTGCTGCAGATTTCTTGTTCACTGCGTATTCGGAACCAGGGGTCATTGATATTTATCCCGGCGGGAACCGGTATAAATGTGTGTGGATCGGCACCATATTGTGAAACTAAATGATTAGCCAAAAAGTTGCTGATAGCACCGATTTTAATATTAGCATCAACCTTTGCCCATTGAATGGGTAATGATTCAGCCATAAGCCGTTCGGGATTGGGTAGTGGCATTTCATGATTAAATGCGGTGCCGTGAGAAACATAAATAACCTTTAAATTTATCTCTTCTGCTGCGGTATGTAAGCTGGCAATTAAAGGCGTAAATGAGAATGGCAGTTCATGACAGAATGCCAGGGTAATATCGTAATTTTCGCTGATATCAATAATTTTTGCAGCAGCAGCGGCCGAGGATATTTTCCAGTTTTGTATGTCGCCAAGAAAAGCATCACCGTAGGGCCATAAACACCCCGTCGCATTCCCTAATGTCATGTTTGGTACAGTAGAGAATGTACCGCCCATTTCATGAATTTTCTCTATATAATGGGCGTGACTATCAGCATCAAAAAAAATATTATATTTGCTGTATGCAATCTCAATAAAATGTGGCTCTAGCCAGATGTCATGAATAGACAATAAATCTACAATATCAGGAAGTGCTTGAATTTGCCCTCTAATATAAGAGCCGACACCACCAACAAAAATTTGAACCCCTTCTGTAGATAGATGAATAACACCTATTTTAAAGTTGTTTTTTTTGTGAAGTGGAAATATGTTTCCTTGCATATAACCCTCGGAATTTTAACGAGAAATATGATTTATAGATATGTAATTATTAGTCAGGAACTTATCTTCTTCGATACTCTATAATTATTGATAAATAAAAGATCTAAACCACAATTCAAAAATAAATCAATCGCATCCTTTGGCGTTTCTACTATGGGCATACCTTTAGTATTCAGTGAGGTGTTAAGCAAAATAGGTATTTTAGTCTCTTCAAAAAAACAGGTTATCAATTTATGAAATTTTCTATTGATATCCTTTTTAACAGTTTGAACACGAGCACTGCCATCGACATGGACAATTGAGGGGAGGTCAGCTCGGTATTGTTCTTTTACCTCGGCAATATATAGCATGTAGTCACTGTCATGACTCAAATGGAAATAGTCATGCACTTTCTCACACAACACCGCGGGAGCAAAAGGTCGGAAATCCTCGCGAAACTTCACATTGGCATTAATGTGATCTCTCATCTGTGAGCTGCGGGGGTCTGCTAAAATACTTCTATTACCTAAGGCGCGTGGCCCAAACTCTGACTCCCCCTGAAACCAGGCAATGACCTGACCAGATGCAATGGAATCGGCCGCCATGGTTTCAATATCTTCACAATAAGTGTATTCAATTTTATCAGTATATTTTTCAAGTTCTGTCACTACGCTAATATCATTATAGTTTTTTCCAAAATATGTTGAACCAGAATGTTTAACCCGCTCTTTCTTGAGGACTTCCAGCCAACCATAATAACAACACCCGATAGAAAGCCCATTATCACCAGCCGCAGGTTGGATATATAAATTATCGAACTTACATTCATTAATGAGTTTTTCATTCGCCGTGGCATTTAACGCAACTCCACCGGCATAAGCAAAGTTCGCCATAGGATGAAGTTGGTAATAATAGTTAAACAGGTAAAATAAGGCTTCTTCAAGTTTATTTTGTGCCCAATGCGCCAGATCTGCATAATATTGGAAGTTATCTTGAAAATGTGTCGGATGAGTATTCAGGAATGGGTCTATATTTGTCCACCAATCATTACGCAGTATCACTTTCCCTGAATTGAAAAAGAAAGGTTGCCAGCTAATAATATTTGCTCTTCCATAGGGAGCTAGGCCCATTAATTTACCAGCACAGTCAAGTTCACCAAAAATATACAAGGCTATTCCTTCGTAAAATTCCCCAATAGAGTTTTCTATTTCCCATGTTGAAACGGGATAGGTTTTTCTGTCCTTTCTGTTAACCCAGCGAGAAAAGTCTTTAAATATCGGCATCATTTTCCCATTTTGATAGACATAATAACTACATGTTTCCCAGTAGCGGTACCGATTATTAATATGAATATTACCTGTACCGGAGATACTCGTAATCATGTCATTACAATTATCTACACTGCCACCATGTCCATCAATAACGACAACACCCATATCATCATATGGGGATGTGCCTATTGCACTATAAGCATGAGCTAAATGATGGGAAAGTGTTACAACAGGAACCATGGGGGGGAGTTCCCTGTTTTTTCTATATTCTAATTGATCGCTAAAAAGTGGGTTGTGAGAGTTTTGTTCTACAATTAATGAAAGATCATTATATTCAATACCTGCGGCATCTAAACAATACTGAATAGTCATATTGTCATTAAATCCATCATGCTTTATTCTTGATATTCTTTCTTTTTCAATTGCAAATATAATCTCCCCATCCTTCATTAGACAGGTTGAGCCATCGTGGGATAAAACTGTACCAAGAATGTAAATTGGTTTTTTCATAATTAATATCCTTATTAATTTATAACAGAGTTAGTTAAGTCGTTAGTTAAGTCGTTAGTTAAGTAAATAAGCGAGCCTACGTGATATCGCGAGTGTTGTTAATGATGGATTAGCTGCGCCTGGTCGTGGGAATGTACTTGGGCCGATAGCAAATAGATTCTTAATATGATTAAATTCATGATTGTTATTTAATATTTCACCTAAGGGTAAAGTGCTACTTTCATGATTTTCTGTCCCTAGAGGGCTAATCCAAGTTATGGGCACATTGTAATTGGCGATCCTTGATGGTGAAAAAAACTGGTTGTGCACATCTCCCATAGTGCGGGCATGAATAATAAATCCCGCTTCAAAATCTAAAGGTTCAAATGGGATTTTTGTATCATTACATACATCACGCCAAAATATATTTAATTCATCTTTTTCTTTTTGTATTAGACTGTTGTCAACATCACTGAAATCACACGCAATAGTTAATGGCATGACGTCATCACTTGTCTCTACACTGATATTCCCGTGATTGGAGGGTATTTGCTCACCCATTGTCCATACTTCTAATTCAATGCCAAAATCTGATTCACTGACAGTAAAAAATAAATTAAATCTCTCCCCAGATAAACTAGGGCTAAAAAATATAGTGTCGGGATGACTCTCAATTAACTTCCCAATTCTTTCCGGGGCTTTATTGTATTCAAAGGTGACATTAAATCCCTGTACTATATGATCAACAACGCCTGTTATTTTTTTCTCGATTAAATTACCAGAGTCGTAAAGTGCTTGAATGGCTAAGCGTGAATTTTCAATGGTGCCTAAAGCAAGAACGCATTTATCCGCTAGCACATCGTATATCCTATTGTTCTTTATATTTCTTAATTTAGCCCCTATACATTTACCATTTCTAATAATAAGGGATTCAGCTTCATACTCAGATATGATAAGAGGGAGGTCACTGTATGGGGTGTCTTCTTTCCAATAGGATAATGGGGAGTAAGCCTCCCAACGGCCAGATTCCCCCAATATTTTAGTGACTTGAGGGGTTATCTTAAATTCAAAGCCAGCAAAATTTAAAGAATAGTTAGCATCATAGCTCTTTTCTGCCCATGCTAATATTTCGGACTGTACCTGTGTATAGAGAGGGGGGCCTTCTAACCAGCTTTCTGTTAAATCACTGACAATTTTTGCAGGCCAATATTCGAGAATTTCGGCTTCTATTGGTAAAATAACACCATGCCAATAGAGTGATCGGCCACCCACTCTTCGTCGTAAGCATGTTCCTTTTGAAAAATGAGGTTCACTTAAGGAGCACCATGAGCGGTAAGCATATTTATCTAAGTCTTCATTCTTCCAAAACTCATTAGCTCGTTGATATTCTTCGCCTGCATTTATATGATTGCAATCGTCAGCGGGGCCGGCCTCTATAACAACAACATTTTCAACTTTTCTATTGTTTAAATGTTTGGCTAATTCTAATCCTGACATTCCTCCACCTAATATCAGAATATTAACTCTGTCAGGGATCTCTGTCATCTTTGTGGGTGTTATCGAATCTATATTTTTCATTATGCATCCTCTAGTAGGAAAGTTTTTATTTAAAAACCAATGGTTTTAAATTAAAACCATATAATTCTCTTTGTAATTTATATATAAACTCTAGCCATGGGCCTTTAGGGAATTTTGATTGAATAAGAATTTTATTTTTGTCTAAACGCATTTTAATAGCTGCATCTCCAGCCGCATGCATGCGCATCCATTCAAATAACTGTTGTGCGGCATCTTCAGGGGAGGCCGGATTGACTTTTATATGGTGATATTCGGAACCATAGAATTCAGTGAACGCGGTATATTCTGTCACAGCACAAGGGACACCAGCGATGGCTGCAAGCGCGGGTCCTAAACCGACACTTTCAACATTTTCTACATTTGGAGTAAATAAAACTGCACCCGATAGAACATGACATATTATGAGTAAATCTATTTCATCTAAAAACCATTTATTATTTTTATTCTTATAAGTTTGCAATGGGACTTCATCTAAAAAAATAATGTCATCATTAAGATGCAATACATCAACTTGTTCCTTTAGGAAATTTGCATATTCAGGATCTTCGTTAATACTTCCAAATATAAGTAGCTTAGGAGAGCATAAATTTTTTGATTTATAAATCTCAATGAGTGCGCCAAATAGATTAATTGATATCTCTATACCTTTGACTCTAAATACCCTTACAGGAACAATAATAACAGATGAACCTTTGGTTATGTTATGTTGATTTAAAAACTCACTATGAGTTTTATTGAAAGAATATTTATCTATAGAAGGTAATATATTGGGGATAATGTCTGCTGTCAGTTCCGTTGGATAGTTTCTACATTCATTCTCCAGTGCCTCAGATGCGACTATCCATTTAGTGTGGGAGTTATTCTGAGGTATTGGAGTCAAAATATTAGGGTTTTGGGGATATAATCGTTTGGTATTCTCATAAATAGCATAGCTACCAAAAATATCATGTTCCCAGAAAATGACACCGCCATGGCCTTTTTTTTCAAAATAATTTTTTGCAGCATTATGGATAGCCAAGTTAACCGGGACTGCATCAGAGAGTGTCATATTCAAACAAAAAACCCAGTCAACACTATTATCCTCAAGCCAATTAATAAAATAATCCTTATAGTATTCAGAAATTAAATTTATTTTCTTTTGAACATCAATTATCTCTGCTTCAGTTAAATGCTCATATTTAGCTACTTTTTTCCTTATATTGATTAAATCACTACCAAAGTCCTCATTACACATTGAGTATTGATAAAAAGAACTGAGTTTCATCCATGTTGGGTAGTGTGACTCAGCATTACCGTGAGGGAAAAAATTAACTTTATCTGGTCGCCATGAAAACCCAAGATCTGTGGGTATTTCATTCATTATCATATTATGCTTTATAGCTATTTCAGCCGCATTTCTAAAAATGGTTAATAAACCGCTTGTTGGCAGACCATCTCCGGATATAACTGCCCATTTCATTTTGTCCATTATCTTTTCCTAATATCAACTATCCAGTCGAATTGATTTTTCTGCTAAAATATTAATTAACGAAAATATTAATACACAAACAATCAGTATGGCGATAAAAGCTATTCTCAGTGATGTCAAATCTGCTAATAAGCCGATTAAAGGAGGCGTAATCAGTAAACCAACTCTTGACATCCAAGTGGCGAAAGTAATCCCACTTGTTGCATTTATATTAGGTAATTGTCCAATAAAAGATATTGTTAGCGGGAATATAACAGATATTCCTAATCCAATGAGAGAAAAACCAAGGATTGTAATGATTGTGGAATAAAAGCTTATTATTAAAATTATCCCAAGTATAGATAATATAAGTCCATATCTTAAAATGGTCATTTTACCAAATTTATTTGTAAAGTGATCGCCGAAAATACGACCAATCACTATACATATTTGGCAAGTAAGGTAAGGTAAACCAGAAATGACTGATGAAACATTATAAATTTCCTTCATATATATTGCACCCCAGATACTCGCGGTTTCCTCTATACTGCATGTAAATACCAGTATAATTAAGGCTATGATATAGAGTTGTATTTCTGATAGTCTTGTCCCTCTTGAGGTATTTTTACGAAGAGAAAACTTACTCTGTAAATATTCTGTTTTAAATAATAGAATATAAATAACTAACATTATTAAATTTAAAGTGAGTAATGTAAGGTTAAATTCCTCCATTGAAAACCCTAACCCAATGGCCGTTACTGCAATAAGTCCTCCCCAGATTGTACCAATACTGCCAGCACCATGAAGCCGATTAATCAAACTTTTCCCATAAGATTGTTGTATATTGAGAGCCTGTACATTGATACAAGTGTCTCCCCAAGAGTCAAAAACGCCGAATATAAAAAGTAATAATGTTATTTCATACCATGATGATGAAAATGCGACTGTTGATATGAAAATGATTAAAAATAGAAAAGTTACATTTGTTGCTAAATATAACCCAATGAAATTTATAAATTTCTTGGCGAATAATCCAAAAATTATTGATCCGGCTGGAATAGCTGAGATCATAATGCCAACCATATAATTACTGAGATTGAATTTTTCTTTTAAATCTGGAATCCATGGAACCAAGCTGGCATAAGTGACACCATGGATAAAAAAGAGTAACGATAATATGATACTTTGTTTTTTTTGCATTTTATATAGTCATTAAATTTATTTTGCATGAGGTTATAATTACAATATATAATTAAAATCAAATCCTAATATATTTCTATATCCTGTTTTTATTGATGGTTTCTTTAACTTTATAGGTGTTACCTGATGCCAAATAGTTGAGTTTTTATCTATGTGGAATAGCCCCTCACCCGGTTCTAATGTGTGTGATTTAATAACTTCATCTTTTTCTGTACAGTAAAGTTTGCTCGCCCCGCCTTCAATATTATATTTATCAATAACTAATGCGGATACAATATAGTCGCTACCATCCTGATGTAAACCTTCAGGTGAATTGGACACTGAGTGTATTGAGCTATCAATAATCAACGATACTTGATGACAAGTGACTTCAATTTTTTTTATTTCTCGCTTAGGTTCACATTCACACAGCATTTCTACAAAACTCTTAATCAGTATCTTTAATGTCGGAGATTCGGCTGCGGCCTGATCCATAGGAGGAAAGTGACGTATTAATTGCCTTAAATCTAACTGATGGTCAGCATGTTGAGTAAAGTTGATTAATGCGGGCAGGTCAATATTATTGATCACCCATTTATTATCGATATATTCAACAATGAATTGACAGATTCCTCTTTTTCTAAAGGCCTTATAGGCGTAAAAGATTTTTTTATCAGGTACCGATAAAGTAGATATCAGTGCCTGGATACCCTTGGGGGGCAACTTGTCATCAAGATAGCGTTGTGCCTCCTGAAGAATTACTTTTCTATTTCCAAAACATTTACTGATAAGAAATCTCAATTGAGATAATTTTATATCATTAGTGTCCCAATCTAGTTTTTCAAATGATAGTTCCTTTTGAATTGATTTTATATTCACACCAAAGTCATTTATATTAAATTGAATTATTTTATATTTAATTCCCATGATAAAAATATCCTGCCTTACTGGGTTGTTATTGATGAATGATATTAATTTAAATAAATAATACAAAATTATATATATTAATTAATTTGTTTTATAAGGGTGTGTTAAATTTTTTTATTTCTCTTTTTTTATATCTCAAAGATCTCTTTTCAGCAAGCTTTTATAAATGCGCATCGGTATGCATGTTTATCAAACTATGTTTTTTTGATGTTTTTTATCGGTGAATTTATAAAGACATATTTAATGATTAACGGTTATCAATAACGGATTTTATTTATTCATCTGCATATTTAATATCATCTTTAATTTCTGTAAATCATGTTAAAAAGATAAGTAATTATTTTATTTTCTCAATAATAATTTAAACCCCATTCATCAAAATGGAATTAATTCTAACTTTTGTCTTATGCTCTGTTAACGCAAAACTTATCCAAAATTGATAGTAATGTTGTGTGGGTTTAATCTGGTGCTGATTTGTCACTGAGGGGGATTTATAGAGGTTAAACTGGCAACGATTCACCACCCTTGAATTGGTGAATATCCAATCGGTGGAATTTTATTTTTCGCCATAATGTTGTACGGCCTATTCCCAATAAAACGGCCATTTCATTCAGTTGTCCTTGGCAGACTAATGCGGCGCGAATAATAGCCTGCCTTTCTAATTCTTGTAGTGATAATACTGGCTGAGGTTGCGGCATATCCGGCTCCAACAATAATTTTTCACCTAGCAGATGTTCTGGCAAGTCATTGAGATTGATACGGTTGTTGCGGCAGGCCATGGCGGCTCGCTCAACCACACTTTTCAGCTCCTGATCATTACCAGGCCATGGGTATTGGCACAATTGGCGAATCACATTTTCGTCTGGCTGATATTGGCAGTGAAAATGTTGCCCAAGACTTGCCAGCGTATGCTGAACCAGCAGTGGAATATCTTGCTGACGTTGGCGCAAAGGGGGGATATGGAGCTCGAAAGATTGCAAGGTATAGAACAGTTGGCGGCGAAAATGCCCTTGTTTCACTAGCAAAGGTAGATCAGCGCCAGTGGCCGCAATGATCCGCACATCAACCGGGATCACCCGATTGGAGTTTACCCGCATGACTATGCCGGTTTTGACCATTTGCAGCAGAGCCGACTGCATTTCTGGTGATAAGTATTCGACTTGCTCCAGATATAAAGTGCCGCCGTTGGCTAATTCAAATTTGCTGGGCTGCCCTGATTCGCCTTCACTGGCATCACAGCCAAGAAATTCTCGGGCCATAAGATTTTGTGGCAATGCCTGACAATTCAATACGATATATGGGCCAGCGGCTCGATTGCTGGCATTATGAATTGCCTGCCCCAATTGTTGCTTCCCGACACCTTCTTCCCCATGCAGTAAAATGGGATGTCGGCCTTTGGCAGCCTGTTTGCCATAACGAATCAAGCGGCGCATTTCTAGAGACGCGACGGGCATGTCATCAAAGGTATAACTGGCTCGGCCTAATTGGTTATGAATCATTTGCCGAAGTAATTCTTGCGGATGTAAAAGTGCAATAAAACCACAGCGATCGCCATCGGGAATGGGTTTGAGAGTCAATAAGGCAGAAATAAATTGCTGCTGATTTTCAAAGGTCACTTCCACATGGCTGAGAGGATTGCGGTGCAAAATAGCTTGGGTCAGCAAGGCGGGGAGGGTGAGTAAATCTGTGACGGGCTTGCCGAGGCTGCTGGTTTCATCGAGTTGCAAAATAGCGGCCGCACGGCGGTTAAGATACAACAGACACCCCCGTTGATCCCAAGCCATGACACCATCTTCAACCCCATCAAGCAGGGCATTGAGTTCATTCAGATGACGGTTAGTTTCTGCCAATAAGGTGTCGGCGTGGAGGTAATTGCCAATTTCTCGGGCAATTGCCAGTGTCAGCGGCAAGTCACTGGCGGCGTTATCAACCAGTAAACTTCCCAGAACAATCACAGCCCGTTGACGGCCACTATTGTCATACACCGGGGTGGCACAAAATTGCCACGGATGCAGCGCCTGCTTGAAATGTTGCTGGCCGCTGACCTGTATTGGATGTCCTTCAGCTATTGCCAGAGCGGGGGCATTGGTGCCGATTAATCCCTCAGCCCAATAACTACCACTATCAATGCCCAATTTTTGTAACTGACTGATGGTCTGTGGATGGCCGCATTGCCACAAGGTGCAGCCACTTTCATCAAGAATTAGCAGAACACAGTGGCGCGATTCCATGTATTCATAGGCATCTTCCAGTGCGGCTTGGCCTAACACCAGTAAGTCATTTTTTCGCTGACAAATTGACTGAAAAGTTGCTCCCACCGCACGGTGAGGAATCCGCCATTGCTGGGCTTGCATCAGTTTTTGGCAGCGTTGCCACGACCCTACTAGCGCCGGAGTCGCAAGCGGCTTAGTACTGCTCATTGAGGAAAAAACCGGAGAAAATTCTCTTCGATACCATCAGCCGATTTGGCAATGTCATTGATGCTAATACGTTTATTGGTTTTCACAGATTAATGCTTTCACCGAGTGAATTAGTCACTATTAACTCATTCTAACTGGCCTTGATAGATAGCCGCAATACGCGGAGTCACGTAATACGCAGTTCTCAAGTTATGTGAAATGACCCAATAAGCCCTATTTCCCCTCTTGAAAAGAATTTATCGTCACACCGCAGACAATGATTTAGTTTCTCAAAAGATATGGATTATCATAGCGTTCAACTTTACCCAAGAAAATTTCATGCTCGGTCGCATTGTTAGCCGGTTTTTATCATTAGTCGCTGTGTATCTGGCGATCACCGCATCATTTTCTGTTTTAGCTGCTCCGATCATGGTGACAGATGTTGCCAACCGGCGGTGACATTAGCTCAGACGGCTTGGTCAAACCTGACCTTGGGCGCAGGGGGTGAAAAAACCTGTTTGATCAGCGCTATTTCACTCGCTCCAATGATAATAACTCAGGTATGTATATCGGTGAGCCACGGACTTTCTTTGTCCAGGGGCTGTTGCTTTCTAATTTAGCTGCTTAGGATAAACCCTGTAAGAGAGTCATTTGCCGGGCTTATGTGTCCTCTTCTCGTTCCATTTTGCGCACTTTCCCTTAGTTATCTCTATATAATATAAATGATAATCATTACTTATATTCCCGTATTGATTTTATCAACACGGGGGCTTCATTGGGAGGAGTAATAGGCACTAAGATGGGAATAATAGAGTCAATCACAAACTCATTATTTTTTGATTGGAAAAGTTAGAATGATTAGCTTAAATAATTCGAGTTGCAGGAAGGCGGCAATAGCTCGAGTCCCCAAAAGTTTACACAGTTATTGATTGGTGGGAATGAAGCAGCTAACACACATGTAGTCTGAAGTATGACGGGATAGATGTTATCTATCACCAGATGCGTTAGAAGGCTATTTTTGTATATGCAATGAAAGAGTTTAATAACAAAATAAAAGAAAAATATAATACCGCAGTATTCAACCCATGCATTTACATGAGAATTAATCATTAAGCGCCACTTTCAGTCATTTTGTCAGGGTGAAGATTCAAATTTTGATAATTCATCTTTGGCAAACGCAACCTTATTCCGGCCATCTTTTTTAGCCCGGTAAAGTGCCTCATCTGCGGCTTTGAGTGAAGATGCTAAATCATAGGATTGCAACGGCGAAATCCCTGCACTTAAAGTGACGGTTGTAGACACTTTATGATTGAAAACATGTGGAATATCAAGCCCTAAAACTCTCTGTCTTACACGTTCAGCTAACTGTGTGGCATATTCTTCACTTACATGTGTCAGCAACACTAAAAACTCTTCGCCACCATAGCGCACCACGATATCGCGCGAACGGACAGCATCACGAATAGCGACCGCTACGCGCACCAATGCTTGGTCTCCCATAGTATGGCCATAGTTATCGTTATAAGCTTTAAAGTGGTCGATATCGAGTAGCAGCACGTAATGATTACCGGGAGACTGTGCGAGTAGTGTCTCAAGCTTATTTTCCAATCCCCGGCGATTATACAAACTGGTGAGCGGGTCTATCATGCTTAAATCGCTGAATTTTTCTCTTTCGTTATAAAGGTGTGCCACGAGTTTGCGGGTGAAATCATCACTGCGGCGCAGCATCAAATGATGTAAAGAAAAGCCAATCAGAGGCAACATGACGGTGAATATGATGCGGAAAATATTTTGAAAATCATCCAGAAAAATAACAGTAAGTGCAGGCGGGGCGGTATGTAGACAAAAGGCGAGAAAGTTATCGGACAGCGCAATAGTGCTGATAAAGAAAATGGTAAACAGGCTGAGCAATAAGTAGTTATTTTCATTAGTGCCCAGATATTCGTATTTAAGAATGATTTGCCAAGCCCAGAGCACACCCAGAGTAATTGAAAATAAATTCAATTTATCGGCATAATTATTCGAAATAAAAACCAAATACCCCACTGCACTGAGACTGATAAACGTGATCATAAGGATAGGTAATGTCACTGCCGGTGTTTCAGGGGCGGGTAATATCATACTAAAAATAGCTGACGACGCATTAAGAAATAGAAAAAGCAACAAAGAGAGCCGATGCTTACTTTTCAGAAGCTGATCGTAGGAATGGCTATTCATATTCAATTCACTCTGCATAATGCCGCGTTGTCAGTAGACAAATAAACAATATCCTCATGAAGCCCTTTTATTTAAGCATCACGATAAATAGTCATTTTAAGTAATTATTTTTGTTTGAAGCGTTTTTACATTGATTTGGGAATTTTCTTAATCAAAATTACCATTTTTGTTTCACCCTGTCATCATGATGTCGATCGACTAATCAATTTACTCCTCTAAATCTGATGTATAGATGGTGTCAATGGCATCGGATCAGTCCAATCAGGTGTTTTCTTGCAATAACTTCATGATGCAGATTGTGCCAGAGTGATATATGCTATTGGTTATCATTATCACTTGGGTGGGCGATATTATGACTACAGCCAGATTTGCAGTTTACCGTTCATGGGGGATAAGCGGTTTATTGAGTCGTGGGATGTCCAGTGGTTGGGGGATGTTACTGCCTTTTGCTTTGTTACCGGTGCTGGGGTGGGCTGATATCACTGTGGGCCAGTTGCGGGTTTTGATTATAGTTGCCATGCTGGCGACTGTGAGCATGCTGTATCACGCACGGTTACGGCATTTTCTATTATTGCCATCTTGTCTGGCGCTTTTGGCGGGTATAGTCGCAGTATTGATGCACAATTAATTTTACGTGGCGGTATTAGTACGCATTGAAAAAATATTGCTATAGGGAAGGGGAAGTTAGGTCGTGCTGAAATTAGAAATCATCGTGGTGCGAAGGGAGGGACTTGAACCCTCACGTCCGTAAGAACACTAACACCTGAAGCTAGCGCGTCTACCAATTCCGCCACCATCGCCCAAATGATTTCTTACTGCATATACCCGTTATACTTCAAACTGCATGTTTGTTGGCTACTTTTATTCACTCCAGTCACTGACTTATGTAAGTTCTTGGAGATTTACTCAGTTACCGCTTTTCTGCAACTCGAACTATTTAGGGTATGTCTTGAAAAGAGTAAAACTTAGGATTTATATCACCAGCTTGGTGCGAAGGGAGGGACTTGAACCCTCACGTCCGTAAGAACACTAACACCTGAAGCTAGCGCGTCTACCAATTCCGCCACCATCGCATGTGCTGTGCAATATAAATCTGTACTACGGAGGCGAATTCTAGAGATTTTCGCGTTCAGGTCAATACTTATTTCCCCTCATTTGGGTGTTTGCTGTAAAAAGCATCATATGTTGAGCAATTGATTTGATTACTGAAGTCTTTCTGATTTTATGTTTTGTCCCCAAAGTCATCTGATTTGGGCGGATAATGGGCGAATAGTTCGATTAGCCAGTCAATTAGCACCCTAACTCTTGGGGCCAAAAAACGGCCCGGAGGGTACATGATAAATAGCGGCATTACCGGCGGAGGTAAGTGGGAAAGCACTTCAATCAATTCGCCTTGTGCTAATTGATGCTGAATTCCCGCCGTTGGCGCTTGAATCAACCCCAAACCTGCAACTCCAGCCGCAATATAAGCATCTGCGCCACTGACACTCAAAATACTGGGCAAAACACGGTTTTCAACCTTCCCTTGATAAACAAACTCCAGCGGGTAATCGCGGTTATTTAACTGTGAGAAATAGCCCACGGCTTGATGACCCGCTAAGTCATCCAGTGACATTGGAATACCGTATTTTTCCAAATAAGCCGGGGACGCACAGGTAATTTGTGGTTGCTGACCAATATTACGTGCAGCTAATTGTTCATCGTGGGGCAACCAGGCGCGCAATACACAATCGACTCCTTCGCGTAGCAGGTCGATGGTGCTGTCATTTGCGCCAAGAATCAGTGTGATATGAGGATAGCGCTGATAGAAATCACTTAAAGCCGGGATGACCACATTGCGCGCCAGTGAGTGTGGCATATCAATGCGAACTTTCCCCTCCGGTTGCAACCGCTGGTGGCTGAACAGCGAGTTTGCCTCTTCAAATGCCGACAATAATTGCAGGCAACGGTGATAATACAGTGTGCCTTCGGCGGTGATATTCACTTGCCGGGTGGTGCGCACCAGTAAGCGAACTCCTAACCGCTGTTCTAACCGCTTTAGGGTGTGGCTGACCGTGGCTCGCGGCAATTGCAGTTTTTCTGCTGCGCGACTGAAACTGCCCAACTCAACAATCCGTACGAAAATCTGCATGGCTTGTATTTGGTCCATAACTGCGCTCGCCTATTGTTGGTGTTTTTTGAACAGTGATGAGTGATCTGCATTATTTATCTTTCCTCATGAAACAACCACACTTTCTTCCGACACCACTAATGGGGAGTATCGCAATGCAACAACGTCAATTAGGTTCAAATGGCCCGCTGGTTTCTGCTTTGGGCCTTGGCTGCATGGGAATGAGTGATTTTTACTCGACTAATCAGGATGTTAATGAGTCCATTGCTACTTTGCACCGGTCACTGGAGTTGGGCGTCACTCTGCTGGACACCGCTGACATGTATGGCCCCTTTACTAATGAAGAGCTGGTGGGTCGGGCGATTAAGGGCAAGCGAGATCAGGTCTTTTTAGCCACCAAGTTTGGCATTGTGCGCGACCCAACAGATCCAAGGGTTCGCGGTGTTAGCAGCCGCCCGGATTACATTCGCCAATCTGTTGAGGGTAGTCTCAAGCGCTTAGATGTTGATGTTATTGACCTTTATTATCAGCATCGGGGCGACCCGACGGTTCCCGTCGAGGATGTCGTTGGGACTTTGGCTGATTTGGTCACCGCGGGTAAGATTCGCTACATTGGCTTGAGTGAAGTCTCGGCAGCAACATTAGAAAAAGCCCATCAGGTACACCCGATTACTGCGGTGCAGAGTGAATACTCACTGTGGACACGAGATGTGGAAACTTCCGTCTTGGCGACCTGCGAAAAATTAGGGGTAGGATTTGTTGCCTATAGCCCATTAGGCCGTGGTTTTCTGACCGGTGCAATACGCAGCCCGAATGATTTAGCCGCTGATGATTTTCGCCGTAATAATCCACGTTTTCAAGGTGATAACTTTGCTCTGAATCTGGCATTGGCCGATACAGTAACAAAAATGGCGCAAGACAAGGGGGTTAAGCCGTCACAATTAGCATTAGCTTGGGTGTTGGCGCAGGGGAAATACATCGTGCCAATCCCTGGAACCAAGCGGCGCACTTATCTGGAGGAGAATTTGGGGTCATTGGATGTGGTGCTCAGTGAGCAAGAGTTGGCGGCTTTAGATGCAGTCTTCCCATTCCAAGCCGCAGCAGGGGAACGCTACGGCGCGGAAGGGATGGTTTATCTTAACGCTTAACATTACTGATTGATAATATTAACGTTTTTTCTTAGTATCGCGTGGCGGACGCCCGACAGTTGCCTGATAGACCTTAAAACGGCCATTCTGCGCCAGCACTTCATGGCTACCAAAGGCGGCATCCAGTAGAGCAGGGTACGGCAAGAAGGAGTTCGCCACGATACGCAATTTACCGCCCACATGCAGGTGCGCGGTAGCCCCGCGGATCAGCAACTCAGCCGCAGTCAGGCTAGTTTGAATCCCATCATGGAAAGGCGGGTTTGAAATAATCATCTCGAAGCGGCCTTTAATGTCAGAATAGACATTGCTGGCAATCACTTGTGCGTCGATATTATTTGCCGCCAATGTTGCCCGGCTGGATTCAATCGCGGCTGCGGATACATCACTCAGAGTCCATTTGATTTTTGGCATTTTTGGCGCTAACACCGAGGCCAACACGCCGGCACCACAACCCACATCCAGTATGTTGCCTTTAAACGACTCACTGAATGTAGATAGCAGCAGATGGCTGCCAGAATCCAGCGAATCACGGCTGAAGACCCCAGGTAAGGTTTTTACGATGACATCGCCAATCTGATAGCTTTCCCACCAAGCATCGGCATCAAATTCTGGCTGTTTATCCAAACGGCCATGGTAAAGACCACACCGGCGGGCGCTATCAATTTTGGTCAATTGTGCGAAATCTGACAGCATTTCTTCTGCACTGCGCACGCCGCTGCGGTTCTCACCCACCACAAAAATATCGGTGCCGACGGGCAGTAAAGACAGTAAATTCGCCAGTTGGAACTGGGCTTCCTGTTTGCTTTTTGGCCAGTAATACACCAGCGTATCGCAGGTTGCTACTGTTTCAGGGGTCGCCACAAGACCGAATTGAACATTCTCTTCCAGCGTATTGCTCAGTAATTGCCAGTGGTGATATTGATTGGTGTGAACCCGTATCCCGGCTGCATCAAATTGCGCTGGCAGCGCATCTTGTAAATCACCGGCAAACAACACGTGGCGGGCTATAAATTCATCACTATGGCGCAGTATCACTTCACTGGCTGGGGTTAATGCAGACATCAGTCTTTGGCTCCTTAAGAATATAATCGGCGATTATAGAGGTTTGTTGGCGCATGTTCGATGGGTTTGCTAGCATAGCGCTGAAATTCGGGTCGCTTTGACAGGAAAGGGCATGGCATCAAGACGAGACTTGCTGTTAAAACAGCTTGGAATTACGCAGTGGACATTGCGCCGCCCGGCCGTTTTACAGGGCGAAATCGCCATACGTTTACCCGACGATACCCGCCTGTTGATTGTAGCAGACCCGCTTCCTGATCAGGATGATCCGTTGTTGTGCGATGTGTTGCGCAGCCTCGGGCTGACTTCCGGTCAAGTTTATGCACTGACGCCGGAAAGGGTAGCGATGTTACCCGAAGAGACACAATGCAACAGTTGGCGATTGGGCATCAGTGAACCGCTTGCGGTCGCGGGTGTGCAGTTACACAGTCCGGCATTGACCGGACTTTATCAAGACGCGAGCGCTAAGCGCACACTTTGGCAGCAGATTTGTCATCATGAAGCAGATTTCTATCCTGACGCCAGCCGATCTGGCCACCGCGTACCAAATTGAGCAAGCCAGCCATGCTTTCCCGTGGACGGCGAAAACCTTAGCCAGCAATCAAGGCGAGCGCTACCTCAATTTCAAGCTGAATATTGGCGAGCAAATGGCGGGTTTTGCTATCACCCAAATTGTATTGGATGAGGCAACTTTATTTAACATTGCTATTGATCCGCAGTATCAGCGCCAAGGCTGTGGCCGTTTGCTGCTTGAGCATGTCATTGCGCAGTTGGAAACGCGTAATATTGTCACGCTTTGGCTTGAAGTCCGGGCTTCAAATACACGTGCAATAGCCTTGTATGAGAGCCTCGGGTTTAACGAGGTTTCCGTGCGCCGCAACTATTATCCCAGTGCGGATGGCCGTGAAGACGCGATTATGATGGCCTTACCGATGGGGTAGCGCCTTTTTGCCGATTTTCTGTCTTGAATAACGACTGTTTGTCTTGAAAAAATTGTCTATCCCGCATAAATCAGGGAAAATACCGCGCTATAACCACTTATACCCAAAAGTGATAGAAATCGCTGCTGATAACGCGGCTTTTCACGTAAAGGGGTATAGCGCCATAATCAATGCCTTGCTTTGCTTGGGCCGCGTATCAATAAGATGTGTGGCCCAGAGCAGGGCGGCCTAAAAGTAGAATTTCAAACTATGTCTCCAAGTGAATACGCACTGGAAGTTGCGAAAAGACGTACTTTCGCCATCATTTCCCACCCCGATGCCGGTAAAACCACCATTACCGAAAAAGTGTTGTTGTTCGGCAACGCCATTCAGACCGCCGGTACAGTAAAAGGCCGTGGCTCCAGCCATCATGCCAAATCTGACTGGATGGAAATGGAAAAGCAACGCGGTATTTCCATCACCACTTCTGTGATGCAGTTTCCTTATGGCGGCTGTTTGGTGAACTTGCTCGATACCCCAGGGCATGAAGACTTCTCCGAAGATACTTACCGTACTCTGACCGCCGTTGACTGCTGTTTGATGGTGATTGATGCGGCTAAAGGGGTCGAAGACCGGACCCGCAAGCTGATGGAAGTTACCCGCTTGCGCGATACGCCGATCCTGACTTTTATGAACAAATTGGACCGCGATATTCGCGACCCGATGGAAGTGCTGGATGAAGTGGAGCGCGAGCTGAGAATTGCTTGCTCGCCAATTACTTGGCCGATTGGTTGCGGTAAGTTGTTTAAAGGGGTTTACCACCTTTATAAAGATGAAACCTATCTGTACCAGACCGGTAAAGGCCACACCATCCAGGAAGTACGCATTGTTAAAGGGCTGAATAACCCGGATCTGGATATTGCCGTAGGTGAAGACTTGGCTAAACAGTTCCGCCAAGAGCTGGAGCTGGTTCAGGGGGCATCTCATGAGTTTGATCATGAAGCTTTCCTGTCGGGCGATTTAACCCCGGTATTCTTTGGTACAGCATTAGGTAACTTTGGTGTCGACCATATGTTGGATGGCTTGGTTGAGTGGGCACCAGCGCCAATGCCACGTAAAACTGACACTCGCGAAGTCGTGGCTGCTGAAGAGAAATTCACCGGTTTTGTCTTTAAAATTCAAGCCAATATGGATCCGAAACATCGCGACCGTGTGGCTTTCTTGCGCGTGGTTTCTGGCCGCTTTAACAAAGGCATGAAACTGCGCCAGGTGCGCACCAAGAAAGATGTGGTGATTTCAGATGCATTGACCTTTATGGCCGGTGACCGTTCCCACCTTGAAGAAGCCTATGCAGGAGATATTATCGGCCTGCATAACCACGGTACCATTCAGATTGGTGATACTTTCACTCAAGGTGAAGATATGAAGTTCACCGGTATTCCGAACTTTGCCCCTGAATTGTTCCGCCGTATTCGTCTGCGTGATCCATTGAAGCAGAAGCAGTTGCTCAAAGGATTGGTTCAGTTGTCAGAAGAGGGCGCGGTGCAAGTGTTCCGTCCCCTGACCAACAATGATCTGATTGTTGGCGCTGTTGGTGTGTTGCAGTTTGAAGTGGTTTCTTCACGGCTGAAAAGCGAATACAACGTGGAAGCGGTGTATGAATCCGTTAACGTATCAACCGCGCGTTGGGTTGAATGTGACGATGTGAAGAAATTTGAAGAGTTTAAACGTAAGAATGAGGTTAACCTGGCATTGGATGGTGGTGATAATTTGAGCTATATCGCGCCAACCATGGTTAATCTTAATATTACGCAAGAGCGCTATCCGGAAGTTCGTTTCCGTAAAACGCGCGAGCATTAATCAAGCCGCAAGCTGCATTCTATCGGGGTACTCCGTGCCCCGATTCATAAATTTTCCTCATTATTACCTCTCTAAGATAACTCCTACTTAATAGCAATATTCTGATTTTAGGGCGATTCCGACAGTAGTTCTCTTGGGATGCTCTATCTTTATAGGTACTGGCAGGACAGGCTTGTACTAAATTCGAGTCAGTTAACCTGCAATAATCGTAAAGTATTCATCAAATGTCCGCCCATATAAGGTGGCGTAAGAATCCGAAATCTGGGGGCGTTATTCCTGTTTTTGGATTCCAAACAAAAAGGAAGAAATCGATGACAAACACAAAATTTGCTCGTTCAATGATGGCTGTTGTTTTAGGTACCGCACTGATAAGTGGTAGCGTGTTCGCTGAAGAAACGATGCTTAATAAGGCTGACAACGTTGTGGACAGCGCCGGTGAGAAACTCGATAGCTCGATGAAGAAAGTCGATAATTACATGGGTGACAGCGCCGCAACAGCTAAAGTAAAAAGCGCATTGCTGGAAGAGAAAACCCTTAAAAGCACTGATATTTCAGTTGAAACCAACCATGGTGTGGTGACGCTGACTGGTTTTGTCACTTCTCAAGCTGAAGCTGAAACCGCAGTTGATATCGCCAAAAATGTTGAAGGCGTTAAATCTGTCAGTGACAAGTTACATGTGAAAGATCAGAAAACCCAATCAGTTAGCGAATATGCTGGTGATGCGGCAACCACCAGTTCAATTAAAGCCAAATTACTGGCAGATGACATCGTACCGTCACGTAAAGTTAAAGTAGAAACGACTGATGGCGTGGTGCAATTGTCCGGTAATGTTGAGAATAAAGCTCAGGCCGAACGTGCCGAAAGTATTGCTAAAGCCGTTGATGGCGTAAAAAGCGTTAAAAACGACCTCAGCATCAAGCCTTAATTATTACCTGGCTGATGAGTATTTCGTGGGGCAACAATATAGCCCGCGAAATACTCGTTAATAAGTCAGTTAGTCAGCCAAATAACTTATCCAATAAATCCAAATAATACGACTTCTGTCAAATACGCTACTGTTAAATAGACAGAAGAGTTAAAGAGTGATTTTTGAACGTGAGTTTACGAAGTCATTTTTTCAAACGGGAAGGAGAAGCTTATGTTTCGCTGGGGCATTATATTTCTGATTATTGCACTAATCGCGGCAGCATTAGGTTTTGGTGGGTTAGCCGGTACAGCAGCTTGGGCCGCAAAAGTTGTTTTTGTCGTCGGTATTATTCTATTTCTCATCAGCTTGTTTACAGGACGTAAACGCCTTTAGACCGGGGCGAGGGTTACAGTACAGGCAAGAAGAGGTATCCTCAACACCTGTTGTAACGGAATTAAGGATGGATGGTGGGATACAGAATACCTATCACGCTCGGCAATATAGAGCCACTCGCCTATAAACCATACCAACCCGGTAAAATGGCATTGGTTTGCGAGGGGGGCGGGCAGCGGGGAATTTTTACAGCCGGTGTGCTGGATGAATTCCAGCGCGCCCGCTTTAACCCTTTTGATCTGATGATTGGCACCTCCGCTGGCGCACAAAATCTCTCTGCTTTTATCTGCGGCCAACCTGGCTATGCGCGCCGTGTCATTACCCGTTACACCACCACTGCCAACTTCTTCAATCCACTGCGTTTTGTTCGTGGTGGGCACCTGATTGATCTCGATTGGCTGGTGGATATCACCTCCCAGCAATTGCCGCTGGCGATGGATCAAGCCGAACAGCATCTACGTGAGGGCCGCGAGTTTCTCATGTGCGCTTGCCGCAGTGATGATTTCGAACCTACCTATATATCCCCCACTCGAGAAAGTTGGTTGCCGGCAATTAAAGCCTCCAGTGCTATTCCGGGTTTATATCGTCAAGGGGTTGATTTAGATGGCGTTAGTTATCTGGATGGCGGTATTAGTGATGCTATCCCGGTCGAAGAAGCTTATCGCCGTGGGGCCGATACAATAGTGGTCATCCGCACTGTACCTTCGCAGGCTTATTATACGCCGCAATGGATGAAGCGGATGGAGCATTGGCTGAGTGAAAGTAGCTTGCAGCAATTGGTGCGAATTATGCAGCAGCATGAGCAGAGTTATCATCGTATTCAGCAATTTATTGAAAAACCGCCGGGTGACTTGCGCATTTTCGAAATTTTCCCGCCTAAGCCGCTGGCCAGTAATGCTTTAGGGAGCCGGATCCCTGCGTTGAATCGTGATTATCATTTAGGGCGTCGTTGTGGCCGTTATTTTCTGGCCACTGTCGGCCACTGGCTGCTGCCTCGGGATCAGTTGGCTCAGTCTGAGATCCACGGTGAGAAAGCTTCGATTTCTCTTTCTCGTCGTATTATTCAGCCGCAAGATATTAACCAACCAGATATGGCCGAGTTGATTGATAATGATGATTTTTCATTTGATGTCATTCAATCGCCGGATATTACCGCGCCAGCCGACGCCGCAAAAATCTCACATCATGCTCTTCCGCCACAGATGACAGTGGCAGACAGTGGGCTGATTATTCCGGCAGCGACACGAAGCAAAAAGAAGTCACTGCAAGCGGAGGTTATCTTGCCGCCGGATGATGTGGCGAGAACCAAAGGTGATAGCGCGTAATGGCATTGATTAGCGGGCAAGTGTCGAATGTCATCAATACACATTATTTTATCGATACATCCTATTTTATCGATACACACTGCCATTTTGATTTTCCGCCCTTCAGCGGCGCGGAAACGGTCAGCTTAATGAGTGCGGCAGCGGCGAATGTCCGGCAAATTATTGTGCCCGCCGTCAGTGCGAATTATTTCCCACGTATTCTCGAGTTGGCGGCTAACTATCCGCCATTATTTGCCGCGCTGGGTCTGCATCCATTATATATTGCGCAGCATCAGGAAGCTGATTTAGCCACTCTGGCCACAGCGCTGGCGGATAAAACAGAAAAACTGGTGGCGGTGGGGGAGATTGGCCTGGATCTCTATATGGATGAGCCGCAGTTACCACGCCAATTGGCATTTTTAAACGCCCAGTTGAAGCTTGCCAAGCAGCATGGTCTCCCGGTTATTTTGCATTCACGCCGTTCGCATGATCAACTGGCCTCAGCATTGCGTAAAGCTGCGGTACCACGCACGGGGGTGATACACGGTTTTGCGGGCAGTTTAGCGCAGGCACAAGCATTCATTCGCTTGGGTTATTACATTGGTGTGGGCGGAACCATCACTTATGAACGGGCGCAGAAAACGCGAAATGTCATGGCTGAATTACCGCTGTCTACATTATTACTGGAAACGGACGCGCCGGATATGCCTCTCGCCGGTTTTCAGGGCCAACCTAATCGGCCAGAGCAAGCAGCTAATGTGTTCGCTGCATTGTGCCAGCTACGGCAAGAAGAACCAGAAGAGATTTCTGCTCACCTTTTGCACAATAGTCAGCGCTTATTTCAATTGCCGCCAGCCGATAAATCCGCACGCTAATTTTGGATTTCACTGAATAAATCGCACTAATAGTTAGCGAGCTACACTTTGCTTGCTACTTTAATGTGATTCCTGTCACGATAATTACCTTACGGTTACTTTTAGTTGTGTTTATTTGTGACCGAGATTGTTTGAACGCCAGATCATACCGGTATAATCCATCCCACATTATTTTAATACAAATCATTAACAGGATTATCAGCATGCTCATGAGTTTGGTCGGAATGGCAGTACTGATATTAATAGCTGTAATTCTTTCAAGTAATTTTAGGGCGATTAATATCCGCACTGTAGTTGGGGCGTTTATTCTCCAGGTGGCTATCGGTGCGCTGGTGTTATATGTACCGCTAGGGCGTCGTATCTTGGGCGGGATGTCCGAAGGTGTCGCGAATGTTATTGCTTATGGCAATGAAGGGATTTCATTTATGTTTGGCGGTTTGGTTTCCGACAAAATGTTTGAAGTCTTTGGCGGCGGCGGTTTTGTATTTGCCCTGCGAGTATTGCCCGTTATTGTCTTCTTCTCTTCATTAATTGCCGTTTTATATTATCTCGGCGTGATGCAATTGGTGATTAAAGTATTAGGTGGTGGGCTACAAAAACTGCTAGGGACTTCGCGTACTGAATCTCTTTCTGCAACGGCCAATATTTTTGTTGGACAAACAGAAGCTCCGTTGGTTGTGCGCCCCTATATTGCGACCATGACGCAATCTGAATTGTTCGCAATCATGTGTGGCGGTTTAGCTTCAGTCGCCGGTTCGGTATTAGCCGGTTATGCGCAAATGGGCGTGCCGCTGGAATATCTGATTGCTGCCTCCTTTATGGCCGCACCCGGTGGGCTGCTATTCGCAAAATTAATGGTGCCAGAAACTGAAACAACCCGCGATAATGTGGATGCGGCCACCTTAATTGCTGAAGATGACCGGCCGGCTAACGTCATTGATGCTGCGGCATCGGGCGCGGCTTCCGGTCTGCAACTGGCACTGAATGTTGGGGCGATGTTACTGGCCTTTATTGCCTTGATTGCATTGCTAAACGGCATTCTCGGTGGGATTGGCGGCTGGTTTGATTATCCACAACTCTCTATGGAGCTTATCCTCGGCTGGGTGTTCTCTCCTATTGCCTATCTGATCGGCATTCCCTGGAGCGAGGCGATGGTGGCTGGTTCCTTTATCGGCCAGAAGATTATTGTGAACGAATTCGTGGCATTCATGAATTTCGGTCAGTATCTACAAGCCGAAGAGTTGGTGCGCGCGGCTGGTTTACAGGTACTTTCTGACCATTCGAAGGCCATTATCTCCTTTGCATTGTGTGGTTTTGCCAACTTGTCTTCTGTCGCCATTTTGTTGGGTGGATTAGGCAGTATGGCACCGAACCGCCGCCATGATATCGCGCGTTTTGGACTGAAAGCGGTGGCCGCAGGGACTCTGTCTAATTTGATGAGTGCCACTATTGCCGGTTTCTTCCTGGCCCTGTAATTTTGCCACAGGGCCGTCTTGATAAGATGGCCCATAATCCTGCGTATTTCTGCCCATAAGCTATCCTTGATGCAAGTGGGCATTTACTGGCATAAAGCCATAAATCAGGTTATTTTGTGATTCCAATCACATATAATCTCGTTTCGTTACAAGTTACTATTGATTAGTGTGAATTCGAACACATCTCATGTGCTGATAACGTGTTCAAATAGAGCGACAAGTTAGTGCGGTGAGATGGATCTCAATTGCCACCCATACGGGGCTATCTTCAAGGAACCAAGTCCGCTCGCCAACGTATTGAGCCAGAGCTATACCCTAAATAATTTGAGTTGCAGGAAGGCGGCAACTGAGCGAATCCCCAAGAGCTTACACCAGTAAGTGACTGGGGTGAACGACGGCAGCCAACGCACATGCAGCTTGAAGTATGACGGGTATATACGGCTCATAAATAAATGCTCAGCTTTGGCAAGGTGCCGGGGCTGAAATAGTGTTGGAGAGTTTTATGACCGATTTAACCGCCTGTGCGAATCTCAACGGCTATGCCAAACGCGCACTGAGTTTGATGGATTTAACCACCCTGAATGATGACGATACCGACGATAAGGTTATTGCTCTGTGTCATCAGGCTAAAAGTCCTGCCGGTAATACCGCGGCAATTTGTATTTATCCTCGCTTTATTCCTATTGCGCGTAAAACATTACGTGAACAGGGAACACCTGAAATCCGCATTGCCACGGTCACCAATTTCCCTCACGGCAATGATGATATAGCCATCGCTCTGGCTGAAACCCAGGCGGCGATCGCCTACGGTGCTGATGAAGTGGATGTGGTTTTCCCTTACCGCGCCTTAATGGCGGGTAATGATAAAGTCGGTTTTGAACTGGTGAAACAGTGCAAAGATGCTTGTGCAGCGGCCAATGTGCTGCTGAAAGTTATCATTGAAACCGGTGAGTTAAAGCAAGAACATTTGATTCGCCAGGCTTCCGAGATTGCTATCAAAGCCGGGGCAGATTTCATTAAAACCTCCACGGGTAAAGTGCCGGTAAATGCCACGCTGGAAAGTGCCAGTATCATGATGCGCACCATCCGTGACTTGGGCGTGGCGAAAACCGTGGGCTTTAAACCGGCGGGTGGCGTGCGTACTGCGCAAGACGCGGCGGAATTCCTACAGCTGGCTGATCAATTAATGGGTGAAGGTTGGGCTGATGCGCGCCATTTCCGTTTTGGCGCATCCAGTCTGCTAGGTAGCTTATTGACGACGTTAGGTCATCAGAGCAACAGCAAAACCACCGGCTACTAATCATTATCTCAGTCATTGAACTGAGCAGATGCACTGCGGGCTATGTTGTCTGCTGTGCTGCTTTTATTTCATAAGCAGGGGGATACCTTGTTTCTCGCACAAGAAATTATCCGTAAAAAACGCGACGGCCAGACACTGAGCGAAGAAGAAATTCGTTTCTTTATCAATGGCATTCGCGATAACGTGGTTTCCGAAGGGCAAATTGCTGCTCTGGCGATGACTATTTATTTCCATGATATGAGCATGCCCGAACGTGTGGCGCTCACCATGGCAATGCGCGATTCGGGCACAGTTCTGAACTGGAAAAGTTTAAATCTTAACGGCCCGATTGTGGACAAGCACTCCACCGGCGGCGTGGGTGATGTGACTTCCTTGATGCTCGGCCCAATGGTGGCGGCTTGCGGCGGCTATGTACCAATGATTTCGGGCCGTGGTTTGGGCCACACCGGCGGGACTTTGGACAAACTGGAAGCTATCCCCGGTTTTGATATTTTCCCCGATGACAGTGCATTCCGCAAAATTATTCAGGATGTCGGCGTCGCCATCATTGGCCAAACCAGTTCACTGGCACCGGCAGATAAACGTTTTTATGCAACGCGCGATATCACCGCCACGGTGGATTCCATTCCGCTGATTACCGCCTCTATTCTGGCTAAAAAGCTGGCTGAAGGGCTGGATGCGCTGGTAATGGATGTCAAAGTGGGGTCGGGTGCATTTATGCCGACTTATCAGCTATCTGAGGATTTAGCCAAGGCCATTGTCGGTGTCGCGAATGGGGCGGGTTGTAAAACTACCGCGCTGCTGACCGACATGAATCAGGTTTTGGCTTCCAGCGCCGGTAATGCGGTTGAAGTGCGTGAAGCGGTGCGCTTCCTGACGGGTGAATATCGCAATCCGCGTCTGCTGGAAGTGACCATGGCGCTGTGTGTCGAGATGCTGTTGTCCGGTGGTTTGGCGCAAGATGATGCTGATGCCCGTGCTAAGTTGCAAACTGTATTGGATAACGGCAAAGCGGCGGAAATCTTTGGCCGCATGGTCGCGGCGCAAAAAGGCCCGAGCGACTTTGTCGAGCGTTATGACAGTTATTTACCCGCCGCGATGTTAAGCAAACCGGTATTTACCGAACAGTCAGGAATCATCACTGCCATGGATACCCGAGCATTAGGTATGGCCGTGGTTTCTCTCGGCGGTGGTCGCCGCCGGGCAACTGACCCGATTGATTACAGTGTGGGCCTTACCGATATGGCCCGTTTGGGCGCTACTGTTGATGGCCAGCAGCCATTAGCCGTGATTCACGCCAATAATGAAGATGACTGGCAGCAGGCGGCTGATGCGGTGCGGGCAGCAATCACTCTGGGCGACAAAAAGCCAGAAGAAACCCCGGTAATTTATCGCCGTATCACTGAATAAACACCCTATTTAAAGGTGCCGCACAGCGTGTGAACCTATGCAGGAGAAAATGATGAAACGTACATTTATTATGGTATTAGACTCATTTGGTATTGGCGCGAGTGCTGATGCTAAGAAATTTGGCGACGAAGGAGCCGATACACTGGGCCACATCGCCGAGGCCTGCGCCCGTGGCGAAGCTGATGTCGGCCGTAGCGGCCCATTGAAGCTGCCGAACTTGAGCCGCTTAGGGTTAGGTAAAGCCGCCGAAGAATCTACCGGTAAATTCCCGGTAGGGCTGGATAAAAATGCAGACATCATTGGCGCTTATGGGTATGCCAGCGAATTATCTTCTGGCAAAGATACTCCATCGGGCCACTGGGAAATTGCCGGTGTCCCCGTCTTGTTCGATTGGGGTTATTTCAGTGATGTGGAGAATAGCTTCCCACCAGAATTACTGGAAAAACTGGTTAAACGCGCCAATTTGCCGGGCTATTTGGGTAACTGTCACTCTTCTGGCACCGTGATTCTTGATCAACTGGGCGAAGAGCATATGAAAACCGGGAAACCGATTTTCTATACCTCTGCGGACTCAGTGTTCCAGATTGCTTGCCATGAAGAGACTTTTGGCCTCGATCGCCTGTATGAACTGTGCGAAATCGCCCGCGAAGAGCTGACTGAAGGCGGCTACAATATTGGCCGTGTGATTGCGCGCCCATTCATTGGCGATAAGCCCGGTAACTTCCAGCGTACCGGTAACCGCCATGATCTGGCTGTTGAACCGCCAGCGCCAACTGTGTTGAAAAAACTGGTAGAAGAAAAGAGCGGCGAAGTGGTTTCTATCGGTAAAATTGCCGATATCTACGCCCACGTCGGGATCACGCAGAAAGTGAAAGCTACTGGTCTGGATGCTCTGTTTGATGCCACCATCGAAGAGATGAAAAAAGCCGGTGACAACACCATAGTTTTCACTAACTTTGTTGATTTTGACTCTTCTTATGGTCACCGTCGCGATGTTGCGGGTTATGCCGCCGCGTTGGAATTGTTTGACCGCCGTCTGCCAGAGTTGATGGCGCTGGTAAAAGAAGATGACATTTTGATCCTGACTGCTGACCATGGTTGTGACCCAACTTGGCCGGGCACCGACCATACTCGTGAGCATATTCCGGTCTTGGTTTACGGCCCGAAAGTGAAACCTGGCTCATTGGGGCATCGTGAGACATTTGCTGATATCGGGCAGACGGTTGCCAAGTATTTCGATCTTTCCCCAATGGATTACGGGAAGAATATGCTTTGATTGCCGATGGATAGTTCGGTAATATAAATTTTAATTATATGATTTTTAAGGAAAATAATTATGGCAACGCCACATATTAATGCTGAAATGGGTGATTTTGCTGACGTTGTACTGATGCCAGGGGACCCGCTGCGTGCGAAATTCATCGCCGAAACTTTCCTGCAAGATGTACGCGAAGTGAACAATGTGCGTGGCATGTTGGGTTTCACTGGCACCTATAAAGGGCGCAAAATTTCAGTCATGGGTCACGGCATGGGTATCCCATCTTGCTCCATTTACACAAAAGAATTGATCACTGATTTTGGCGTGAAGAAAATCATCCGTGTGGGTTCCTGTGGTGCGGTTCGTGCTGACGTTAAACTGCGCGATGTGGTTATTGGCATGGGCGCTTGTACTGATTCCAAAGTAAACCGCCTGCGTTTTAAAGACCACGATTATGCGGCGATTGCTGATTTCGACATGACTCGCAATGCTGTTGATGCGGCAAAAGCGAAAGGTCTGAATGTCCGTGTGGGCAACATCTTCTCTGCGGATCTGTTCTATACACCAGACCCACAAATGTTTGATGTGATGGAGAAATACGGCATTCTGGGTGTGGAGATGGAAGCGGCTGGTATCTATGGTGTTGCTGCTGAATTCGGCGCGAAAGCCCTGACTATCTGCACCGTGTCTGACCATATCCGCACCGGTGAGCAAACCACTGCCGCTGAGCGCCAGACCACGTTCAATGACATGATTGAGATTGCATTGGAATCTGTTTTGCTGGGCGACAAAGAGTAATTTATTACTGAGTTTTTCTCTTCAGCGGCAGAACTCTCTGCCGCTGAATCTATTTATCATCCGGTTTCTTATCTGACTCCGCCGTTTCATCCTCACTTTCATCTTCTTTCACTGGCGTATTGGCGGTCAGTAGATAGGGCGATTGCTGCCAGCGGCTACGGCGACCTTGCAGCAAGGTGCGAGCCAGAATAATGCCGACAGCCAACGCCACCAGTATCATCAGCCGCAGTAAATTGGTGGTATTATCCACTTGCTTGGATTCTGTGGCGAGCACGTGGGTGTCGAGCGTCATGCGCAGAAACCCGGTTGGCCCACTCTTCCCAGGAATTAATTCCACAATCTGGTGATTGAAATAACTGCCAGGGCGCTTACCATCCAAAGCCAGTCTGTCACGAATTTTGACATTCTCTCCCGCGCTGGCAACCAAAGTACCGTCAATCTGATATACACTGGCATCTAATATGCGGCTTGACTGAGTCAATTGTTGCAGAATTTCATCGACTTTCTGGCTATCAATATCATCATCACTGGTATCCATCAGCGGCGACAGGCTGAAAGTGACTTGTTTTGCCAACGTTTTTGCCAGCTCTTCAACCTGCTCCGAGCGGGCGAGTTGATGACTGAGGCTGAAATAGGATGCACCTTGCATAAGCAAAACCAATAATGCCAGGCAAATCAACACAATGGCGGTGCGGTGCAATCGGAATTTTAATTTAGCCTTAGCCATGCAGGTTCCTTGCCGTATTTGATGACTTTATGTTGCCAGAAGCAAGGGCGATAGGATAGCTTGATGCGTCCTTTTGTCTTGCCTTTACCCCGTTTTTTACAGGAGCCATTCATGTCTAATAGTCTGACCTATTGCGATCTTCCCGCCGAGATCTATCAATGGCCGGGTCTGCCACTTTCACTCAGTGGCGATGAAGTTATGCCGCTGGATTATCGTGCTGGTCATACAGGTTGGCTGTTGTACGGCAGAAAACTGGATAAAAAGCGCATTACTGATTTCCAACGTCAACTGGGCGCGGCAATGGTGATTGTCTCTGCCTGGTGTGTGGAGGATTATCAAGTTATCCGTTTGGCGGGTAGTTTGACTCCGCGCATTAAAACGCTGGCCGATGAAAGCGGGCTGGATGTGGCTCCCTTGGGCGCGATTCCGCATTTGCGCACACCGGGCCTGTTAGTGATGGACATGGATTCCACCGCCATCCAAATTGAATGTATTGATGAGATTGCCAAGTTGGCCGGTGTTGGTGAAGAAGTGGCAGCGGTCACGGAGCGCGCGATGCAAGGCGAGTTGGACTTCTCCGCCAGTTTGCGCCAGCGCGTCGCGGCCCTGAAAGGGGCGGATGCCAATATTCTCAAACAGGTGCGTGACGAATTGCCATTGATGCCGGGGCTGACCAGCTTAGTGTGCAAGCTTCAGGCGTTAGATTGGCATGTGGCGATTGCTTCCGGCGGTTTTACCTATTATGCCGAATATCTGCGCGATAAACTGCGGCTGGTCGAAGTGGCCGCCAATGAGCTTGAAATCAAAGACGGCAAACTGACGGGCAAAGTGCTGGGGCCGATTGTCGACGCGCAATACAAAGCCGACATCCTGCTCAAGCTGGCCGAAAGATTGAATATCCCGGTGGCGCAAACCGTGGCAATCGGTGATGGTGCCAACGACCTGAAAATGATGAAAGCCGCCGGTCTGGGTCTGGCTTTTCATGCTAAACCAAAGGTTTATGCCAAAGCAAAAGTAGCTATCCGCCACGGCGATTTGCTGAGTGTGCTGTGTATCCTGACCGGCAGTCTAAAGCGTGACGAAAAATAACTGCAGATGTTGATTATTTGATTGAGGTGAAACGTGGCTAAAGCACCAAAACGGGCATTCGTCTGTAATGAATGTGGCGCTGATTACCCGCGCTGGCAGGGGCAATGCAGCGCCTGTAATGCCTGGAATACCATTACCGAAATTCGGCTGGCGGCGGCAACATCCTCGACCCGCAATGAACGTTTTGGCGGCTATGCCGGTGATGCCGGAGTCAGTCGGGTTCAGAAATTATCCGACATCAGTCTGGACGAATTACCGCGCTTCTCAACCGGTTTTCTTGAGTTTGATCGGGTGCTGGGCGGCGGCGTGGTGCCCGGCAGTGCCATTCTGATTGGCGGCAACCCCGGTGCGGGGAAAAGTACTCTGCTGCTGCAAACACTGTGTAAACTGTCCGAAACCATGAAAACCCTGTATGTCACTGGCGAAGAGTCATTGCAACAGGTGGCGATGCGCGCGCACCGTCTAGGATTACCCACTGCTGGGCTGAATATGCTGTCTGAAACCAGCATTGAGCAGATTTGCCTGATTGCCGAACAAGAACAACCGCGGCTGATGGTGATCGACTCCATCCAGGTGATGCATATGGCGGATATCCAATCATCACCGGGCAGTGTGGCGCAAGTGCGTGAAACCGCAGCTTATCTTACCCGTTTTGCCAAAACTCGCGGGGTTGCCATCGTGATGGTAGGCCACGTGACCAAAGACGGTTCGCTGGCGGGGCCGAAAGTCTTGGAGCACTGCATTGACTGCTCGGTGATGCTCGATGGCGACGGCGACTCACGTTTTCGCACTTTGCGTAGCCACAAAAATCGCTTTGGTGCGGTCAATGAATTGGGCGTATTCGCCATGACCGAGCAAGGTCTGCGCGAGGTCAGTAACCCGTCGGCGATCTTCCTGAGCCGAGGGGATGAAGTGACGGCGGGCAGCTCAGTGATGGTGGTGTGGGAAGGGACGCGCCCATTATTGGTCGAGATTCAGGCGCTGGTGGATCACTCGATGATGTCGAACCCGCGCCGGGTGGCGGTCGGGCTGGAGCAGAATCGGCTGGCAATTTTACTGGCCGTGTTACACCGTCATGGCGGTTTGCAGATGTCGGATCAAGATGTATTCGTCAATGTGGTCGGCGGCGTAAAAGTGACAGAAACCAGTGCCGATCTGGCCTTGCTGATGTCGCTGGTTTCCAGTTTGCGTGACCGCCCACTGCCACAGGATTTAGTGGTCTTTGGCGAAGTCGGGCTGGCTGGCGAAATTCGCCCGGTGCCCAGTGGTCAAGAGCGTATTTCCGAGGCCGCCAAGCACGGTTTTAAACGCGCTATCGTGCCTTATGCCAATATGCCGAAGAAACCGCTGCCTAATATGCAGGTTTTCGGGGTGAAAAAACTGGCCGATGCGCTGGCGGTGTTGGAAGATTTATAGCGCTCATTAATTATATACATCAATGAGGTTTATTTTTATGGATGAAAATTTGGGTAAGCGGTACAAAATCACTTTTGCTATTCTTTGTTTATCTTTGTTATCTTCGTGTGCAACAAAAAAAGAACAGCAATTATTAGTATACAAAATCAATGATGAATATTTTTCTCTGGATAAAGAATGTGTTGAACGCGTATACCTGCGCGAAAACAGGCCTATATTTTATTTAAATGATAATGTAATTATAGAACTGGATAACAAAAAAGAGTGTGTACAACAATTCGCTGATTTTATCAGTTCGAATATTGGTGAGAAAATGAGTATGTTATTTAGGGGCACTGAAATAACGCCTGCTACTAGAATAATGACTGCAATGCCCTTTGACAGTGGGATCCTTTCTCAGGGAGTTACTAAAAGGGAGATAGCATTAGAGATAGTCAAGGGATATGCTCATTAAAAAATCCCGTGGTGTTTATATAAATGAATTTCATTATTTATAAACATAAATAAGTCATGGGATTTTATTTTACTTAATAGTTAACTCTAATGACCTGACCGACAGAATGACTTTTAAATCGTATTCTGTCTGTCCCGGCCCCACTCGCTTTAATCTGATAATTACCAGACCCCATAGTAAAGACCTGCTCAAGATGTGATTCTGTCGCGTATTCTATTTCCACATCAAAGGATGAGGGCGTATCTGACTCCGTGTCAAAACTCACGGTGTAGACATCGCTGTCACCAAAATGCCCGGCTAAATCTACCCACGGCCCCCAAAATAATGGTGCGGCCTATGCTTGTACTGTTGACGTATAAAACTCCTTTTAAATTATCATCGCCATACATGGCTGATATAATTGATTTAAACTGCATGGATATATACCCGTCATACTTCAAGCTGCATGTGCGTTAGCTGCTCTCGCTCACCCGAATCACTTACCTGAGTAAGCTCATCGGGATTAATGAGCCTCATCCTTGAGGCTCACCCTGCGGGCTAGCATAAATGCTGTTCAAATCGGTTCCCGACCGATTTGTTGCTCAATTGCCGCCTTCCCGCAACTCGCATTATTTAGGGTATAAAATAACTTATTTATCGGATATATAATTAATATATTTCCTCTTTGACATATATAATAAAATACTTATCGCATATCACCGTTCTAGAATGGCGAAAGCAATAATTGCACATCACTCTCCAGTTTCGCATAATAATTTTTATTGGTTGGAACTTACCTTGTTGATATATAAAGGCCACGACAATATTTAATGATTAAATGCAAGGGGGATGAATCAATATGAAATGTATTAAAAACCTATGTCTTTTATATAAACCAGAAACAATCATGAGAAACAGTAAGCTGCATGTGTCCAGAAACTCGAATTACTTTGATTATAGTCGTGTTCATTTTGCCGCATACTGTGTTATTTTTGTTTAGTGCGCTAAACAAGGAGGCGGTATGCTGCAATTCGACTATCTCAAAACAGCAATTAAGCAAAAAGGCTGTACTTTACAGCAGGTGGCTGATGCCAGCGGCATGACCAAAGGTTATTTAAGCCAGCTACTCAATGACAAAATCAAAAGCCCCAGTGCACAAAAGCTAGAAGCCCTACACCGCTACCTTGAGCTGGAATTTCCGCGCCGCGAGAAAAAAGTCGGCGTAGTGTTTGGTAAATTTTACCCACTGCATACTGGCCATATCTATCTTATTCAGCGCGCTTGTAGCCAGGTTGATGAGCTGCATATTATCCTTTGCTTCGATGAACCCCGTGATCGCGAGTTGTTCGAGAACAGTTCTATGTCGCAGCAGCCGACAGTCAGCGACCGCTTGCGCTGGTTATTACAAACTTTTAAGTATCAGAAAAATATCCATATTCATTCATTTGACGAGCATGGTATTGAGCCTTATCCCCATGGTTGGGATGTCTGGAGCCACGGCGTCAAAAAGTTTATGAATGAGAAAGGCATAGTACCGAACTTCATTTACTCCAGTGAAAGCCAAGATGCGCCGCACTATAATGAGCAGTTTGGCATTGAAACTATTCTGATTGATCCGCAGCGCTCCTTTATGAATATCAGTGGCCGCCAGATCCGCCGTGATCCTTTCCGCTATTGGGATTATATTCCGACCGAAGTGAAGCCCTTTTTCGTGCGCACCGTGGCGATATTGGGGGGCGAATCCAGTGGAAAATCCACCTTAGTCAATAAGTTAGCAAACATTTTCAACACCACCAGTGCGTGGGAATATGGCCGTGACTATGTTTTCTCTCATTTGGGCGGCGATGAGATGGCGCTGCAATATTCCGACTATGACAAAATTGCACTGGGGCAGGCGCAATATGTTGATTTTGCGGTAAAATATGCCAATAAAGTAGCATTCATTGACACCGATTTTGTCACCACGCAGGCATTTTGTAAGAAATATGAAGGGCGGGAGCACCCATTTGTCCAGGCGCTGATTGATGAATATCGCTTTGATCTGGTGATTTTGCTGGAAAACAATACGCCGTGGGTGGCTGATGGTTTGCGGAGCTTGGGCAGTGACCGCGACCGCAAATCTTTCCAGACCTTACTCGAGCAGATGCTACGCAGCAATAACATAGAATATGTCCATGTTGAATCGGCGGACTACGATACGCGCTTCCTGCGCTGTGTTGAACTGGTGCAACAGTTATTGGCCGCCGATTTGCAAAGACTTGCCCGCCCCTCAGTATTGACTGAAGCGCGGGAAGGGTAGGATCATTAATAGGCAATCACGATTTTACCCTGCATATGCCCGCCTGCGACTTGCGCGTGGGCAGCTTTCAAATTCTCAACCGTCAGGCCATGCAGTGTTTCACTCAGAGTACCTTGCAGTTTACCCTCATCCACTAACTGACTGACTTGCTTTAAAATTTCCCCTTGCTGGGCAATATCCGGCGTCGAAAACATGCTACGGGTGAACATAAATTCCCAATGCAGGGCGGCGCTTTTCAGCTTCAATTGATTCTGATCCAGCGGTTTTTCGTTTTCCACAATGGTACAGATTTGCCCCAGCGGCGCGATCAATTCACTGATAGCGGGCCAGTGCCCGTCGGTATCATTCAGGCAAAGAATATAATCAACTTTATCGATGCCTTCTTTTGCTAACTGTGCTTTCAGGTCGCGGTAATCCACTGTCAGGTCGGCACCGCGTTCAAGACACCAGGCGGCTGACTCTGGGCGTGATGCAGTCGCAATCACTTTGACCGGGCTGCGCAAGGCCGCCAGAGGGATTGCCAGGGAGCCAACGCCACCGGCTCCACCAATAATTAGCAGACTTTGATCCGCGCTAGCCTGTTGAATTTTCAGGTGTTCGAACAGCGCTTCCCACGCGGTGATGGCGGTTAGCGGCAGGGCGGCGGCCTGTGCCCAATTCAATGAGCGCGGCTTATGGGCGGCAATGCGGGCGTCGACCAACTGCTGAGTGGCGTTGCTGCCGGGGCGGGTGATATCACCGGCATACCAAACTTGGTCACCGACACGGAAACCGGTGACTTTCTCACCCACACTGACCACCACACCGGCGGCATCCCAACCCAGAATGCGCGGCTGTGGCAGACCATTTTTCTTCAGACCGCCATGAACCTTGGTATCCACCGGATTGATGGAAGCGGCTTTGACCTCAACCAGCAAATCAAATGCGCCGGGCGTGAGGGAATCTAAAGTGATTTCAATAAAATCAGCGGGTTGTTGCGGATTTACCGCAATAGCTTTAATTGACATGGTGATTTTCCTGCTCCTGTTTAGCCTATCCACTGAGTCTAGACCTTTCTAAGCAGAGTGATAAGATGGACAATCAATAACGCAGTGTTCGCCTGAGATAAACAATTATGTTTAAGCAACTCAATTATGTTTAAGCAATTACAGGATATGGCGCTGTTCGCCAAGGTCGCGGAATGCGGCAGCTTCACCCGCGCCGCCGCAATGGTGGGTTTACCTAAATCTAGCGTCAGCCAGCGGGTGAGTCAGCTCGAGCAGAATTTGGGGATTCGCTTATTGAACAGAACCACCCGTCAGTTGAACCTGACTTTTGCCGGTGAGCGCTATCTGGTGCATTGCCAGGAGATGCTGCAAGCCGCCGAACGTGCGGACTTGGCACTGCAACGGCTGAAAGACAACCCCAGCGGCCGTCTGCGTATTTCGACCCCCGCAGGGCTGGGAGCAACGTTGTTGGCACAGTTGGCGACAGATTTTCAGCAGCAATATCCTGATGTTCTGCTGGAGGTTTTGGTGTCAGATACTATGGTTGATTTGGTCGAGGACGGCTTTGATGTGGCGCTACGCACCGGTAAACCGCAGGATTCGTCACTGATTGGTCGGCGATTAGGATACGCGCCGCGTTATCTTTTGGCTTCCTCCGCTTATCTGGCCCAACACCCGCCATTGCTTCATCCACGTCAGCTCGATACCCACCGCTGCATTGCCCATCGTGCCTGGCAGGCGCTGATTTTACGCTATGAAGATGAGTTTTATCGCTGGCAGGTTCCTGCGCTGCATGTGACTGATAATTTGTTATATGCCCGTGAGTGTGCGCTGAATGGCGGGGGGATTACGCTATTGCCCGCATTTCTAAGCCGCGAAGTGGTCGCCAGTCGGCAGTTAATTGAAGTTTTGCCACAGTGGCAAGCGGAGGGAAATGAGCTGTATTTGGTCTACCCGAGCCGCAAGCTGAACTCTCCAGCACTCAGTTGCTTTATAGATGTGGTGATTGGGCACCCGGTATTTGAGGATTATGTGCAAGGGCTGGAAATATCTTGAGTGATAGATAGGCCCCTTTCCTATGAAAAAGGCCTGCAATTGCAGGCCCTTAGTCTAGATAATAATCAAAAACTATTTGGTCATTTTCTTATACTTAATACGGTGTGGTTCCAGTGCTTCGGCACCCAGAGTGCGTTTTTTCCACTCTTCGTATTCAGTAAAGTTACCTTCGAAGAATTCCACTTTACCCTCATCTTGATAATCGATGATGTGAGTGGCAATTCGGTCAAGGAACCAGCGGTCATGGGAAATAACCATGGCGCAACCTGGGAATTCCAGTAAGGCGTTTTCCAGCGCGCGTAAGGTTTCGATGTCCAGATCATTGGTCGGTTCATCGAGCAGCAACATGTTGCCGCCCACCTGGAGCAATTTGGCCAAATGGATACGGCCGCGCTCACCACCGGACAGTTCGCCCACCCGTTTGCCCTGATCAATGCCTTTAAAGTTAAAGCGGCCAACATAGGCGCGGCTTGGAATTTCAAAGTTGCCGATCTTCATGATGTCCTGACCGCCGGAAACTTCTTCCCACACGGTTTTACTGCCATCCATGTTGTCACGGAACTGATCAACCGAGGCCAATTGCACGGTATCACCCAGTGAGATTGTGCCGGAGTCCGGTTGCTCCTGGCCCGATAACATGCGGAACAGGGTGGATTTACCCGCACCGTTCGGCCCGATGATCCCGACTATCGCGCCTTTTGGCAGCGCAAAGGTCAAATCGTCAATCAGCACACGGTCGCCGTAAGACTTGCTCAGATGCTCAACTTCCAGCACTTTATCACCTAAACGTGGGCCAGGCGGAATAAACAACTCGCTGGTTTCGTTACGTTTTTGGTATTCAACGCTGTTAAGTTCTTCAAAGCGAGCCAGACGCGCTTTACCTTTCGCCTGACGGCCTTTAGGGTTTTGGCGAACCCATTCCAGCTCTTTCTCAATAGATTTACGACGAGCAGCTTCAGAAGAGGCTTCCAACGCCAGACGGGCGTCTTTTTGTTCCAGCCATGAGGAATAGTTGCCTTCCCATGGAATACCTTCACCACGGTCCAACTCCAGAATCCAACCCGCGACGTTATCGAGGAAGTAACGGTCATGGGTGATGGCGACCACAGTGCCTTCATAATCATGCAGGAATCGCTCCAGCCATGCCACGGATTCAGCATCCAAGTGGTTGGTCGGTTCATCCAGCAGCAGCATGTCTGGTTTTTCCAGCAGCAGGCGGCAGATGGCGACACGGCGGCGCTCACCACCGGATAAATTGGCAATTTTTGCATCCCAAGGTGGCAAACGCAGAGCATCAGCCGCACGTTCTAACTGGTTATCCAGATTATGACCGTCGTGGGATTGAATAATGGCTTCTAGCTCACCTTGCTCTTTCGCTAACTTATCGAAATCAGCATCAGGATCGGCATAGAGCGCATAAACTTCATCTAAACGGGTCAGGGCGCGCTTCACTTCGCCGACGGCTTCTTCAACCGACTCGCGCACTGTTTGTTCAAGATTCAGTTTTGGTTCCTGTGGCAGGTAACCGATTTTGATGCCGGGTTGTGGGCGCGCTTCACCCTCAATGTCAGTATCAATGCCAGCCATAATGCGCAACAGGGTGGATTTACCGGAGCCGTTAAGACCCAGCACACCAATTTTTGCCCCAGGGAAGAAACTCAGGGAGATGTTTTTCAGAATATGCCGTTTCGGTGGAACTACTTTACCGACACGATGCATAGAATAGACGTATTGAGCCACGTTGCCTCAGCCTCTCTAGATCAGTTTTTATTAGGATATCTGGTGCGGAGTGTAGCCCGTTTTACTATACCCGTCATCTTTCAAGTCGCAGGGGTGTTGGCTGCTCTCACGCACCCGAATCACTGACCAGTGTCAGCTCATCGGGATTTCCTCGTTTGCCGCCTTCATTTTTTGCGCTTCCCGTTGGTGGCATCCGCAATGTGAGATTTATCTTAAGTTATCTTTGCGATGCATAAAAAAAGCCCGGCGGAATAGCCGGGCTTGATTGGATAACTGATTGATATCAGATAGGATTCTAGCCGCGTTTGAAGCGCCCGATGACCCATTTTTCGACTTCTACAATTAAGAAGATGGCGATAGAGACCAACAGTGTGATGCCCCAGTAATAAGCCGGTAATGGCTCGGTACCGAAAGCGGTGTTCATAAACGGCAGATAGATAATAGCTAACTGCAATAGAATCAGCACACCAGAAACTAACCACAATCCCTTGTTAACAAACACTTCTTTGTTCAGCGGGAATCTATCCATCACACGGCAGTTAAACATGTAAATCCACTGCGCGGTTACCAAGGTTTGCATCAACACGGTGCGGATAAATTCAGTGCTGTAGCCGCGTGGTTCCATATAGGCTTCCAGGGCGAATGCACTGCACGCAATCAAGGTGCCGACAAACGCGATACGCCAGATGGCATGGCCGTCTAACACGTGTTTTGATGGGTCACGTGGGTTGCGGCGCATGATGCCTCTTTCTGCCGGTTCAAAGGCCAAACCGAAGGAAAGTGTGGTGGAGGTGGCCATGTTTATCCACAGGATTTGCAGTGGCGTTAGCGGAATCACCGCACCAGCCAAGATAGCAAAAATGATTAACATCCCTTGCGCCAGGTTAGTCGGCAACACAAACAGAATGGTTTTTTTCAGGTTATCGTAGACCCGGCGGCCTTCTTCAACCGCGTGGGCTATGGTGGCGAAGTTATCATCTGACAGCACCATATCGGCGGCTTCTTTTGTTACCTCGGTGCCTTTGATACCCATGGCAATGCCCACATCGGCTTGTTTCAGCGCCGGTGCATCGTTCACGCCATCGCCGGTCATCCCGACGATTTCGCCTTTCTCTTGTAATGCTTTGACCAGACGCAGTTTATGCTCAGGGCTGGTGCGGGCAAAAATATCATAGCGAACGGCTGCTTCGGCCAGTTCTTTATCATCCATATGCTCCAACTGGCCACCGGTAATGGAGTCTTTCCCATTGCCTATGCCCAGCATGGCACCAATCGCCATCGCGGTTTCCTGATGGTCGCCGGTGATCATCTTCACGCGAATCCCCGCCTGTTGGCAGGTAGCAATGGCGTCGATAGCTTCAGGGCGCGGTGGGTCCATCATGCCAGCGATGCCGACAAACACCATGCCTTGCTGGATATCACTGTGTTCTAACTCGCTGACAGTCTGTTCTGTTGGGCGGTAAGCCGCCGCCAACATGCGCAGGCCCTGCTGGGTGTAGCGCGTCATCTCGGCATCCCAGTAATCACGACGGAAAGGAATTACGCCCTTATCCGTCAGTTCTTGCTGGCAGAAAGTAAACAGCACATCGGGTGCGCCGGTCAGGAAGATACAGCTTTCAGACTCAACCTGATGGCTGGTTGCCATGTATTTATAGGCAGAATCGAAAGGAATTTTACCGTGCTGAGTCACCTGGCCCAGTTCAATACCTGATTTGGCCGCCAAGACTTTCAGTGCGCCTTCGGTGGGGCCGCCCACAATAATCCAATGGCCTTGGTCATTCTTTTGAATCTGGCTGTCATTACATAAATTCACCGCAGTGATAAATGTTTTTAACGGCCCGGCGAGAACGGCTTGTTGGTCACTGCCTTCCGGATAAATGTTACCCACTGGCTCATAGCTTTCACCGGTGACCCGGTAGCAATTGTCAGCCAGAATCACCGCTTTGACGGTCATTTCATTCATCGTCAGGGTGCCGGTTTTATCGGAACAGACGACGGTCATGGCACCCAAGGTTTCTACCGTTGGCAGCTTGCGAATAATCGCGCGGTTACGCGCCATTGCTTGCACACCCAAAGACAGAATAATCGAAATAATGGCCGGTAACCCTTCAGGAACCGAGGCCACAGCCAGGCTTATCAGCGCCAGCAACAACTCATCCACTGGCAGGTCGCGCAGGATAAAGGCGAAGACAAATAAGAATGCCATCATCACCAGAATCAGGATGAAAATCGCTTTACCCAGGCGGTCCATTTGTTGCAGCAGTGGGGTGCGGGTGGCTTCAACCGTCGACATCATTTGGTTGATATGACCCAGTTCGGTATCACCGCCACTGGCGATGACCACGCCTTTTGCTGTACCGGCACTGATAGTGGTGCCCGAGAACAACAGGTTTTTGCGGTCGCCAATCACTGATTCATTTTCAATCACCCCAATTTGCTTCTCAACCACGGTTGATTCACCGGTCAGGATAGCTTCTTCAATCTGGAGGTTGTGAGCTTCGAGTAACCGTAAGTCAGCCGGGATTTTATCCCCCGGTTTCAATGTGACGATATCCCCCGGCACCAAATCCTGTGCATCAATGGTTTTTGCATTGCCATCACGGATGACCACAGCTTTACTGGAGAGCATATTTTGGATGCTTTTCAGTGACTTCTCGGCTTTGTTTTCCTGAACATAACCAATTAATGCGTTAATGACGGCGACACAAAGAATGATAATGGTATCGACCGAGTGGCCCATAAGGCCTTTGACTAACGCAGCAGCTAATAGAATGTAAATCAGGACATCATTAAAATGAGCGAGAAATTGCAGTAGCGGGTGCTTACTTTTTTTTGCGGGTAGTGCATTGGGGCCGTATTGTTTAAGGCGTTCTTCGGCTTCTTGTTGGCTTAACCCTTCTTCGCGGCTTTTTAGCTGCTGCAAAGATTCTTCCACAGTGAGTTGATACCAAGCCTGGCCTTCTGGCGGCGAGGCGGGTTTGGGGTTTGATGAATTTTGCATTGAAAGAACCTTCTTAAAAATTAAAAATCTGAAATCTATCTGTTTTTCATCTCATTACCGTCGAGGTAACGGCGCAGGGCAGCAAATGCTCTTCCGTGAAAAATCCTGCTCCTAAATTATTTGATTTTTATTAAAAGACAAAAAAATGATTCTGAATGATATGTTTATATCAACATAGTTATATTAAGCAAGGATAGTAGATTTTTATCAAAATAGCGTCTTGATCTGAGATAATAAAATCGAAATTATCGGTCATAATTATCTAATAACATATTGAATAATAAGTTAATTCTAAGAAAATTTTTCTGTGACTTATATTTCCCAATGTCCTGAATATCATCCATCATTTCAATCATCACTCAGAAAGATTAATTATCCTTGCCCATTTGTAGGTGTAATCGCTGGCTATCAGGTGAAACTCTTAGTTAGTATGTCCTGCTGCCGGAACTAATCATGACTATGCTAATCAGAAGTTGCGGTAAGCAAAATGCAGTAGCCAACAACCAGTGAGGAAACAGTGAGTATGGACAAGTGGCGATATCTGGCGATTGGCGTGTGTCTGGTGACGACCTCAGGAGTGGCATTTGCCGACTCCATTGATGCCCAACGGCAACGCTATCAGCAAGTTAAACTGGCTTGGGACAGCAATCAGATGGATACCGTGGCGCAACTGATGCCCACATTGCGTGAATATCCGCTGTATCCGTATCTGGAATACCGCCAGTTAACGCAAGATTTAAGCCAATTGAGTGCGGCGCAAGTGACCGATTTTCTGACTCGGAACCCCACATTGCCGCCAGCAAGTTCGCTATCATCCCGTTTTGTTAACGAGCTGGCGCGTCGTGAGGATTGGCGCGGGTTATTGGCGTTCAGTCCACAAGCCCCTAAACCGGCGGTAGCTCGCTGTAATTATTACTATGCCAAATGGGCCACTGGCGAGCAGCAAGTCGCCTGGGATGGTGCCAGCGAGATTTGGCTCAACGGCCAGACGCTACCGGGTAGCTGCGATAAATTATTCAGTGTCTGGCAACAAGCCGGGCATCAAACCCCATTGGCAACATTGGCGCGTATGAAGCTGGCGCTGAAAGAAGGTAATGCCAGTTTGGTGAGTTACTTACTCAAGCAACTGCCAGCCGATTATCAGACCATGGGCACGGCACTGGCAAAATTGCAAAGTGACCCGGCCAGTGTCGAAAGTTTTGCTCGAACTGTCGGGCCGACAGATTTTACCCGCTCAGCCACTATCATTGCCTTTACCCGGCTGGCACGGCAGGACGTGGAAAATGCGCGTGCGATGATCCCAACGCTGGCGCGGCTGCAAAAAATGAGTGACAGCGAGAAGCTGGAACTGGAAGAAGCAGTGGCCTGGCGTCTAATGGGCAATGATGCGAATTACGAGCAAGCCAAATGGCGTGATCAAGTCACTTTGCGTAGCCATTCCACCCCGTTGCTGGAGCGCCGCATCCGTATGTCGCTGGGCACCGGCGATCGCCAAGGATTAGCGGCCTGGATGGCCCGTTTACCGGCAGAGGCACAAAATAAAGATGAGTGGAGCTACTGGCGTGCCACATTGTTGCTGGAGCAGGGTAAGAAAGCCGAGGGCGAAGCCATTCTGCGTAGCCTGATGCAGGAGCGCGGTTTCTATCCGATGGTCGCCGCGCAAAAACTGGGGGTGCCTTACCCGATTAATGTTGAAGTGGCCACCAAACCTGATGCTTCACTGGCGCAGCGGCCTGAAATTGCCCGGGTGCGCGAGTTAATGTATTGGAATATGGACAATTTGGCCCGCAATGAGTGGAGCTATTTGGTCGCCAGCCGCAGCAAACCGGAGCAGGAAGCACTGGCGCGCTATGCATTTGACCAAAAATGGGCTGACTTGAGTGTTCAGGCGACCATTGTGGCCAAATTATGGGATCATCTGGAAGAGCGCTTCCCACTGGCTTGGCCAAAAGAATTCCGTCAGGCGACTGAAGGCAAAGGAATAACTCCAAGTTATGCAATGGCAATAGCTCGTCAGGAAAGTGCCTGGAACCCGAAAGCACAATCGCCCGTCGGGGCGGCAGGTCTGATGCAGGTGATGCCGCGGACTGCGGAACACACGGTCAAACTGAATAACATCCCCGGTTATGTGAACAGCAGCCAGTTGCTCGACCCTGTCACTAACATTGAGATTGGCACCAGCTATCTGGAAGAGGTTTATCAGCAATTTGGGCGCAATCGGATTTTATCCAGTGCAGCCTATAACGCCGGCCCATCGCGGGTGAATACCTGGTTGGGAAATAGCAGTGGACAGGTGGATGCCGTGGCATTTATCGAAAGCATTCCGTTCTCAGAAACGCGCGGCTATGTAAAAAACGTCTTGGCGTATGATGCTTTTTATCGTCACTTTATGAATCGCCCGGCTAAGGTGCTGAGTGATGCCGAGTGGCAGCGGCGCTACTGATCCTCTTCGTCCTTGACGCTGCGGCGGTGTTAGCAGCGCTTGCTCACCCGAATCACTTACTGGAGTAAGCTCATCGGGGTTTGCTCGCTTGCTGCCTTGCCGCAACGCCAATGACTTTGAGGGGGCTAGTCGTCCTTGACGCTGCGGCGGTGTTAGCTACACCTGCCGCAACGCCAAGTTCTTTGGCTATATCTGAGGTTATGATAAGCTGTTGTACTAGTTAAATAGTATGGCGGCTTTTCCTATCATGACAAAACTACGATTGACCGATCCGAATCTGTCGACTGAAGATAATCAGCACTGGCTGACTTTTGTTGCGTTGCTACAAGACGCCATTGCGCAAGACCTCCATTTACCGCTACTGCAATTGATGCTGACACCTGATGAGCGCACTGCTTTAGGGACGCGAGTGCGTATTATTGAGGAGTTAATGCGGGGGGAATTAAGTCAGCGGGAACTCAAGAATCAGTTGGGCGCAGGGATTGCGACTATTACGCGCGGCTCCAATAGCCTGAAAGCCGCACCTCCAGAGTTAAAGAGCTGGCTTGAAGCCCAGTTATTAACCAATAAATAGTTAACAAAGTAAGTCGTTAACAAATAAGCCGCAGACCAATACTTAACCCTACAGCGCTGGGCGCTGGTAAATCTCATTATGAAAGGGAACCAGCGCCAGCAGCAGCGCTTGATGGTAAACACTGGTGCGAGTCAATTTGCCGTCGGTAAAAATGCCGATGGCACCACCTCGGTGTTTTACATTCGATATTCCGGTTAAATCTGCCATTTCGTCGCCCAGCTCACGGCCTTGGCGAATCCCTTGCAATATAATATCGGGCAGCATCAAGCTGGCAGAACGGGATTCTCCCCGCAACTGCAAGTGTTCAATTACCATCCACGCAAAGGTCATATTATCTTCAATACCGGCTTCAACCCCAACCCAAAAATCAGCATCAGGACGCACTTGACGGGCATTGTGCACGCGCTGTCTGGCGCCAGTGCGCGTCTCAGGGCTGCCTATGGGTTGTAAGGGAACACCGCTATCGACATTGACACCCTCAATGCGATACTGACTGGGGCCATAAACGTCATCGAAAGCGAGGCTGATAGCCTTAATCTTTGCAGGGTTGGTAGTTGCGGCAACAACATGGTACATAATGAGTTAAGAATCCATGTGAAAGTTTTGTGTTTATTTCACGCAGTATAACGGAAAAATGACATGTTACAGGTATATCTCGTGCGCCACGGCGAAACTATATGGAACGCGGCACGCCGCATTCAGGGCCAATCGGACAGTCCACTGACCGACACTGGAGTTCGTCAGGCAGAGTTGGTGGCGCAACGGGTTCGCAGCCAAGGGATCACCCATATTATTACCAGCGACCTTGGGCGCACAAAGCAAACGGCCCAAATTATTGCCGATGCTTGTAGGCTCACGATAGTCGAAGATCCACGTCTGCGTGAACTGAACATGGGCGTGCTGGAAACGCGCCCGATAGAAAGTTTAACGCCGGAAGAAGAGCAGTGGCGCAAGCAGATGGTCAATGGCACAGAAGGTGCTCGAATTCCTGAAGGTGAGTCGATGGCCGAATTAGGGCGGCGGATGCATGCGGCCCTGAATAGTTGCCGAGAGTTACCTGAGGGTAGTAAGCCATTACTAGTCAGTCACGGTATGGCGCTGGGCTGCTTATTGAGCACTTTGCTGGGGTTGCCCGCACATGCTGAACGGCGGCTGCGTTTGCGCAACTGTTCGCTATCACGGGTTGATTATCAGGAAAGCCCATGGCTGGCTTCGGGTTGGGTCATTGAAAGTGCTGGCGATACCGCCCACTTGGATATGCCAGCACTGGATGAGCTACAGCGTTAACGCTTGATAGGAATGAGATATTCACACTTGAGTGAGGCCGGAGGCCCATCTTTCGGCTTCCCTTGAGGGAAGAATCGCTCGATATCGTATCCACGCCGACGGGTTAATTCTAACTGTGGTAAACAGGTGCCATACAGTGTCAGGATGAAGTTCTGCAACCCTTCTAGTGGCCCGTCATAGCTAAACTGCACATATTCGCCACCTTGTAAGATAACCGGTTGCCCTTCCTGCACATTACCCGGCACATGTTGTGGCTCAATGGCGGTAGTGTAGAAAATCTCTTGCTCATCATCTTTCTCCTGATTTGGTCGGGAGTGATGTAAGCCATAAAGTACGGGCGGCAAATGGTCTGCGTCACCAAGATACTGTTGCCAGAAATGCGATCGCAATTGAGTACGATGAGTCGATATTTGCTCAAGAGTACAAGAATAGCTCTGTGTTAGCCCCACCAAATGCTGCTCAGGTAAAGTAATGAATTCTGGTTGAGGTAGCGTATATTCCCCTAGCCGAATCGGTGGACATATTCCGGCTGAATGCCAATCTTCAGCCCGGCGGTACAACGCAGGTGTTTGCGCAAACTGTTTCTTAAAAGCACGAGTGAAAGTTTGCTGTGAGTCAAAACGATATTGCAGAGCAATATCCAGAATAGGGCGGCTGGTTAATCGCAATGCGACAGCGGCTTTAGACAGCCTTCTGGCACGGATATACGCACCGATAGCATTCCCGGTGACATCTTTGAACATTCGCTGTAAATGCCATTTTGAATAACCTGCTTTGGCGGCGACATTGTCCAATGCTAAAGGCTGGTCTAAATGACTTTCTAGCCAGCTAAGCAAATCACGAATGATACTGGCTTGATCCATAGATCTTCCTCGTAAAGCGGCCTAAATTTAGGGTATTAGTCATATGAAAAGAATAGCTCTGGCGCATAGTAGCAACTTTTTATGTTCCCGACTGCTTAAGAATTTACTGCCATTGTGTGTTAAAAAAGCATCTAAGATTTATAAAGTGACTTTTTAACCAGTATTTTATTATTAGCGAAATCTTTTAACATTAGATAACGTTATTCAGTGGTTTGGAGTAAGTGTATGAAAAAAAATTGGATATTCCTTGGTTGCATACTTTCTTTGGGATCAATAATGGCCCATGCAGAGGAAATTGGCTCGGTTGACACGGTATTTAAATTACTGGGGCCTGACCATAAGATCGTGGTTGAGGCCTTTGATGACCCCGATGTTAAAAATGTAACTTGTTATATCAGCCGGGCAAAAACCGGTGGTATCAAAGGGGGCTTAGGGTTAGCTGAAGATACTTCTGATGCGGCAATCTCTTGCCAGCAAGTGGGGCCGATTGAGTTAAGTGACAAAATTAAGAACAAGAAATCTGACGGTACTGTAGTTTTCCAGAAGCGAACTTCATTAGTCTTTAAAAAGCTACAGGTAGTTCGTTTCTATGACCCGAAACGTAATGCCTTAATTTACCTGACTTACTCCGACAGAATTGTTGACGGTTCACCGAAAAACGCCATAAGCGCGGTGCCTATTATGCCGTGGGAAGATAAGAAATAGGGAGTATATACACTAAATAATTCGAGTTGCAGGAAGGCGGCAATTGAGAGACAAATCGGTCGGGAACCTATTTGAACAGCATTTATGCTAGCCCGCAGGGTGAGCCTCAAGGATGAGGCTCATTAATCCCGATGAGTTGACGCCAGTCAATGATTCGGGTGAGCGAAAGCAGCCAACACACATGCAGCTTGAAGTAGGACGGGTAAAAAAGCCAGCATGTGAGTGCTGGCTTTTTATTGTAGACATGTCAGAGAGTTACTCTTCCAGGTCACCACAGAAACGATAACCTTCGCCGTGGATAGTCGCGATGATCTCTGGGGTGTCCGGCGTAGATTCAAAATGCTTACGAATACGACGGATAGTCACGTCAACAGTACGGTCATGCGGTTTCAACTCGCGACCGGTCATTTTCTTCAGCAATTCGCCACGGGATTGGATCTTGCCCGGATTTTCGCAGAAGTGAAGCATGGCGCGGAACTCACTACGTGGCAGTTTATACTGCTCGCCAGTAGGGCTTATCAGTGAACGGCTATTAATATCCAGTTCCCAGCCATTAAATTTATAGCTCTCAACCAAGCGGCGCTCTTCGCCAACATTACCCAAATTCATGGTACGTGACAGCAAGTTGCGTGCCCGAATGGTTAATTCGCGCGGGTTGAAAGGTTTGGTGATGTAATCATCAGCACCAATTTCCAAGCCAAGGATCTTATCTACTTCGTTATCACGACCGGTCAGGAACATTAGGGCAACACTTGCTTGTTCACGAAGTTCCCGTGCCAGCAACAGGCCATTTTTGCCCGGCAGATTGATGTCCATGATAACTAAGTTGATATCATTCTCAGACAAAATGTGGTGCATTTCTGCGCCGTCATTGGCCTCATGAACAACATAGCCTTCCGCCTCGAAAATGCTCTTCAGGGTGTTACGAGTAACTATCTCGTCTTCTACGATCAGAATGTGCGGGGTCTGCATGTTTGCTACCTAAAATTGCCAACAAAATAGAAATAGGAAGTACAAAAGTCTTTGTTATATTAGGATTTTTATTGACTAGTTACTCGTCATCCCGTTCATCACATGACTAAAGTACGTAAACGCGTTCTTGATGCACTTTCCATCAACGTCAACAACATCACTAGCTTGGTCGGGGTGTTACTCCCTACAGCCCCAAAGGTGACAAAAGCGGCGCATATCCTAACCCTATTAACAGCAATATAACAGTGTGAGCCGAATGTACCACCCAACAAAACTACGCTTTGTTGACATATATCAAATTCAATTGTAGCACGTTAACACTTTTGTGAAAAAGACTTACAAGAATACCAGCTTAAGCCAAAGTGGGTTAAATTATGTGGTCGATTCAGTGTTATTAATATTAAAAATCGCAGGCCAGACGTAACAAAAAAATGAATTTTCTAATTTGTTGATTTTTATTGTTAAAAATCAATATTCTTTCGTCATAGTACCAATGAGCCTACTTTTCTTATCAATGGTCTATTTCGACTAAAAACATTAGAAGAATTATCATCAATGTTAGTTAAATGTAAAGGGCGGTGGCGAGGTTTTTATTTTTGTTTCTTTTTTAATCACTTGGGTGAAAAGCGGCCCTGTAAAAGATAGCGTTGTTGCTCGCTTTAAAAATTATATCAATTATCTGTCACCGTCTTCTCTATCTTAGTTAAGTGAAAAGCTCTCAGCTAAGTAAAAAAAACCGCAAAATATATTATGTTGGTTAAATGTAGTTTCATGGTTTTATTGTCTGCATTATTTGTTTTTTATTTGTGCATATAACCGAATTCTGCTGTCATGATGAAATAATAACTCACCTAGGAATGGTTAGTTTCTTGAGCTGGGCGACTGAAAAAATTTGACTTGAGAGGCCGATTGCTTTAACCAATAGAGGTAGAGACATATTATTAATGAGACAGACAGACGAAATGCTATACATCAGCCTGAATACAACAATTATTACCACCACCGAAACCACAGGTTACGGGGCGGGCTGACGCGTACAGGAAACAACAGAAAAAAGCCCGCACCTAGACAGTGCGGGCTTTTTTTTTCAATCAAATCTTTGCAAAAAAGTTTGCGATAAAAAAAGCGCGAAAGCGGGAGAGAATCAGAAATGCGAGTGCTGAAATTTGGCGGGACATCAGTAGCAAATGCAGAACGCTTTATGCGGGTTGCCGATATCATCGAAAGTAATGCGCGGCAGGGACAAGTGGCGACGGTATTATCCGCTCCCGCGAAAATTACCAACCATCTGGTCGCGATGATCGACAAAATGGTGGCCGGGCAAGATATCTCGCCGAACATCAGCGATGCTGAGCGAATTTTTTCCGAGTTGCTGCGGGGATTGGCTGATGCTCAACCGGGCTTTGACTATGAGCGTTTAAAAGCGCTGGTGGCCCATGAGTTTGCGCAACTCAAACACGTCCTGCATGGTATCTCGTTGCTTGGCCAATGCCCTGATAGCATCAATGCCGCCATTATCTGCCGTGGCGAAAAACTCTCTATCGCTATCATGGAAGCATTATTCCAAGCCAAAGGTTATCAGGTTAGCGTAATTAATCCGGTCGAGAAATTGCTGGCACAGGGCCATTATCTCGAATCTACGGTTGATATCACTGAATCTACCCACCGCATCGGCTCTAGCAAGATCCCAACTGACCATATCATCCTGATGGCCGGTTTCACTGCCGGTAATGACAAAGGGGAGTTGGTGGTGCTGGGGCGCAATGGTTCCGACTATTCTGCTGCTGTGTTGGCTGCTTGTTTACGCGCTGATTGTTGTGAAATCTGGACTGATGTTGATGGGGTCTATACTTGCGACCCACGGGTGGTACCTGATGCCCGATTATTGAAATCGATGTCATATCAGGAGGCGATGGAGTTGTCCTATTTTGGCGCTTCGGTTCTCCATCCCCGCACTATCGCCCCTATTGCTCAGTTCCAAATTCCTTGCTTGATTAAAAATACCTCTAACCCGCAAGCCCCCGGCACCCTCATTGGTGGTGAAAGCAGTGATGACGGCTTCCCGGTTAAAGGCATCACCAACCTGAATAATATGGCGATGATTAACGTGTCTGGCCCTGGAATGAAAGGCATGGTCGGTATGGCGGCCCGCGTCTTTGCCGTGATGTCACGCAGCGGTATTTCAGTGGTGCTTATCACCCAATCTTCTTCTGAGTACAGCATCAGTTTTTGCGTGCCACAAAGCGAGTTAATCCGCGCCCGCAAAGCATTGGAAGAAGAGTTTTATCTGGAATTAAAAGACGGCCTCTTAGAGCCATTGGATGTTATGGAGCATCTGGCGGTTATCTCGGTCGTCGGTGATGGCATGCGCACCCTGCGCGGTATTTCAGCTCGCTTCTTCTCGGCGTTGGCTCGCGCTAATATTAATATCATCGCGATTGCGCAAGGCTCGTCCGAGCGCTCTATCTCTGTGGTGGTCAGCAATGATTCCGCCACTACCGGGGTGCGTGTTTGCCACCAAATGTTGTTCAATACCGATCAGGTGATTGAAGTGTTTGTCATTGGTGTCGGCGGGGTCGGCGGGGCATTAATCGAACAAATCTATCGCCAGCAGCCATGGCTGAAACAGCGTCATATAGATTTGCGCGTGTGCGGCATTGCCAACTCCAAAGCCATGTTGACCAATGTGCACGGCATTGCGCTGGATAACTGGCGTCACGAGCTGGCCGAAGTGAAAGAGCCGTTTAATCTCAGCCGCTTGATTCGCTTGGTAAAAGAGTATCATTTGCTCAATCCGGTGATTGTCGATTGTACCTCTAGCCAAGCCGTGGCGGATCAATATGCAGATTTCCTGGCGGACGGTTTCCATGTCGTCACGCCAAATAAGAAAGCCAATACCTCATCAATGAATTACTACCGTCAGATGCGCGCAGCAGCAGCAAAATCATGCCGTAAATTCTTGTATGACACCAACGTCGGCGCGGGCCTGCCTGTTATCGAAAACTTACAGAATTTGCTTAATGCTGGTGACGAACTGATGCGTTTTTCTGGCATTCTGTCAGGGTCGCTGTCCTTTATCTTCGGCAAGTTGGACGAGGGGATGACATTATCCGAGGCCACATTGCAGGCCAAAGCTCTGGGTTATACCGAGCCAGACCCGCGCGATGACCTTTCTGGGATGGATGTCGCCCGTAAATTGTTGATTTTGGCCCGCGAAGCAGGGTACAAACTGGAGTTGGCAGATATTGAAGTTGAATCAGTTCTGCCAGCCAACTTTGATGCCAGCGGCGATGTAGATAGCTTCCTCGCTCGCTTGCCGTCACTGGATGCCGAGTTTAGTCGCCTGGTGGCAAATGCCGCCGAACAGGGCAAAGTGCTGCGTTATGTCGGGGTGATTGAAGAGGGGCGCTGTATCGTCCGGATGGATGCCGTAGATGGTAACGATCCGCTGTATAAAGTTAAAAATGGCGAGAATGCGTTGGCTTTCTATACCCACTATTATCAGCCAATTCCGTTGGTGCTGCGCGGGTATGGCGCGGGGAATGACGTGACAGCGGCCGGGGTATTTGCTGATCTTTTACGCACATTATCATGGAAGTTGGGAGTTTAAATATGGTTAAGATCTATGCTCCGGCATCGATTGGCAATGTCAGCGTTGGGTTTGATGTGCTGGGTGCGGCAGTCTCTCCGGTCGACGGCACTCTGCTGGGCGATTGTGTCAGCGTGACCGCGGCGGACAGCTTCAGTTTGCGCAACGAGGGCCGCTTTGTCAGCAAATTGCCCGATGACCCAAAAGAAAATATCGTTTACCAGTGCTGGGAGCGTTTTTGTCAGGAAATGGGCAAAGAGATCCCGGTAGCGATGGTGCTGGAAAAAAACATGCCGATTGGCTCAGGGCTGGGTTCCAGCGCCTGTTCAGTGGTGGCCGGTTTGATGGCGATGAATGAGTTTTGTGGCCAGCCGCTGGATAAAGTGACACTGTTGGGCATGATGGGCGAGCTGGAAGGGCGAGTGTCCGGTAGCGTCCATTTTGATAATGTTGCACCGTGCTATTTAGGCGGGATGCAGCTGATTCTCGAGCAGCCCGGCTATATCAGTCAAGGAGTCCCCGGATTTGACGACTGGCTGTGGGTAATGGCTTATCCGGGCATTAAAGTCTCTACCGCCGAGGCCCGCGCGATTTTACCGGCACAATATCGCCGTCAGGATTGTATCGCGCATGGGCGCAATTTGGCTGGATTCATTCACGCCTGCCACACTCAGCAGCCAAATCTGGCTGCTAAAATGATGAAAGATGTGATTGCCGAGCCTTACCGCACTCAATTGTTGCCGGGCTTTGCTGCGGCACGGCAAGCCGCGCAGGATATTGGTGCGCTGGCCTGTGGTATTTCCGGTTCTGGCCCAACACTGTTTGCGGTCTGCAATGATACCGAAACCGCACAGCGTATGGCTAACTGGCTACAAAATCATTACCTGCAAAACGACGAAGGTTTTGTTCATATTTGCCGTCTGGATACCGCAGGCGCACGACTACTGGGATAACGCATGAAACTGTATAACCTTAAAGATCACAACGAGCAGGTCAGCTTCGCGCAAGCGATTAAGCAAGGCCTGGGCAAGCAGCAAGGGCTGTTTTTCCCGTTGGAGTTGCCAGAGTTTGAGCTGACAGAAATTGATAAACTGTTGGATCTGGATTTTGTCACGCGCAGCAGCCGTATCTTGTCTGCATTTATCGGCAATGAAATTGCGCCGGAAGTCTTAACTAAGCGCGTCCAGGCTGCTTTTGAGTTCCCAGCTCCGGTTGCTCAGGTTGAGAATGATATCGCGGTACTGGAGCTGTTCCACGGCCCAACATTAGCCTTTAAAGACTTTGGTGCCCGTTTTATGGCGCAGATGTTGGCTGAAGTGGCAGGCGATCAGCCGGTGACTATCTTGACAGCAACCTCCGGTGATACCGGGGCGGCAGTGGCCCATGCATTTTATGGTCTGAAAAATGTTCGTGTGGTCATTCTTTATCCGCGTGGCAAAATCAGCACGCTGCAAGAAAAACTGTTCTGTACGCTGGGTGGCAATATTCACACCGTGGCCATTGAGGGTGATTTTGATGCTTGTCAGGCGCTGGTCAAACAAGCCTTTGATGATGAAGAACTGAAACAAGAACTGAGCCTTAACTCTGCTAACTCGATTAATATCAGCCGCTTGCTGGCACAGATTTGCTATTACTTTGAAGCGGTGGCTCAGTTACCGCAAGAAGCACGTAACCAGTTGGTTATCTCCGTGCCGAGTGGCAACTTTGGTGATTTGACCGCCGGTTTGCTGGCGAAATCCTTAGGTTTGCCGGTAAAACGCTTTATCGCCGCCACCAATGCCAATGACACCGTGCCGCGCTTCTTGGTTAATGGGCAGTGGCAGCCGAAACAGACGGTAGCGACCTTATCGAATGCCATGGATGTCAGTCAGCCGAATAACTGGCCGCGTGTTGAAGAGCTTTATCGTCGCAAAATCTGGCAATTAAAAGAATTGGGCTACGGCGCGGTCAGTGATGATATCACCAAAGACACCATGCGCGAGCTGGCGGAGTTGGGCTATATCTCAGAACCTCATGCTGCCATTGCTTATCGTGTGTTGCGAGATCAGCTACAAGACGGGGAGTTTGGATTATTCATCGGGACGGCACATCCGGCGAAATTCAAAGAAAGTGTTGAAGAGATTTTGGGCCAAGAATTACCGCTGCCAAAACCACTGGCGGTGCGGGCGCAATTACCTTTGTTATCTCATGATTTACCGGCAGATTTTGTGCAACTGCGGACTTTCTTGATGGCATTACCGAAATAATTGCTCTCATTGAGAGATAAAAATCAGAGGGCCACATACTGGCCCTTTTTGCATTTTAGTGCTGTTCAGCCCGCTTAAAAACTAACTCATTTTTCGCCGATAACCCAGCATCAAACTCATAACCTTCCAGATTAAAATCAACCAGTTGCTCTGGTTTTGTTAGCTTGTTCTGAATAATAAATCGGCTCATCAGGCCACGGGCTTTTTTGGCGTAGAAACTGATAATTTTATATTTGCCATTTTTCTCATCTAAAAAGGCCGGTTTAATCAGTGAGCCGGCCAGTTTGGCGGGCTTCACGGCCTTAAAGTATTCATCAGAGGCGAGGTTAATCAGCACGTTATCGCCTTGCTGCTCCAGTGCTTGATTCAGTTTCTCAGTTATCTGGTCGCCCCAGAATGAATAGAGATCTTTGCCGCGCGGATTAGCCAACTTGATCCCCATCTCCAGCCGATACGGCTGCATTAAGTCTAGCGGGCGCAATACGCCATAGAGGCCAGAAAGCATGCGCAAATGCTGTTGGGCAAAATCAAAATCAGCAGCGCTGAAATCCTGAGCTTGCATACCGGTGTAGACATCGCCTTTAAAGGCCAAAATGGCCTGACGCGCATTGTCTGGGGTAAAATTGGGTTGCCATTCGCCGAAACGGGCGGCATTCAAGCCGGCCAGTTTGTCGCTAATTCCCATTAGGCTGCTAATTTGCACTGGGGTCAGTTCACGGCAGATCTCGATAAGCTGTTGTGACTTATCCAACATTTCTGGCTGAGTAAATTTCTTGGTTGCTAACGGACTTTGATAATCAAGGGTTTTAGCCGGGGAAATTACAATAAGCATAACGACATCCTAATGAGCCAAATAAGACACTGTAGCAAAAAGCGCCAGCCAGCGAAAAGAAGATTGGGCGATTGCAGAGATAGATGGGCTGCTTTGTCAGAGATGCTATAGTTTAGCTAAATCGTCTCAGCACGTTAGGAATGGATAAAGTTGCTATTAACCTACCGGTTTCACGCTGTTTTGAAAGGCGAAAACGGTTGCGAACCGAATACTGCGCTTTTGCGGTTTTTTTAATCAGTTTAACTGCCTTGCACCAAGGCTTACGCATGTTATTATCAAGACAAGGCAGGTGTCGAAATCGCTAATATTGCGAAACGGCTAACATTCCGAATGAGATAAAGCGCCATTTCGGCAATATACTCTTTCGACAAGCATAAAAGTTGCGACATGCCAAAAGTTCATGCACAAACGATGAGAAACGACAACATGACCGATAAACTTACTTCCCTACGTCAAATCACCACTGTAGTAGCAGATACTGGGGATATCGCGGCAATGAAGCTGTATCAGCCGCAAGATGCAACTACCAACCCATCATTGATTCTGAATGCTGCTCAAATTCCTGAATACCGCAAGCTGATTGACGACGCTATTGCTTGGGCGCGCGAACAAAGCAGCGATCACGCTCAGCAAATCGTGGATGCCACTGACAAACTGGCGGTTAATATTGGTTTGGAAATCCTGAAACTGATCCCAGGCCGTATTTCTACTGAAGTAGATGCCCGCCTGTCTTACGACACCACTGCCAGCGTGGCAAAAGCTAAGCGCTTGATCAAACTGTATAACGAAGCTGGTATCAGTAATGACCGCATTCTGATCAAATTGGCCTCTACCTGGCAGGGTATCCGTGCTGCAGAGCAGCTGGAAAAAGAAGGCATTAACTGTAACCTGACTCTGCTGTTCTCCTTCGCTCAGGCGCGTGCTTGTGCTGAAGCAGGTGTGTTCCTGATTTCACCGTTTGTTGGCCGTATTCTTGACTGGTACAAAGCCAATGGCGACAAAAAAGAGTTCGCACCACACGAAGATCCAGGTGTTGTTTCTGTGACCGAGATTTACCAGTATTACAAACAACACGGCTATAAGACTGTCGTTATGGGCGCAAGCTTCCGTAATCTGGGTGAAATCATCGAACTGGCTGGTTGTGACCGTCTGACTATCGCGCCATCGCTGCTGAAAGAGTTAGCAGAAAGCGAAGGCCCGGTAGAACGTAAATTGTCTTATACCGGTGAAGTTCAGGCTAAACCTACGCCACTGACTGAAGCTGAGTTCTACTGGCAGCACAATCAGGACCCAATGGCGATTGATAAGCTGGCTGATGGCATTCGCAAATTTGCTGTTGATCAGGGCAAGCTTGAGAAAATGATCTCAGACCTGCTGTAATTTGACTGGCGGTGATTGATTCTCCGCAGTTATTTGACGAAAAAGGTGGCGTAAGCCGCCTTTTTTATTGCCTATACCCTAAATAATTTGAGTGGCAGGAAGTTGGCAACTGAGTGAACCCAATGGGTTGAGATAACTCAATGATTTGGGTAAACAAGGGCAGCGAACACACATGAGATTTGAAGGATGACGGGTATATAACCTGAGGCTAGCAGCAGTTCCAGTAACATGGGGTATGCTATTATTCGCCACAGATAAAGGGTTTTCGTCGAGGTAGTTATATGAATACATTGCGTATAGGTTTAGTTTCCGTCTCTGATCGCGCATCAAGTGGGGTATATCAGGATAAAGGCATTCCAGCACTGGAAGAGTGGTTGGCAAGCGCGTTAACCACTCCTTTTGACATAGAAACCCGCCTTATCCCCGATGAGCAAACTCTGATTGAACAAACCCTGTGTGAATTAGTTGATGAGATGGGGTGTCACTTGGTATTGACCACCGGTGGTACAGGCCCGGCAAGGCGTGATGTCACCCCTGATGCCACCTTGGCTATCGCCGATCGGCAAATGCCGGGTTTTGGTGAACAAATGCGCCAAATCAGCCTTCATTTCGTCCCTACCGCTATATTATCCCGGCAGGTAGGGGTTATCCGTAAGCAGGCATTGATTATCAACTTACCGGGGCAGCCTAAATCTATCAAAGAGACCCTTGAAGGAGTGAAAGATGCTCAGTCGAAGGTTGTCGTTGCGGGTATTTTTGCCAGTGTGCCTTATTGCATTCAACTACTGGATGGGCCTTATATAGAGACCAATGCTAAAGTGGTAGCGGCTTTTCGTCCGAAGAATGCAATTATCGATATAAAAAGCTAAATTAAAACTTTTTACAACATAAGATACCATTCTGTGAGTGTGGGGAATTTTGTACGGTATAGTCATATTTACTTTACAAAAAGCTGAAAATATTTTTCTTCCCCTACTCTGGTTTATTACGGTGTCATATGTCTCAAGAACACAGTCTATCTCAAGTCGACTTATCGCAACCTCATGTTGCCCAACAAGATAATCATAATCGTCGGCTAAATAAGCAAGATTATAAAACCCTCACCTTGGCTGCGTTAGGTGGGGCGCTTGAGTTTTACGATTTCATTATTTTCGTCTTCTTTGCTGCGGTTATCGGCGATCTTTTCTTCCCAGTCGATATGCCTGAGTGGCTGCGTCAGGTACAGACATTCGGTATTTTTGCGGCGGGTTACCTGGCGCGTCCGCTGGGCGGCATTATCATGGCGCATTTTGGTGACTTGGTTGGCCGTAAGAAGATGTTTACTCTCAGTATTCTATTAATGGCATTGCCAACACTCGCGATTGGTATGCTGCCGACGTATGCTTCTATCGGCATTGCAGCTCCGCTGCTGTTGCTGCTAATGCGCGTATTGCAAGGTGCGGCAATTGGTGGTGAAGTTCCCGGTGCATGGGTATTTGTCGCGGAACACGTACCGCGTCGGCGCATTGGTATTGCTTGCGGTACTTTAACTGCGGGTTTGACGGCAGGGATCTTACTGGGGTCACTGGTGGCCACTGCGATGAACACGACCTTAAGTCCTCAGGCTATTTTAGATGGTGGTTGGCGTGTACCGTTCTTCCTCGGCGGGATTTTCGGCTTGTTCGCCATGTATTTACGCCGTTGGTTACAGGAAACCCCAATCTTTAAAGAAATGCAGGCACGTAAAACTTTAGCTGAGGAGCTGCCACTGAAATCTGTGGTGGTCAATCATAAGAAAGAAATAGTGGTTTCGATGCTGCTGACTTGGTTGCTGTCTGCCGGTATCGTAGTCGTTATCTTGATGACCCCGACTTATTTACAGAAGCAATTCGGCGTACTGCCAGCACTGGCATTACAAGCAAACAGTCTGGCTATTGTCGCGTTGGTATTTGGTTGTGTGATTGCGGGTCTTGTTATTGACCGTTTCGGTGCGAGTAAAACCTTTATTGTTGGTAGCCTGATGTTGGCGGTGTCGACATGGTCGTTTTATCATACTAATCTGACTGACCCTGGTCAGTTATTTACACATTATATGTTGGCTGGATTCTGTGTCGGTATCGTCGGCGCAGTGCCATATGTCATGGTGCGCGCATTCCCGGCTGAGATTCGTTTTACTGGAATTTCTTTCTCCTACAATGTGGCGTATGCCATTTTTGGTGGGTTGACACCTATCGTGGTGACCTTATTGATGAAGGTGACTCCTATGGCCCCCGCGTATTACATGTTGTTGTTATCGCTGGTGGGATTCTTGTTAGGAATCTATCTACGCAATGATATTAATAGTGATGTGAAAATTCAGATGTCAAAGAAAGCCTTGGCTGAGTAAAGGCCGCTCAGAAATAAGTACAAAGCCAATTTTAATAAAAAGAGCTCAAAAATTATGAGCTCTTTCGATATTCATGTTCTTATAATTCATCGTTGAAAGCGGCCCCAATGAACGTAAATCCGACCTTTTGTTTAACGCGAGCTGAGGGCTGGGAAATAACTTCCGAATATAATGTTCTGGCGCTTTGCTGCTGTAAATATCGAGCCAATTCTCTGACTGCAGCCGTTCCTGCTCCTCTCACTGTTCCGTCTCTATCGGGTGATAATACAAAATTTGGAAATGTTGCAGATGCCACTAGTTCAACCTCATTTCGACTATTGAACCTATCTGCGACAATTATCGTGACAATTTGTCCCCGCAATTTGACGACTACATATATTTCCCCAGGACGCTGAATGAGTAACCTACGGTGAATAATACTGGTAACTATGTGTCCGGCATGTAGCAGTTTACTGAGTGAGGTATTTGTATCGCTCGCACTGGCCGCGCTAGCTTCTTCCATATGAGTGCCTTGATACTCTTGTCCCCATTGAGCTATTGTTTCCCTGAGTTTTTTTCGCATAGCTTGTGAATTGGCAATTTCGATATCCGACAGTCTTTTTTCCTCCTCGGGAGAGAGTGTGGGGATAATTTCCACTTCAAATTCTAATTCAGGGTGTTCTACTGCAATACCTTGTTCCATAATGGTTGGTATTGTTGGGGTATAAATAAAGGTATCGAGTAACAACTCATAAATACCAAGTGGTAATAGTTCTACTGCGGACGGATTTTCACTGGATGAGTAATAAATACTATAATTAATATAACTCAGTTGTGCATAATCAAAAGCACTTTTAACATTTCTGATAGAGTTTTCATGACTGTTATCTGTTATCTTTTCTCTGATATTTTTAATTAATCGACTTTCTAACTCTGTGTTTTGCACTGCAACTCCAGTGCTTCCTGTTCTTATAGTAGAGTCTATCACCCTACCAAAGAAATCCGAATTCCAAGTTTCTAAACTATTGCCAAATAATAAAGTGAAGTCAGTCATTATATCTAATGTCCAGTCTATGCACGGAGGCCTTACTTGTCGTATTTGGCGTGAACTCAGAATAGAATAGATAGAAATATTGCAAGCTTTTATTGTGGCCGGTAGGCTGAGGGATTGGCTATAAGTTGTGTTGTCGATATAAGTGAGATTCATGTTGTTGCTTATGCTATCGGATATTTCTTTATCTACAAAATCATTATTTTTTAGTGGGGTGCTCTTTCCTGCAATATGTAATGTTTTCCCTTTTGTATTACTGTGAAAAAATTTATCCGCACTGAATACGATACTATCCAATTGTTGGCACTTGTCTTGCGTAATATAATTATAGATATTCAAAAAAGGGGTGAAAAAACAGATGATCTGACTTATTTGTGTTAAGTCTCTTTTTTCCCATCTTTTATCACCAGTATCTGCGGTAAGTATCGATTTTTCAAGAATTAATGGAGTATCTTCATTGAAGTTATTTATTATTATTTCTGGTTGTATGTTAGTTTCGGAATCCCAATTAAAGGATATAATGGGTGACGTATCCACAACGTTATGTTTCAGTGTTTGAACGAATTGAGTTTGTACCGTATCTTTTTGTATTTGTATAATGAATGATAGATTATCGATATTAATATAACGGTCAAAATAAAATTTATTAGTCATTTTATGATCAGAGAGTATAATTTGTCTTTTATTTAAAGTAATGTTCGGGCCGTTATATAAATTAAGCGTATAATTATCGTGTTCCCCAAGATCGCTTGTGTTAAAAACAAGTAGAATCTGTTTGTTTTTTAAACGCTCGTCATCCCAATACTTACCAAAAGCATCGATAAGATCTATTCTATAGCTGTCGCTAATAACGCATTGTTGATCGCAACTAAGGCCTTCATTTTTTGATACTCTGATGCTAGTAATGGCATCACTCATTCGTAGGGCTTTTAAGCTATGATTAGCCATGCTCTCTGTTAATGAAAAAAAAGGAGAATGGAAATTATCATTCTTATATATCTTAGCCATCATTCCTTGGGGGACTGTTATGGATTTAATACTATCATTATGAATGGGTAATACTTCTCGGCCAGACTCAATGAGGGGTTCGCTATCATTATATAAATCTATCTGTTGGTTTGATGCTAAACAGGTGCTATCCCCTTGGAATTTATCTTCTGTATAAAAACAGATGGCAGGTTCTATTTCGTATGAGTTTATTGTGTTATATAACCCAGATAACTTTAATTCTGGCAGATTAATATCATTCTTTAATGTTGTTTTTTTTCCAGAAAAATCGACGCCATCATAAAGGGTCACAATCATCCCGGGCGGGACAGAGATTGATTCTATTTTATTATTAAAACCATCATTGAAAACTGAGTTTGATTCACTTTCTGCGGAGCAAAATGATTCTCCACCAAAATCCGCTAGTTCATAAAAACAAACTTTAGCTTTATATGAATAGGCTGGTTGCGATATTATTGATACAATCATTATTAATAGTTTTATGACTATTCGCATAGGCGAATCCTTAATTTTAGGCATTGCGTTATCTATAGGGGGCGATGTTATATGATGCTATCCCTCTTCACATTATTTATTTTTATTGTTCTTATTTATTATTTTATTGTATTGATTTTAATGAGGCTATTTATTTTTTAGAACTAATGTATAGATATAAAAAAACACTCTGAATATAAATGTTCAGAGTGTCATTAAATATAAACTTTCTCAGTGGACTGTAATTAAGCTACAGATTGCACATGCAAAGTCTGGTTTGGTTCACCAATTGGCAGGACCGTACGGCCATATTGTTCGTTCAAAACTTCAGCCATGGCCAGGTAAATAGCGCTGGCACCACAAATAATGCCTTCGAAACCGGCGAAAACCAGCAGCGAATGGTTGCCGGTGAAGTTACCGACCGCCAACAGAGCAAACAGTAGCGTCAGGCTACCGAAAACAAACTGCAAAGCGCGGTTCGCTGGCAAGGTACCGAAGAACATAAACAGTGTGAAGATACCCCATAGACCTAAATAAACGCCGAGGAACTGTGCGTCGGTGGCTTCTGCCAGACCCATTTTGGGTAACATCAGCAAACCGACCAGGCTCAGCCAAAATGCGCCATATGAGGTAAATGCAGTTGCAGCAAAAGTATTGCCTTTCTTATACTCCAGCATACCTGCCAGAATTTGTGCCAAACCGCCATAAAAAATCCCCATACTCAAAATAACAGAGGTTAAAGGGAAGAAGCCTGCATTGTGCAGGTTAAGCAAGACGGTAGTCATCCCAAAACCCATCAGGCCTAATGGGCCAGGATTCGCCAACTTGGTGGTGTTCATAAGTCCTCTGCAAGTAACAGAATGCTAAAAAAAATGGATAATTATCCGAATAAGTATAAATCGCCTGAATGACCAAGAAGTCGTCGATATCCCTCAGTGCGCGCGGCATCATAATGATCCGCGCGGTTGGAAACAATGATCTGGAGAGTAATAAAAAGTAATTTTTTTTCATCTCCCCCCTTGATGCTGCGTTTCGTGGCCCCATCTTATTTCCAACCGCAGGGACTAATTACTCTTCAATGGAGACATACATCAGCAGAATGCTGGGTATGAAAGCATTGATTATGAAAATACGGGCAGTTGAAAATCAACAATTCGCCCACATATAGATTAGTAACTTGACCGAATATGACTTTTTAGTGGAGGCGTTTTAGATGGGTAAAATTATTGGTATCGACTTGGGTACTACCAACTCTTGTGTAGCAATTATGGATGGTACTAAAGCACGTGTGCTGGAGAACAGCGAAGGCGATCGCACCACGCCTTCTATTATTGCTTATACCCAAGATGGTGAGATTCTGGTTGGTCAACCGGCTAAACGTCAGGCTATTACTAACCCGCAAAATACACTGTTTGCGATCAAGCGTTTGATTGGCCGTCGTTTCCAGGACGAAGAAGCACAGCGTGATAAAGACATCATGCCGTACAAAATCGTGGCAGCTGACAATGGTGATGCGTGGGTTGAAGTAAAAGGCCAGAAAGTTGCACCGCCGCAGATTTCTGCTGAAGTGCTGAAGAAAATGAAGAAAACAGCTGAAGATTTTCTGGGTGAACCAGTTACTGAAGCGGTTATCACTGTACCTGCATACTTTAACGATGCTCAGCGTCAGGCAACTAAAGATGCTGGCCGTATCGCAGGTCTGGAAGTAAAACGTATCATTAACGAACCAACAGCGGCTGCATTGGCTTATGGTTTGGACAAAGAAGTCGGTAACCGTACTATCGCGGTTTATGACCTCGGTGGTGGTACTTTCGATATCTCAATTATCGAAATCGATGAAGTCGACGGCGAAAAAACCTTTGAAGTTCTGGCAACCAACGGTGATACCCACTTGGGGGGCGAAGACTTCGATAGCCGCCTGATCAACTATCTGGTTGATGAATTCAAGAAAGACCAGGGTATGGATCTGCGTACCGATCCACTGGCCATGCAGCGCCTGAAAGAAGCCGCTGAAAAAGCAAAAATTGAGCTGTCTTCCGCTCAACAGACCGACGTTAACCTGCCGTACATTACGGCTGATGGTAGCGGTCCAAAACACATGAACATCAAAGTGACCCGCGCTAAGTTGGAGTCACTGGTAGAAGATTTGGTCAACCGTTCTATTGAACCACTGAAAGTGGCTCTGCAGGATGCTGGCTTGTCTGTTTCCGATATCCAGGACGTTATCCTGGTCGGTGGTCAGACTCGTATGCCAATGGTTCAGAAAAAAGTAGCTGATTTCTTCGGTAAAGAACCACGTAAAGACGTTAACCCAGATGAAGCTGTAGCTATTGGTGCGGCAGTGCAGGGTGGTGTTCTGTCTGGTGAAGTGAAAGACGTTTTGTTGTTGGACGTGACTCCACTGTCACTGGGTATTGAAACCATGGGTGGTGTGATGACTCCGCTTATCACCAAAAACACCACTATCCCAACTAAGCACAGCCAGGTGTTCTCTACTGCGGAAGACAATCAGTCTGCGGTAACCATCCATGTGCTTCAGGGTGAGCGTAAACGTGCTCAGGATAACAAGTCTCTGGGGCAGTTCAATCTGGATGGTATCCAGGCGGCACCTCGCGGCATGGCGCAAATCGAAGTGACCTTCGATATCGACGCCGATGGTATTTTGCATGTGTCTGCTAAAGACAAAAATACCGGTCGTGAGCAGAAGATTACCATCAAGGCATCTTCTGGTTTGAACGAGGAAGAAATCCAGAAAATGGTTCGCGATGCTGAAGCAAACGCTGAAGCAGACCGTAAGTTTGAAGAACTGGTACAGACTCGTAACCAAGCTGACCACCTGATTCACGGTACTCGTAAACAGTTGGAAGAAGCCGGTGACAAACTGCCAGCAGAAGACAAAACTGTCATCGAAGATGCAGTGAAAGCGCTGGAAGCGGCTTTGAAAAGCGAAGATAAAGCTGAGATCGAAGCCAAAACTCAGGCTCTGGTGCAAGTTTCTGGCAAATTGCTGGAAATGGCTCAGCAGCAGCAAGCAGCCGCAGGCGGTGATGCTGGTGATACCAGTGCTAAGAAAGAAGACGACGTCGTAGACGCCGAATTCGAAGAAGTAAAAGACAAAAAATAATAGCCCTTAAGCGGGCACTGCAACAGTAGGCCTTACTGTTGCTGGGAACCAGCACGGGCGTCGAGGAAACTCTACGCCCGTGCACGCATGTTAAGGGTAGGAAAAAAAGAGAATGGCGAAGAGAGATTATTACGAGGTTTTAGGCGTTGCAAAGGGTGCCGATGAACGTGAAATCAAAAAGGCCTATAAACGCCTGGCAGTAAAGTATCATCCGGACCGTAATCAGGATGAGAACGATACCGGCGAAAATTTCAAAGAAGTTAAAGAAGCCTATGAAATTTTGACCGACCCACAAAAGCGCGCAGCATATGATCAGTATGGTCATGCAGCCTTTGAACAAGGTGGCATGGGCGGCGGTGGTTTTGGTGGTGGCGGTGCTGATTTTAGCGATATTTTTGGTGATGTTTTCGGTGATATCTTCGGCGGTGGCCGTCGTCAGCGAGCTTCCCGTGGTTCAGATTTGCGCTATAACATGGATCTGACACTGGAAGAAGCGGTGCGCGGTGTAACCAAAGAAATCCGCATCCCAACGCTAAATGAATGTGATGTTTGCCATGGTAGCGGTGCTAAACCGGGCAGCTCACCAGTGACTTGCTCGACTTGCCGTGGTGCAGGTCAGGTGCATATGCGCCAAGGTTTCTTCACCGTACAACAGGCGTGTCCGACTTGTCATGGCAGCGGCCAAATTATTAAAGATCCGTGCAACAAATGTCATGGGCATGGTCGCGTTGAGAAATCAAAAACACTGTCGGTTAAAATTCCGGCGGGCGTTGATACCGGTGACCGCATTCGTTTAAGTGGTGAAGGTGAAGCCGGCGAACACGGCGCACCAGCAGGCGATTTATATGTTCAGGTACAGGTTAAAGCGCACCCAATCTTCGAACGTGAAGGCAATAATCTGTATTGTGAAGTGCCGATTAACTTCGCTATGGCGGCCTTAGGTGGCGAGATTGAAGTCCCGACGTTGGATGGCCGCGTTAAACTGAAAGTGCCTGCGGAAACGCAAACCGGCAAACTGTTCCGTATGCGCGGGAAAGGGGTTAAATCTGTTCGTGGTGGTAGCCAAGGTGACTTGCTCTGCCGCGTTGTAGTTGAGACTCCAGTCCACCTAAGTGAAAAACAGAAACAATTACTGCGCGAACTGGAAGAAAGTTTTGTTGGCGCTGCGGGTGAGAAAAACAGCCCTCGCTCTAAAAGCTTTTTAGACGGTGTTAAGAAATTCTTTGATGACTTGACCCGCTAATCATGGCTAAGCAGTTAACCTGCTAATAAAAATGAAAATTAAAAATCCTCGATAAATATCGGGGATTTTTTTTCATTATTTGGTGTAAAAATATGTGATGCATATGCTCAATTGATCGGTTTTTTCGAGTATTACTTGCCATAAAAACGACTTTTTTCGAGTTAAGGGTTATCCTAAAATTCATGAATTGATTTGTCGAGCAGCAGCTCATTGTCTGATGTAAGGAGCTATTCATTGTGACAAACATTATTCGTCAATTTTTACGCCAAGAGGCCGCGGGCGGTCTGATTTTAATTTTTGCCGCCATCGTCGCCTTATTTATGGCTAACAGCGCTCTTCAAGGGGCTTATCAATCATTTTTAGATGTCCCGGTATCGATAAAAATTGCGTCACTGGATATCAGCAAACCGCTGCTGTTGTGGATTAATGATGGCTTAATGGCCGTATTCTTCTTGGTTGTCGGCTTGGAAGTTAAACGGGAGCTGATGGAAGGCTCACTGGCGGGGCGCGATAAAGCCGTTTTTCCGGCGATTGCTGCTTTGGGCGGTATGCTCGCCCCGGCCTTGATTTATCTACTGTTTAATGGGGCTGATGAAGTCACTCGCCAAGGTTGGGCAATTCCAGCTGCAACCGATATTGCTTTTGCATTGGGTGTGATGGCATTACTGGGGAACCGGGTTCCAACCAGCCTAAAAGTCTTTTTACTGGCATTGGCCATTATTGATGACCTGGGCGTCATCATTATTATTGCATTGTTCTATACCCATGAGGTTTCTCTGCAAGCTTTAGGGATTGCCGCCGCCGCTATTGCTTTGCTGGGCTATATGAACTGGCGTGGGGTGGGGAAAACATCCGCCTATCTGCTGGTCGGATTGGTTCTGTGGGTCTGTATTCTTAAATCAGGAGTACACGCGACCTTAGCTGGTGTGATTGTCGGCTTTATGATCCCGCTGCACACCAAAGATAAGCGCTCGCCTTCGGAATCATTGGAGCATGGTTTGCACCCGTGGGTTGCCTATTTGATTCTGCCGTTATTTGCTTTTGCCAATGCGGGAGTTTCGTTGCAAGGCGTTTCAATCGCTGGATTGACATCGCTATTGCCTTTGGGGATTGCGAGCGGCCTGTTTATTGGTAAACCACTGGGGATTTTTCTCTTTAGTTGGCTCGCGGTTAAGTTAGGGATTGCTAAACTGCCCGATGCCATCAACTTTAAGCAAATTTTTGCGGTGTCAGTGTTATGCGGTATCGGCTTTACTATGTCGATATTTATTGCCTCGCTGGCATTCGATGGGGCCGATCTTGCTTTGCTTACCTATTCTAAGTTGGGCATATTACTAGGTTCCACCACCGCAGCTATTGTGGGTTATAGCTTGTTGCGCCTGGCTTTGCCGGCAAAGAAGAAATAACTTATTGATTAATATTTGAATGGCCAGTACCGCTCGTCAAGGTACTGGCGTTCTACCTGATGGATTTCTAGGCTAAGTCTCGGAACAGGGAATGTTTAGTCGTGCATAGGGCTGTATCTACTCTAAATAATTCGAGTTGCAGGAAGGCGGCAATTGAGTGAATCCTGATGAGCTTACACAGATAAGTGATTCGGGTGAGCAAGAGCAGCCAACGCATATGCAGCTTGAAGTATGACGAGTTTATAGCTCGCCGATATGTTAAGGAGATAACAACATGCGAATGTCGCACATCAATTTCAATCATCTTTATTATTTTTGGCAGGTCTGCAAGGAAGGCTCTGTCGTAGGCGCGGCTGAGGCTCTGTTTTTGACGCCACAAACGATTACCGGGCAAATTAAAGCATTGGAAGAGCGTCTGGGCGGTAAATTGTTTAAGCGCCAGGGGCGTGGGCTGGTGCCATCAGAATTGGGGCAATTGGTCTTTCGCTATGCTGATAAGATGTTCATGCTCAGCCATGAAATGCTTGATATCGTTAACTATCGTAAAGAATCTAACTTGTTATTTGATGTTGGCGTTGCTGATGCTTTATCCAAGCGCTTGGTTAGCCAGGTGCTGGAAACTGCCGTGGTGGATCATGAAAAAATTCATTTACGCTGTTTTGAATCGACCCACGAAATGCTGCTGGAGCAATTAAGTCAGCATAAGTTGGACATGATACTGTCTGATTGCCCGGTGGATTCCAGTCAGCAAGAGGGGCTATTTTCGGTGAAGCTTGGCGAATGTAGTGTGAGTTTTTATTGTCGCCAGCCCATTCCAGATTTGCCTTTCCCGGCTTGTTTGCAACAAAAACGTTTGTTGGTGCCCGGTCGCCGTTCAATGTTGGGGCGTAAATTATTAAACTGGATTAACAGCAAAGGCCTACAAGTGGAAATTCTGGGAGAATTTGATGACGCGGCGTTGATGAAAGCCTTTGCTATCTATAACAATGCTATTTTCGTTGCGCCAACTCTGTATGCCGCAGATACCTATGCCAAAGATGACGAAATTGTAGAAATTGGCCGTTTAGATAATGTGCAGGAAGAGTATTACGTTATTTTTGCCGAGCGCATGATTCAACATCCTGCGGTGCAGCGGGTATGTAACAAGGATTTTTCCGCACTTTTTAGCGGTTAAACCGATTGATTCGAATCGTAAGTGGCATAGCTATCAGCTATTCGTAGCTAGCATTAGCTTTACGATTTGATGAGTTAGCCAAATTTTAGATATAAAAAAACCGGCCTAGGCCGGTCTTTTTACGAAGCAGCCAACATAATGCAATTACTGCATTGCGTTGATTTGCGCTACTAAGTTTGACTTATGGCGCGCTGCTTTGTTTTTGTGGATCAGACCTTTACAGGACTGACGATCCACGATTGGTTGCATCTCATTAAATGCTTTTTGCGCTGCGTCTTTATCGCCAGCTGCGATTGCCGCATACACCTTCTTAATGAAGGTACGCACCATTGAGCGACGGCTAGCGTTATGCTTGCGGCGTTTCTCAGACTGTACGGCGCGTTTCTTAGCTGATTTGATATTAGCCAAGGTCCAACTCCCAAATATATTCTATTGAGGACAATTCAAAGGCCGAGGAATATGCCCTTTTAGCCTTCGTTTGTCAATGGATTTGTGCAAATAAGCGCCGTTTGTACGGGCGGCACTTGCTACGTTGTGATGGAGCGGGATTTTACCAGCTTCGCGCTGCGGAATACAGTCTTTCGAAAGAAAATTCCACAGTTCACTGCCTCGAAGGGATTCGACGGTGGTTCTTGTAAAAATCTCAGCCTGCTTCTGTATTCAACGGCGTGCGTATTCTACAGGATAAAGTGAGTAAAAGGGATTTTACCTGCGTATTTTTAGCAAAATGGCATGACTTTCGGTTAAAGGTACCAATCGCGGGTTAACCTTAACCGCGGTACAAGGTATAATCCGGCGATTTCCACTGTTTTGAGCCAGCTATGGAGCTAATTCGCGGTATACATAATATCCGGGCACGCCACCATGGTTGCGTGCTAACTATCGGTAACTTTGATGGTGTCCATCGCGGACATCAGGCCTTATTGGAGCAGTTAAAGCGCGAAGGTCAGCGCTTGGGGCTGCCCGTTATGGTGATGATATTTGAACCGCAACCACTGGAATTGTTTGCAGCGGATAAAGCACCGGCTCGACTGACGCGTTTACGCGATAAAGCCAGATATCTGAGCGATGCCGGTGTTGACTATTTATTGTGCGTTAAATTTGATCCGCGTTTTGCTGCTATTACTGCGCAAGCTTTTGTTGCTAAGTTGCTGGTAGAGAAGTTGGGTGTTAAGTTTTTAACTGTTGGCGATGATTTCCGCTTTGGCGCAGAGCGTCAGGGGGATTTTCAGCTATTACAACAAGCGGGTGCTGAGTTTGGCTTTGATGTCATCAGCACTGACAGCTTTTGTGATGGTGGTCTGCGCATTAGCAGCACCGCGATTCGTCAGGCACTTCATGACGACAATTTGGTGTTGGCTGAGACATTGCTGGGTCACCCATACAGTATTTCCGGCCGAGTGGTTCACGGGGACGAACTGGGACGGACGATAGGTTTCCCCACGGCGAATTTGCCGTTAAAACGTTTAGTTGCTCCCGTAAAAGGAGTGTATGCGGTTGATGTGTATGGCTTAGGTCCAAAGCCATTGCCCGGTGTTGCCAATATTGGCACTCGGCCTACCGTTGCTGGTGTCCGCCAGCAGCTAGAGGTTCATCTGCTTGATATAACTATGGATCTTTATGGGCGTCATATTGATGTGGTGCTCCGCGCGAAACTGCGCAACGAACAGCGTTTTGCTTCGCTCGATGCTTTGAAGCAGCAAATCGCCCATGATGTGGTGACGGCCCGAACATTTTTCGGGCTAAAGACACCGGTTTAATATTTCTAGCCGAAACGGAACCGAGAATCTAATGAGTGACTACAAGAATACCCTGAATTTGCCTGAAACAGGGTTCCCGATGCGCGGCGATCTGGCTAAGCGTGAACCTGACATGCTGAAACGTTGGTATGAGCAGGATCTGTACGGGATTATTCGTACGGCCAAGAAGGGTAAAAAGACCTTTATTTTGCACGACGGCCCTCCTTATGCGAACGGCAACATTCACATTGGTCACTCTGTTAACAAAATTCTCAAAGATATTATTGTTAAATCGAAAGGAATGGCTGGCTACGACTCACCTTATATTCCAGGTTGGGACTGCCATGGTTTGCCGATCGAGTTAAAAGTTGAACAATTAATTGGTAAGCCAGGCGAAAAAGTCAGCGCCGCGGAATTCCGTACTGCGTGCCGTAAATACGCAGCTGAGCAGGTCGAAGGCCAGAAGAAAGATTTCATCCGCTTGGGTGTGTTGGGCGATTGGGACCATCCTTATCTGACGATGGATTTCAAAACTGAAGCCAATATCATTCGCGCATTAAGCAAAATCATTGATAACGGCCACTTGCACAAAGGCGCGAAGCCAGTGCATTGGTGTACAGACTGCGGCTCGTCACTGGCTGAAGCCGAAGTTGAATATTACGATAAAACCTCCCCCTCCATTGATGTGCGTTTTAACGCGGTCGATGTGGCTGCAGTGTGCGCTAAATTCGGTGCAGCAAATGCTAACGGCCCGATTTCACTGGTTATTTGGACCACCACGCCGTGGACTTTGCCAGCGAACCGCGCCATTTCACTGAATGCTGAATACATTTATCAGCTTGTACAGATCCAAGGCGAATACCTGATTCTGGCGGAAGATCTGGTTGAAAGCGTTATGAAGCGCGCTGGCATTACGGAATGGACGGTATTAGGCAGTTGCAAAGGTTCTGATCTGGAACTGCTGCGCTTCAATCATCCGTTTATGGGCTTTGATGTCCCAGCAATCTTGGGCGATCACGTAACACTGGATGCCGGTACCGGCGCAGTTCATACCGCCCCTGGCCACGGCCCGGATGACTTTGTTATTGGTCAGAAATACGGTTTGGAAGTGGCTAATCCGGTCGGCCCGAACGGCTGCTATTTGGCGGGGACTTACCCGACGCTGGACGGCATGTTCGTGTTTAAAGCCAACGATGTGATTGTTGAGCTGCTGCGCGAAAAAGGCGCATTGCTGAAAGTTGAAAAACTGGTTCACAGCTACCCATGCTGCTGGCGTCACAAAACGCCAATTATCTTCCGTGCTACACCGCAGTGGTTCATCAGTATGGATCAAAAAGGTCTGCGCAAGCAGTCGCTGGAAGAGATAAAAGGCGTGCAGTGGATCCCCGAGTGGGGCCAGGCGCGTATTGAAACCATGGTCGCAAACCGCCCAGATTGGTGTATTTCGCGCCAGCGTACCTGGGGTGTGCCGATGTCTCTGTTTGTTCATAAAGAGACCGAAGCGCTTCACCCGCGCAGCACTGAGCTGATGGAAGAAGTAGCCAAACGTGTTGAACAAGATGGCATTCAAGCATGGTGGGATCTAGACCCGGCTGAGATCTTAGGTGCCGATGCTGCTGATTATGTCAAAGTGCCAGATACATTGGATGTGTGGTTTGACTCCGGTTCAACCCACTCTTCTGTGGTTGACGTCCGCCCAGAGTTTGGTGGTCATAGCCCGGATATGTATCTGGAAGGTTCTGACCAGCACCGCGGCTGGTTTATGTCTTCATTGATGATTGCGACCGCGATGAAAGGCAAAGCGCCTTATCGTCAGGTATTGACTCATGGATTCACCGTTGATGGTCAGGGGCGTAAAATGTCCAAGTCCATCGGTAATACCATCAGCCCGCAAGATGTCATGAACAAATTGGGTGGCGATATCCTGCGTTTGTGGGTGGCTTCTACCGATTACACTGGCGAAATCGCGGTTTCTGATGAAATCCTGAAGCGCTCTGCGGACTCTTATCGCCGTATCCGTAACACCGCGCGTTTCTTGCTGGCTAACCTTAATGGCTTCGATCCAGCATTGCATCAGGTGGCCTCAGAAGAGATGGTGGTGGTAGACCGCTGGGCCGTGGGCCGCGCGCAAGCCGCACAAGCCGAGATCATGGAAGCGTACGAAAATTACGATTTCCACTTAGTTGTGCAGCGTTTGATGCAGTTCTGTTCGGTCGAGATGGGTTCTTTCTACCTCGATATCATTAAAGACCGTCAATACACCGCCAAAGGCGACAGTGTTGCCCGTCGTAGTTGCCAGACCGCGCTGTTCCATATTGCAGAAGCATTGGTTCGCTGGATGGCACCAATTATGTCATTCACCGCAGATGAAATCTGGAACCAACTGCCAGGTGAGCGCCCGCAGTATGTCTTTACTGAAGAGTGGTATGAGGGGCTGTTCGGGTTGGCGGGCGATGAGAGTATGAACGATACTTTCTGGGCCGAGCTGTTAAAAGTTCGCGGCGAAGTGAATAAGGTGTTGGAGCAAGCCCGTAGCGATAAACGTATCGGTGGTTCGCTGGAAGCTGCCGTGACTTTGTTTGCCACACCTGAATTGGCAGCGCGTTTGAACAGCTTGCAAGATGAGCTGCGTTTTGTGTTGCTGACATCGGCTGCGAAAGTCGCAGATTATGCTGATGCCGGTGATGATGCGCAGCAAAGCGAGCTAATCTCTGGGCTGAAAATTACCTTTAATAAAGCTGACGGTGAGAAGTGCCCGCGTTGCTGGCATTACACTCAGGATGTCGGTTTGGTGGCGGAACATGCTGAATTGTGCGGCCGCTGTGTCACTAACGTTGCCGGAGACGGCGAAGAGCGTAAGTACGCCTGATGAGTAAACCTATTTGTTCGACCGGATTGCGCTGGTTATGGCTGGCTGTACTGGTGGTGATTGTGGATCTCGGCAGCAAACAGTGGGTTATGACCCACTTTGCACTGTATGAGTCCGTGCCACTGATTCCTTTTTTCAACCTGACCTACGCGCAGAATTTTGGCGCGGCATTTAGCTTCCTTGCGGATAAAAGCGGCTGGCAGCGTTGGTTCTTTGCAGGGATAGCTATCGGTATTTCAGTCCTATTGATGGTGATGATGTATCGGTCTACGGCCAAACAACGTCTGCTTAATTGCGCTTATGCCCTAATTATTGGTGGGGCATTAGGTAACTTATTTGATCGTATGGTACATGGCGCGGTAATCGATTTTATCGATTTTCACGTCAATAACTGGCATTTCCCAACATTTAACTTCGCCGATACCGCCATCTGTATCGGTGCTGCGCTGGTTATCTTTGAAGGCTTCTTAAGCCCGGCTGAAAAAACCGCGATGAATAAAGGGGAGTGATATGTCTGAACAGGTAGAAAGTCATCAAGTACAAGACCATTTTGTACAAAACAGTAGTGCCGTATTAGTGCATTTCACTCTGAAATTGGAAGATGGCTCAACGGCCGAATCTACCCATATTCACGGGAAGCCCGCGCTATTCCGCTTAGGCGATAACAGCCTAAGCGACGCGCTGGAGCAACAGTTAATTGGTTTGACAGTGGGTGATAAACACACTTTTACTTTACAACCTGAAGATGCATTTGGCTTGGAAAGTCCTGATTTGATTCAGTACTTTACACAGCGTGACTTTGCGCAAACTGGCGTACCGGATGCGGGCACTATTATGCTGTTTACCTCCCGTGATGGCAGTGAAATGCCGGGCGTAGTGCGGGAAGTAGCAGAAGAGTCCATTACTGTTGATTTTAATCACCCGTTGGCCGGGCATGTCGTCAGCTTTGATATTGAAGTGCTGGAGATTGACCCCCAACAGGAGGCTATGCATGCAGATATTGCTGGCTAATCCACGCGGCTTTTGTGCCGGAGTTGATCGGGCTATCAGTATTGTTGAACGCGCGATCGAAATGTACGGCGCGCCAATTTATGTGCGCCATGAAGTGGTGCATAATCGCTATGTGGTTGATAGCCTGCGCGATCGCGGGGCTATTTTTATCGAGGATATCTCTGAGGTACCTGATGGTTCCATTTTGATTTTCTCGGCCCATGGTGTGTCACAGGCTGTTCGTGCCGAGGCGCGCGCGCGCGAATTGACGATGCTGTTTGATGCAACCTGTCCATTGGTCACTAAAGTTCATATGGAAGTTGCTCGAGCCAGTCGCAAAGGGAAAGAAGCTATCCTGATAGGCCATGCTGGCCATCCGGAAGTGGAAGGGACTATGGGCCAATATAACAACCCGAAAGGGGGGATGTATTTGGTCGAGTCACCTGATGATGTTTGGAAACTGAACATTAAAGACGAGAATAACCTCTGCTTTATGACCCAGACCACTTTGTCAGTTGATGATACTTCCGCCGTGATTGATGCCTTGCGCCAGCGTTTCCCGAAGATTATCGGCCCGCGTAAAGATGATATCTGCTATGCCACAACCAACCGGCAAGAAGCGGTACGGAATTTGGCGAATGATGCCGATGTGGTTTTGGTGGTAGGGTCGAAAAACTCGTCCAACTCGAACCGCTTGGCTGAGCTTGCGCAGCGCATGGGGAAAGCGGCATATCTGATTGATTCTGCAGCTGATATCCAAGAGTCCTGGTTACAGGATGCGGCATGTATTGGTGTGACGGCTGGCGCTTCGGCACCGGATATTCTGGTACAGCAAGTCATTGCTCGCTTGAAAGATCTCGGTGCGGATGCGTCTGTTGAACTGCGTGGCCGTGAAGAAAATATCATTTTTGAAGTGCCAAAAGAATTGCGTGTTGAGGTTAAGCAGGTCGACTGATTTCAGTTAGGTGTTAATCGGCAATATCAAGCAGCCCTAAGTGGCTGCTTTTTTATGGGTGTATTTCGCCATAACTGCATGAATATGCGAAATAACCACAGGACGCCAGATGAAGTGTTACCGAGTATTATATAAGGAATTAAGTGGTTTCACTGATAAAAGTGAGCGTATATCATTTTTTTCTAATACAGATTAAATAGGCTGGCAGAGTGCATGGCGGGCGGCTAATCTGAAACCTTGTCAGGGTAGATGACACAATATTGGGAGAACTCATGACTGATTCAACAATTCGTATCGCCGTCGTTGGCGCGGGTGGCCGTATGGGCCGGCAACTTATCCAGGCCATTACACAGACTAAAGGTGTTGTATTGGGGGCTGCTGTAGAGCGCGCGGGGTCCACCTTGGTGGGAAGTGATGCGGGTGAACTGGCCGGAGTAGGATTGCTAGATATCACAGTAAGTGATGATTTATCTAAAGTAATCGATCATTTTGATGTTTTGATCGACTTTACGCGGCCAGAGGGCACTCTGGAACATTTAGCGATTTGTCATACACATAGCAAGGCCATGGTGATTGGAACAACCGGTTTTGATGATGCCGGCAAAGCCGCCATCAGTGCCGCGGCATCTGATATTGGCATTGTGTTCGCCGCTAACTTCAGTGTTGGGGTCAATGTGGTGCTTAAGCTGCTTGAAAAAGCGGCCAAAGTCATGGGCGATTACACTGATATCGAAATTATTGAAGCGCATCATCGCCATAAAGTTGATGCGCCGTCAGGTACCGCGTTGGCCATGGGGGAGGCGATAGCTGAATCTTTAGGGCGCTCACTGAAAGATTGCGCGGTTTATACCCGCGAAGGCCACACTGGAGAGCGCAAACCCGGCACTATCGGCTTCGCCACCGTGCGCGCGGGTGACATTGTGGGCGAGCATACGGCGATGTTTGCTGATATCGGCGAGCGAGTAGAAATCACTCACAAAGCCACTAGCCGTATGACTTTTGCCAATGGAGCGGTTAAATCTGCCATTTGGGTCTCTGAGCGTGATAATGGTTTGTTTGATATGCGCGATGTGCTGAATTTGAACGAACTTTAAAGGTGTAAAGCACAACCCGTGATGTGGTTGTTTTTATCATAATCATATGATAACAGGGCAATATTTTATTGTCCTTTTTTATACTTGTTGTAAATAATGGATTTGATTTATTTTATTATCATTATCCTGTTTTTTATTGTGTTTTCTCACTTTTTTTTATCTTTTCCTCTCTCTATTAAGTGATAATGTTTGATTTCATTACGCCAGAACGATTTTTTCCAGTCACTTACCCTCGCAACCGTTTACTATGTTAAGTTAGCATGTGTTTTTGCCACTACAATCCACTCATTTCAATGAAAACGGTAAAAAACAGAGAAAAAAAGGCACTTTGGCTAGACAAAAGCGTCACTCATCATTAAAATGCGCCCAATTTGCCAAAAATTGGCTCTGAGGGCGGTTTTTGCATTGATTTAGATCGCTAGATATGAATTAATATGCAAATAATGTGACTGTTTATTCCCTGGAGGATGTTTTGATTAAGTCAGCGCTATTGGTTCTCGAAGACGGAACCCAATTTCACGGTCGGGCCATCGGGGCAGAAGGTACGGCAGTGGGGGAAGTGGTCTTCAATACGTCGATGACCGGTTATCAAGAAATCCTTACTGATCCTTCCTACTCCCGCCAGATCGTCACTCTTACTTATCCTCATATCGGCAATGTCGGCACTAATGCCTCCGATGAAGAATCCTCCGCAGTACACGCCCAAGGTCTTGTTATTCGCGACCTGCCATTGATTGCCAGCAACTATCGTAATGAAGAAGGCTTAGCTGAGTATCTCAAGCGTCACAACATTGTTGCGATTGCAGATATCGATACGCGTAAGCTGACACGGTTGCTGCGCGAGAAGGGCGCTCAAAACGGCTGTATTATTGTGGGTGACTTATCTGATGCTGCGCTGGCGCTGGAAAAAGCCAAAGCATTCCCCGGTTTGAAAGGGATGGATCTGGCCAAGGAAGTTACCACCAAAGAAGCTTATCACTGGCTGCAAGGTAGCTGGACTCTGGAAGGTGACTTACCTGCGGCGAAGCCAGCGGAAGACCTGCCATTCCATGTTGTGGCTTATGACTACGGTGTAAAACGCAATATTCTGCGCATGTTGGTTGATCGCGGTTGCCGCCTGACGGTGGTTCCGGCCCAGACCCCGGCTGAAGAGGTTCTGAAGCTCAATCCAGATGGCATTTTCTTATCCAACGGCCCTGGTGACCCAGAGCCATGCGATTATGCCATCGCGGCGATTAAACGCTTCCTCGAAACCGACATTCCGGTGTTTGGCATCTGTTTAGGTCATCAACTGCTGGCATTGGCTAGCGGCGCAAAAACCATCAAAATGAAATTTGGTCATCATGGTGGCAACCATCCGGTGAAAGATTTGGGTGCTGATTGTGTGATGATCACCGCGCAGAACCACGGTTTTGCTGTCGATGAAAGCACATTGCCATCTAACTTGCGCACTACACACGTTTCTTTGTTCGATGGTTCCCTGCAAGGGATTCACCGCACTGATAAAGCAGCATTCAGTTTCCAAGGTCACCCGGAAGCCAGTCCTGGGCCGCACGATGCCGCCCCGCTGTTTGATCACTTTATTGAGTTGATTGAAGCTTACCGTGCGACGGCTGCTAGCCATACCCATAAATAATCAGGAGCGTCAAACCATGCCAAAACGTACAGATATAAAAAGCATCCTGATTTTGGGCGCTGGCCCCATTGTTATCGGTCAGGCCTGTGAATTTGACTATTCCGGTGCTCAGGCTTGTAAGGCACTGCGTGAAGAGGGTTACCGCGTTATTCTGGTGAACTCTAACCCCGCCACTATCATGACCGACCCAGAGATGGCCGATGCCACTTATATCGAGCCGATTCACTGGGAAGTTGTGCGCAAAATCATTGAAAAAGAGCGCCCGGACGCAGTATTGCCGACCATGGGCGGCCAAACCGCACTGAACTGCGCATTAGAATTAGAACGCGAAGGTGTTCTAGCTGAATTCGGTGTCACCATGATTGGTGCTACCGCTGATGCTATCGATAAAGCGGAAGACCGCCGTCGCTTTGATATCGCGATGAAGAAAATTGGTCTGGATACCGCCCGTTCAGGTATCGCGCACAATATGGAAGAAGCATTGGCTGTTGCAGCTGACGTCGGCTTCCCTTGCATTATCCGCCCATCCTTTACCATGGGCGGCACCGGTGGCGGCATTGCGTATAACCGCGAAGAGTTTGAAGAAATTTGCGAGCGCGGTCTGGATTTATCGCCAACTAAAGAGTTGCTGATTGATGAGTCACTGATTGGTTGGAAAGAATATGAGATGGAAGTTGTCCGCGACAAAAATGACAACTGCATCATCGTTTGCTCCATCGAAAACTTCGATGCCATGGGCATTCATACCGGCGACTCCATCACTGTTGCACCGGCGCAGACCCTGACTGACAAAGAATATCAAATCATGCGTAACGCCTCGATGGCGGTATTGCGTGAAATTGGCGTAGAGACCGGCGGCTCTAATGTGCAATTCTCGGTGAACCCGAAGAATGGCCGTTTGATCGTGATCGAAATGAACCCGCGCGTGTCCCGCTCCTCCGCTCTGGCCTCTAAAGCCACTGGCTTCCCGATCGCCAAGATTGCCGCCAAACTGGCGGTGGGCTATACGCTGGATGAGTTGATGAATGACATCACCGGTGGCCGTACTCCGGCTTCCTTCGAGCCATCCATCGACTATGTTGTCACCAAAATCCCGCGCTTTAACTTCGAAAAATTTGCTGGCGCTAATGACCGCCTGACCACACAGATGAAATCTGTGGGTGAAGTGATGGCGATTGGCCGCACATTACAGGAATCACTGCAAAAAGCATTGCGGGGTCTGGAAGTTGGCGTGACCGGTTTTGATCCTAAAGTCAGCCTTGATGATCCAGAGGCCCTGACTAAGATCCGCCGTGAATTGAAAGAAGCGGGTTCTGACCGAATTTGGTATATCGCCGATGCATTCCGCGCCGGTATGTCTGTTGATGGCGTCTTTAACCTGACTAACGTCGACCGCTGGTTCCTGGTGCAGATTGAAGAACTGGTGCGCTTAGAAGAAAACGTGGCGGAGTGCGGTATCAATGGCCTGAATGCTGAGTATATGCGCCAGTTGAAACGCAAAGGTTTCGCCGATGCCCGTCTGGCGAAATTGGTCGGCGCGGCTGAAAGCGAAGTGCGCAAATTACGTTACAAACAGGGTTTGCACCCGGTTTATAAGCGCGTAGATACCTGTGCGGCTGAGTTCTCCACCGACACCGCTTACATGTACTCGACCTATGAAGAAGAGTGCGAATCCAACCCAACCAGCGATCGCCCGAAAGTGATGGTGCTGGGCGGCGGCCCGAACCGTATCGGCCAGGGGATTGAATTCGACTATTGCTGTGTACATGCATCACTGGCACTGCGTGCAGATGGTTATGAAACCATCATGGTGAACTGCAACCCAGAAACGGTTTCCACTGATTACGACACTTCTGACCGCCTCTATTTTGAGTCAGTGACACTGGAAGATGTGTTGGAGATCGTCCGTATCGAGAAACCGCAGGGCGTTATCGTGCAATATGGTGGTCAAACACCACTGAAATTAGCGCGTGAGTTGGAAGCGGCCGGTGTACCTATTATCGGCACCAGCCCGGATGCTATTGACCGTGCCGAAGACCGCGAGCGTTTCCAACAGGCGGTTAATCGTCTGGGTTTGAAACAGCCGGCAAACGCCACGGTAGCGACTATCGAGCAAGCTGTTGAAAAAGCAGCGGGTTTGGGTTACCCGCTGGTGGTTCGCCCCTCTTATGTGTTGGGTGGCCGCGCGATGGAAATCGTGTATGACGAAGTCGACCTACGCCGCTACTTCCAAAATGCTGTCAGTGTGTCAAATGATGCGCCGGTGCTGCTCGACCGCTTCCTTGATGATGCAGTAGAAGTGGATGTTGATGCCATTTGTGACGGCGAGCGCGTGTTAATCGGCGGCATTATGGAACACATCGAGCAAGCAGGGGTTCACTCCGGTGACTCAGCTTGTTCATTGCCAGCTTACACCCTGAGCAAGGAAATTCAGGATGTTATGCGCCAGCAAGTAGAAAAACTGGCCTTTGAGCTTTGTGTTCGTGGCTTGATGAACGTGCAGTTTGCGGTGAAGAATAACGAAGTTTATCTGATTGAAGTTAACCCTCGTGCGGCGCGTACTGTGCCATTCGTCTCTAAAGCAACTGGCATGCCACTGGCAAAAATTGCCGCTCGTGTGATGGTGGGGCAGACATTGGCACAGCAAGGGGTTCTGGAAGAAATTATCCCGCCTTACTACTCGGTCAAAGAAGTGGTGCTGCCATTCAACAAATTCCCTGGTGTTGACCCGATTTTAGGGCCAGAAATGCGCTCTACCGGTGAAGTTATGGGGGTTGGCCGTACCTTCGCTGAAGCTTTCTCTAAAGCGATGCTGGGCAGCCAGTCTGGTATGAAAAAGAGTGGCCGCGCACTGTTATCTGTACGCGAGGGGGATAAGCATCGGGTGGTTGATTTAGCCGCGAAGCTGCTGAAACAGGGCTTTGAATTGGATGCAACTCACGGTACAGCGGTGGTGCTGGGCGAGGCGGGGATAAATCCGCGCTTGGTCAACAAGGTGCATGAAGGCCGTCCGCACATTCAGGATCGCATCAAGAATGGCGAATACACTTATATCGTGAATACCACAGCCGGGCGTCAGGCGATTGAAGACTCTAAGCTGATCCGCCGTAGTGCATTGCAATACAAAGTGCATTACGACACGACCTTGAATGGCGGCTTCGCGACGGCAATGGCGCTGAATTCTGACCCAACCGAGCAAGTGATTTCAGTACAAGAGATGCACGCCAAGATTAAGAATATGAAAGGTTAATTTAGATTGTAAGAAAGCGGGCGATGGAAACATCGCCCTTTTTTATGCTTATTATTTATAAAATCGCGCTTTTTACTCACCGATACAGTGTTTCTTATACGCAGAAGTATTATTCATAAACGATAGTATTGTTCATAAACAACATTGGTGAAGATCAATGTTCGTGCGGGTTGTGGGGAGTAGCTTATAGTCCGGCGGCTCACAGCCGGTTTAACTAGCTTAAAGCGACTTTGATACCCAAACCGATTAATAGCCCACCGAGTAGCTTATCGACAACTTTTTGCGCTTTCGCCAAACCACGGCGTACTGGTGCACTTTGAATCAGAATAACCAGCAAAGGCCACCAAATGACGGCCAGTACCCAGATGATTGAGGCGTACCACAGTTTTTCACCCACGCCGGAGTTAATCTGCAATATTTGGGTGAAAACGGCGAGGAAAAAGAGAGTTGCTTTGGGATTCAATAAATTGCAAAGGTATCCCTGCAAGAATGCGGCTTTCAGTGTAATGGGGGAGAGAGTGGTGCTACCGATGCTGAGTTTACTTTCTCCGCGCGACAGCAGTGCCTGGATACCAATCCAGATTAAATAGCAGGCCCCGGCATATTTCAGGAAATTGAACAGCCACGGTGTGGTGGTGATAACCACGGCCAGGCCAGCTACGCAATAAGACATATGTGTAGCGACGCCCAAAATGACGCCGAGTGCTGTCATCATTGCTGCGGGGCGACGATAGCGGGCGGCGTTTTTAATCACCAGAAAAAAATCAGGGCCGGGGGAGAGCATCCCCAATGTAGCAATAGTTGCGACGAATAAAGAGGTTTCAAGCATAAGGGATACCCAGTGAGAGTGGCGCGTTCTGACGATAATAGCGCTACCGGGGTTTCCCTGCATTTATCTTTTACTCTTTTGATGGATAGTGATGCGCGAATATGAGTCTGGACAATGTGATAAGCAGTGACGTACCAAATCAGAAACAGCGGGAAATCACACGCTTGTGTATCAAGTGTGCATTGCTGCTGCTACAACACGGTGCAGAAAGTATGCTGGTTGAGCAGCTATCCGCGCGCCTTGGTATCGCTTTGGGGATGGACAGTGTCGAAAGTTCCATTTCAGCTAATGCCGTGGTGTTAACCACCATCAGCCAGGGCAATTGCCTGACATCTACCCGCAAAAATATTGACCGTGGCATCAATATGCATGTCGTGACGGAGGTGCAGCATATTGTGATTATGGTGGAACATCATTTGTTAGATATAAAAGATGTGGAAAAACGCCTTGAGCATATTAAGCCGCTGCGGTATCCGCGCTGGCTAGTGGTGGTGATGGTCGCCTTATCATGCGGCTGTTTTAGCAAGTTAAATGGCGGCGGTTGGGATGCATTTTCCATCACTTTCTTAGCCAGTGGGCTGGCGATGTTTGTGCGCCAAAGCTTAACGGCACGCCATATGAACCCGCTGATTAACTTCTGTATTACCGCGTTTGTCGCAACATCCGTTTCTGGGCTATTAATGCGTTTACCGTTTTTCCACGAGGCTTCCAGTGTAGCAATGGCGGCGAGTGTGCTGTTGTTAGTTCCCGGATTCCCACTGATCAATGCAGTCGCCGATATGTTTAAAGGGCACGTGAATACGGGTCTTGCTCGTTGGGCAATGGCCAGTTTATTGACGTTATCAACCTGTATTGGGGTGATATTCGCGATGGCGGCGTGGGGATTACGCGGATGGTGATGAATTTACTCTGGGCATTATTGCAAGATATGGTGTTGGCGGCTATTCCGGCGCTGGGTTTTGCTATGGTATTTAATGTGCCGGTGCGGGCATTACGCTACTGCGCATTGCTGGGGGCTGTTGGGCACGGCTCGCGCATGCTGATGATTCATTTTGGTATGAATATCGAGCTAGCTTCATTATTGGCTTCAGTTATGATTGGCGTCATCGGAATTAATTGGTCGCGCTGGTTGTTGGCGCACCCGAAAGTCTTCACTGTTGCTGCCGTCATTCCGATGTTCCCTGGGATTTCTGCTTACACCGCGATGATATCAGTCGTAGAGATTTCTCATCTGGGTTACACCGAGGCATTAATGTCCACGATGGTGACTAATTTCTTGAAGGCATCATTTATTGTCGGTGCGTTGTCGATTGGTTTATCCTTGCCTGGATTATGGTTATATCGCAAACGTCCTGGTGTATAAGGGTTTTTTTCTTCCCTGTCTTTTGCATCGGGCTAGGAGCAGTCTTATATGTGTGATTAGTCTGCTTATCGCTATCGACGCTGGATTAGGCTTTCCGTATAGTGTGAGCAATTTTTCGGGACTGGCTCTCGCAGCCTACAGGGTTTAATAATGATTATCAGCCTGATCGCTGCATTGGCAGCAGATCGCGTTATTGGTATGGAAAACGCCATGCCATGGCACTTACCGGCTGACTTAGCGTGGTTCAAACGTAACACGCTAAATAAACCGGTAATTATGGGTCGCAAGACATTCGAATCTATCGGCCGCCCTCTACCTGGGCGGTTGAATATTGTTATCAGTAGCCAACCGGGCACTGATGACCGCGTGACATGGGCTACCTCTATTGATGATGCGCTGGCCTTGGCGGGGAATGTAGAAGAAGTGATGGTGATGGGGGGGGGGCGTGTCTATAAGCAATTTTTAGACCGCGCTAACCGCATGTATCTCACTCACATTGATGCTGAAGTTGGTGGTGATACTCATTTCCCAGACTATGAGCCTGATGAATGGGAAAGCACCTTTAGTGAGTTCCATGATGCAGACGAGGCTAATTCACACAGCTATTGCTTCGAGATCCTTGAGCGCCGCTAATTGCGATAACAATATGATCAGACAGAAAGGCTCATTATTAATTGATGAGCCTTTCTTTTTTTGGAATACTACTTATTAATTAATAATGATATTTTATTATTATTTGATGTTTTCAATTCTCTCATGAATGTTAATCTTTTAATCGTAGCGATAGCTATATGAATAGAGATAATGAAACCAACCTAATATTGCATACCTAAAACATGAGAGAGTAAGATGACAACTAAACTAGTAGCGCTATCTTTGTTTTTATTTAGTCAATATATATTAGCGGATGAAAAATTTTCATGTCCCAGTAAATCTGAAATTAACCATCAGCAAGGTGTTTACACCAGTAATGATGGTAAATGGCTGGGAGTTTCTCTTGGTACTGAAAATAATGGGTATATTAATTCTTTTATGCATGTTATTTATATCCCATATAAAAACCTCGATCAGAAAATTGGCACATTAACCAGTTGTAAATATTCTCTGGAGTTTGGTTCAGTTGATATGTATTTTCGAGATGAGGATAGCTTGGGTGATGGCGGAATGTATCTTTCGATTGAGGGGGAAATAAATTGGTTAAAAAGCCCTGAGTTATTATATGGTAGCGAAGCTTATATGTGTACTGCGACTCACACTAACCAATGTATTTTAAAGCGGCTTACCCATGATATTGTATCGGCTTATAAAGCAACATTCTGATAACGTATTGTAGTTCTGATAACATATTGTAGTTCTGATAACGTATCGTCACAATGATATTTTATTCTACATTTTAATGTCATATTTCCTTCATGATCTATTCTTATTATTAGGATGTCTTCATTTTTTTAACTGTTTAATGGCGATGTCTTGGTGTGATGAAAAGAGAAATCATAATATGACTAACAGTAAATTGAACGTTGATAGATTATGTCATGCTGAGCGGCGTGAAATTTGTGATTTTAGTATGAGTGATATGGGATTGGTCGGACTACTCAGTGGCGTAATTGGGTTGGTTTCGGCGGAAATTGAAATGTTAGAAAATAATATTGACGACACCCTAATAAAAGATAAAGGTACATTTTAGTATGCACCTTTATCTTTGTTGTAATTTATAAATAGTTGGGAGGATTCTCTGCTGTTGGCGATAATTCATCAGCATGACTTATTCCAGCTTCAACTTTGAAAGCAGGTTGTGTGAAATAACATTTATCTTCCCAACGGAGCAAGGTTAAATTGCCTCCCCAACAACAACCGGTATCCAGCCCATAAATTCCTTCAGGGACACCTTTTCCTTCCAGCGATGCCCAGTGACCAAAGATAATTGAATACTCAGGGCTGACCAGTCGCGGTAGCTCAAACCAAGGTTTAAGTGGGGCAGGGGCATTTTCTGGCGTGTCTTTACAGATCATATCCAGTTGCCCATTTGGGAAGCAAAAACGCATGCGGGTCAATGCATTAGTGCTAAAACGCAAACGCGCTAACCCCGTCAATTCTGGTGACCAGTTGTTGGGCATATCACCGTACATTGCATCAAGGAATAGCGGGTAACTATCACTACTTAAGACGGCCTCGACTTCACGGGCACACATCTGGGCTGTTTCTATATCCCACTGAGGGGTAATACCGGCATGGGCCATAATCAATTTTAATTCGTCATCAACCTGCAAAACCGGTTGGCGGCGTAACCAATTAATGAGTTCGTCAGCATCCGGGGCTTCAAGCAGCGGAGTGATGCGGTCTTTGGGTTTATTGCGGCTGATGCCAGCATAAACCGCCAGCAAATGCAGGTCATGATTCCCCAGAACCATCCGTACGGCTGGCCCTAGTGAGCGGACGTAACGTAATACATCCAGTGAGGCCGGGCCTCGGGCAACTAAGTCACCGGTCAGCCACAAGGTATCTTGCTGCGAGTCAAAGTTCACTTGCGCTAATAGCGCGAGTAACTCATCAAGGCAGCCATGAACATCGCCAATAAGATAAGTAGACATAGTTGAGGTCAGGGTTAATGGATAAGTGCGGGGATCGCTAAACGGAACACCGGAATCACAGTACGGAAAGCCTGACCGAGGTGGTCAACCATCTCATAATGCCCTTCCATGGTACCCAGCGGCGTTTCTAGAACAGCTCCGCTGGTGTATTGGAACTCGTTACCTGGCAGGATCAACGGCTGTTCGCCAATGACTCCTTCGCCCTGAACTTCTGTCTGTCGGCCATTGCTATTGGTAATTAACCAATAGCGGCCAATAAGTTGCACATTTGAACGGCCTAAATTACGAATTGTCACGGTATAGGCGAAGACAAAACGCTCTTCATCAGGTATCGACTGAGTTTCCACATAGATACTTTGTACCTGTACACAAACGCGGGGCTGTTCAATCATAATGTGCTCCTGCTTATTCTTGTGGTGCCGATTGAGCTGAAAGCCAGTTAGCCAGCTTACAGTATTGTGCTACCGAGATATTCTCTGCCCGCATTATCGGGTCAATACCTAATTCGATTAATTGCTCTGAAGTGAATAGGTCACCCAAGCTATTACGCACGGTTTTTCTGCGCTGGTTGAATGCTTGCGTGGTAATGCGGGTCAGCATTCGCACATCACCCACTGGATTTGACATATTCACATGAGGAATAAGACGCACCACGGCCGAATCCACTTTCGGGGCCGGGGTAAATGCAGTTGGCGGCACTTCCAGCACAGGGATGACGTTGCAATAGTATTGCGCCATTACTGTCAGACGGCCATAAGCTTTACTGTTAGGCCCTGCAACCAGGCGGTTAACCACTTCTTTTTGCAACATGAAATGCATGTCGCGGATTGCATTAGTATAGCTGAAAAGATGAAACATCAGCGGGGTAGAGATATTGTAGGGCAGGTTACCAAAGACCCGTAATGATTGCCCTGCTTGCTCTGCTAGCTCAGAAAAATTGATTTTCATCGCATCTTCTTGATGAATAGTGAGCTTGTCTTTCAGTTGAGGATGGCTGGCCAGACGAGCAGCCAAATCGCGGTCTAGCTCGATGACTGTCATATGATCCATACGAGCGGCAACTGGTTCAGTCAATGCGCCTAAACCGGGGCCAATCTCAACTACCGCTTCACCGGGAACCGGATGGATAGCGGAGACAATGCTGTCGATGACAAACTGATCGTTTAAAAAGTTTTGTCCAAAGCGTTTGCGGGCAAAGTGCCCTTGGTGGACTCTATTATTCATTGCTATTATTTATCATTTTAATGGCTAAGTTTAATGCCGTAATGAAACTGCCGACATCGGCAGAACCGGTTGCGGCGAGTTCTAAAGCGGTACCGTGATCCACAGATGTGCGGATATAAGGTAGTCCAAGTGTGATATTGACAGCTCGGCCAAACCCTTGATATTTCAGTACTGGCAGCCCTTGATCATGGTACATGGCAAGAACGGCATCCGCATGTTGCAGATATTTAGGCTGAAATAGTGTGTCTGCGGGGAGCGGACCGATAAGGTTTATTCCTTGCTGACGCAATGCATCTAACGCGGGAATAATGGTATCGATCTCTTCATGGCCCATATGGCCACCTTCACCCGCATGCGGATTAAGCCCACACACATAAATCTGTGGTTGGCTAATACCAAATTTGGTTTTCAAGTCATTATCAAGAATGGTGATAACTTCATGCAGACTCGCCTGAGTGATAGCCCCCGGCACTGCCAGTAAAGGCAAGTGAGTGGTTGCCAGCGCGACCCGCAACTCTTCTGTTGCCAACATCATCACCACCCGTGGGCAGAGACTACGGTCAGCAAAGAACTCAGTGTGCCCGATAAAGGGGATACCCGCATCATTGATAATACTTTTCTGTACCGGGCCGGTGACCAATGCAGCAAATTCGCCACTGATTGCACCATCACAGGCTTTAGCCAGTGTCTCCACCACATAGTGGCTATTTCTGACATCAAGCTGACCGGGAATCACCTCAACGACAGTTTTCACCGGCAAGATAGTCAGAGTGCCCGCTTGTTGCGCCAATGCGGGCTTACCTTGCTGATATTCACGTAGCTGCAATGGCAGGTTAAGTTGACTGGCACGAGCAAGTAGCAAGGCCGGATCAGCGCACACCACCAGCTCAACAGGCCAATCCTGCTGCGCTAAGGCGACGACTAAATCCGGCCCAACCCCGGCAGGCTCGCCGGGGGTGATAACAATCCGATTATTGTGTTTTCGCATCACTACCATCAAGAATTTTCACATAAGCTGCGGCGCGTTGCTCTTGCATCCAGGTTTGAGCTTCTTCTGCAAACTTACGGCTAAAGAGCATACGGTACGCCCGATCTTTCTGTGCTGCATCAGTTTTGTCTACCTGACGGGTATCAACAACCTCAATTAAATGCCAGCCGAAAGAAGAATGAACCGGTGTACTGATTTCGCCTTTTTTCAGTTTCATCAGCGCATCACGGAATGCGGGATCATAAATATCTGGCGAAGCCCAACCCAAGTCACCGCCTTGCATAGCAGAACCCGGATCCTGAGAAATTTCTTTGGCGATAGTGGCGAAGTTGGCTTTTCCGCTCTTAATATCCGCAGCCGCAGCCGCTAATTTGGCACGAGCTTGATCGTCAGTCATAAGAGGTGACGGTTTCAACAAGATGTGGCGGGCGTGAACTTCGGTAACGGAAACCGTGTTATCAGCCCCACGGATATCATTCACTTTCAGAATATGGAAGCCGACACCGGAACGGATTGGACCAACAACATCACCTTTGTTAGCCGATTGCAGTCTTTCCGCAAACAAAGAAGGTAATTCCTGCAATTTACCCCAACCCATCTGGCCGCCTTTCAACGCCTGAGAGTCAGCTGAGTTGGCAATAGCCAATTTACCAAAATCAGCTCCGCCTTTAATGTCAGATACTAACTTGTTAGCCACATTTTCAGCCTGATCAACCTGTTGTTGCGACGGATTTTCAGGTAATGGAATCAGTATGTGGCTGAGGTTCAATTCCGCATCACCGCTAGTTTGGTTACCCACTTGCTTGGCCAGCGATTCAACTTCTTGCGGCAGAATAGTAATGCGACGGCGCACTTCATTGTTGCGCACTTCTGACGTCAGCATTTCTTTGCGGATCTGTTCACGGTAAGTGTCGTAATTCAGACCGTCGGCCGCTAAACGGCTACGCATCTGGTCAGGAGTCATTCGGTTTTGCGCGGCAATATCAGCAATAGCTTTATCCAGCGCTTCGTCGCTGATGGTAATGCCCATCTTCTTAGCCATCTGTAATTGGATATTATCCATAATCAGACGCTCAAGAATTTGATGACGCAAAGTCGCATCATCCGGCACTTCTTGTCCGGCTTGCTGTGCATTCAGTTTCACTGATTGTAACAGACCGTCGACATCGCTTTGCAGGACGACGCCGTTATCAACCACTGCGGCAACTTTATCAACTTCTTGTGGTGCTGCGAACGCGGTATTGGCACAGACAACCAATCCGAGAATAAGCGTTCTCCAGTTCTTCATACCTTTTCCATTTATGTAATCCGCTTTTGCGGGTTAAAATTCACTGTATTCAGTGTGTTACACAGTATCAGAATGCACTTTGATAAGGCAGAATACCTGAGCCTAGCATCTGCGTAGTCCCCAGGCTATGGTCGCTGCTCAGACCACGTAATTCGATGTTAAAGCTAACTCTGTTGTCATACTTACTGGTTTCATTTTGCGCATTCCAGCCCGTAATTTTCCGCTCATAACCTAAGTTAATTGCCCAACAGCAAGTATTGTATTGTACGCCAACCAATTGACTTGCAGGCTGATTGGCTTTGGTATCGTAATAATAAGCTCCAACCAATGCCCAGCGGTCAGCAATTGGCCAACTGGCCGTAGTACCAATCTGAGAAATACCCTGTTGGTAGCCTGGGCTTCTCACGTTAGGAACTGTTGCTTGAATATATTCCGGGCTGGCATAGCGATAATTCAATTGAATCATACGCTCTGAGTCTTTCCTATACTCCATTACCGCATTACCCTGAGTCAAACTCCCCAAGCGGGTATCATACTGCGCGCCGCCTTTCATACCCAGTTGATCACTAATGCGCCAGAAGCTATCACCCGCCCAAACCAAGCTACCGGTATCATCACTATTATCAATGCTTTCGATTTTACCGGTACGCGAACGGCTAAAGTAATAGATTTGACCCACTGAAACGTTAAAACGTTCAACCAGTTCATCATCATAAATGCGAGAAGTTAAACCGGTAGACACCTGATTTGCTGAAGCTATGCGGTCCAGACCACTATAAGTACGGTCACGGAACAGGCCGGAGTAATCCGACTGCATCAACGTGGTGTCGTAAATATAGATATCATCCTGATTTCGGTAAGGAACGTAAAGATACTGTGCGCGCGGCTCCAAGGTTTGGGTGAAACCTGTCGCCCAGTCCATTGGCCGGTCAAAGACCACTTTACCGTCCACTTTAAACTGTGGCATCACGCGATCAACCGAGTCTTTCAAGTTTGGCGGGGTTGCACCACCATTTTGCCTTTTATAGTAGTTGGCAAAACCGTCTGGCACATCTTGCTGATAATGTGTCGCCAGTAATTTAGCTTCAGTATTTAAGCTACCCCAACCATTGGACAAGGGCAGATTAACTGAGGGTTCGAGATGGAAACGGCTGGCTTCCGGATTATACGGACTGACACTGGTGAATTTGACCGCTTGGCTATAGACGTGTAAATCAAATGGACCAATATCATTTTTATAGTAGTTCATGTCCAGCTGCGGCTGGGCGCGGTAAGCATTACTGTTACCACCGGTAGCAAATACCTGGAACTGTTTGGAGGCCAAGGTGGCATCCCAGTTTTGGTTTGCATAACCCACACTGAAAATTTGTGTGGCATAGCCGTCAGTCGTCGAACCGTATTGTGAGGTTAAATCGGTAAAGTAATCTGGGTCACTGACACGGGTATAGTTGACGTTGAAGCGCCAGACTTTATCCATCACCCCTGAATGGCTCCAGTAGTACAACCAGCGGGTCGCATCTTTATCGGTGCCGTCAGCGCCGTGATATAAGCGGTCATTCGGTAGCCAATCCAACGCCATGGTGCCAGAACCGGGAGCCAGCAAATAGCGGAACTCATTTTGCCATTGCAAACCACGCCGCTCCATATAATGAGGGGTGATGGTGGCATCAAAGTTTGGCGCAATGTTCCAGTAATACGGCAGTATAAATTCAAAGCCGTTATTATTGGTGTAATTAGCATTTGGGATCAGGAAACCAGACCGGCGTTTGTCGCCCACCGGTAATTGCATGTACGGACTATAGAACACCGGTACTTTGCCAATTTTAAAACGCGCATTCCAGATTTCTGCGACTTGTTCTTCGCGGTCATGGATCACTTCGGAGCCCACTACGCTCCAGCTATTATCGCCAGGCAAGCAAGAGGTGAATGTCCCATTTTCTAAAATGGTATAGCGGTTTTGGCCACGTAATTTCATCTGGTCTGCTTCACCACGCCCCTGACGACCAACCATCTGATATTTGCCTTTATCCATATCAGTGTCTTTGGTATTCAGGTTTGACCAGCCTTTCGGCCCTTCCAGCTTAATTTGCGGATCGTCATAATTAACGTCACCGGTCGCGGTGACGGTACGCACCGGGATAGCTTCGCCCGGTTTCTGTACTTGATTGAGTTCGACCTGATTAGCCGTCAGGGTTCTATTGCCTTGCTGGACAATAACATTGCCGATAAACAGGGCATTATCCGGGTAATTGGCTTCGGTTTTATCCGCATTAATACGGACCGGCAGCTGATTCGGATCGCCAGTGACCAAAGGTTGGTCATAGGTCGGTACCCCAAGCATACATTGCTCGGAAAGGTCAGCCAGAGTGTGCTGGCTATATAGTGCCGTCCATATCAATGTGGCCAGCAGTGTTGGGAATCTTTTTTTCATACGCGGTTTTGGTGTTCCGTCATCGGGGGGCATCATGCCGGCAAACGGTCTGAGACTATATTACTCATCACAGTTGCGCTAGTGTTAAATCCGGCCGTTTACACGTCTCGTTGTTAGGCGCTGAGCTGAATGCCGAGTATGATAATGCAAATTTTGACTGACGGCATGATGAATTGAGGAGTATATGCGGTATTGGGGAAAACTGCTCGGTCTGATATTGGGCTTTATGTCCGGTGGCGTCTGGGGTGCAATCTTGGGGTTGCTTGTTGGCCATATGGTCGACAAGGCGCGTAGCACAAAGCGCCGCGGCTATTTTGCCGATCAACAAACACGACAATTAATTTTTTTCCGCACCACTTTTCAGGTCATGGGGCATTTAACCAAGGCTAAGGGGCGCGTGACGGAGGTCGATATTCAACTTGCCAGCCAATTGATGGATAGAATGCAATTGCATGGCGAGGCGCGAACAGCGGCACAGCAAGCGTTCCGCGAGGGGAAAGAGAGTGGGTTCCCGTTGCGTGAAAGATTGCAGGAACTCCGTGGTGTTTGCTTTGGTCGTTTTGATTTAATTCGGATGTTTCTGGAAATTCAGTTACAAGCCGCATTTGCTGACGGCTCTTTGCATCCTAATGAACGGCAGGTTTTGTATGTCATTGCTGAAGAATTAGGGATCTCCCGTGGTCAGTTTGATCAGTTCCTGAGCATGATTGAGGGCGGGCGTCAGTTTGGTGGTGGCGGTTGGCAGGGCCAACAGAGTGGTTATTCTCAAGGAGGCTATCAGCAAGCGCCACAAGGCCCGACATTAGAGGACGCCTGCAAAGTGCTGGGGGTGAGTAGCACGGATGATAGTGTGACCATCAAACGGGCTTACCGTAAGCTTATGGGAGAGCATCATCCAGATAAGCTGGTGGCGAAAGGTTTGCCGCCGGAAATGATGGAGATGGCTAAGCAAAAAGCCCAAGAAATTCAAGCCGCGTATGATTTGATTAAGCGCGAGAAAGGATTTAAGTAAGGATTGTGGTGTTAGCAAAACCAAAACTAGATCGGATCTTCTGTTCCGATCTAGTTTGATTCTGGTGCGATCTTCTAGTGAAAAGTTAAAACTCGGGATCGCATTTAAAATGCATTGCTGTGCCAAATTCCGGGTGAGTAATACATAACTCTTGAGCATGTAACTGCAACCGGGGGGCCATGGCTTTTGCTTCGGGATGGGCATAGAAGCCATCGCCGAGGATCGGATGACCCATCGCCAGCATATGAACCCGTAATTGGTGTGAGCGGCCTGTAATGGGGGATAACTTCACTCGCGTACTGCCGTCAGCATCCCGAGACAGCACTTGATACTGAGTTTGCGAGGATTTACCGGTTTCGTAACACACTTTTTGTTTGGGCCGGTTCGGCCAGTCGCAAATTAAAGGCAAGTCAATCAACCCTTCATCTTGCGCCAAATGGCCCCATACCCGCGCAATATAAGATTTTTTCGGTTCGCGCTCGCGAAATTGCCGCTTCAGCTCGCGCTCAGCCGCTTTGGTCAACGCCACGACAATCACGCCACTGGTCGCCATATCCAGCCGGTGAACAGATTCCGCCGTAGGATAATCCGCCTGAATACGCGTCATGATGCTGTCTTTGTTCTCCGGCGCACGACCAGGTACAGAAAGTAATCCGCTCGGTTTATTGACCACCATGATGTGCTCATCCTGAAACAGGACGAGCAGCCAAGGGTTGCGTGGGGGATTATAGGGTTCCATTACTGGTGCGTCACCACGACTAAACGAATAGCATCCAAACGCCAGCCCGCCTGATTCAGGTTTTCCAGCACCATTTTACGGTTATGTTCCAGAGTCTCTATTTCGTCATCACGAATATTGGGGTTAACCGCTTTTAGGGCTTCCAGACGTGAAAGTTCAGTGCTCAGTTTGTCATCCGCTTCATGTTTAGCCGCTTCAATCAGTAAACGCGCCTGTTCTTCAATCAGGGCTTCTGCTTGCTGCAACATTGCATGAACTTCTTGCTGAACCGCATTGACCAATTTGCTGGAGGTATGGCGATTGACGGCATTTAGTTGGCGATTAAAGCTTTCAAATTCAACCTGCGCGGCCAAATTGGTGCCATTTTTGTCCATCAGCATCCGCACCGGCGTCGGCGGTAAGAAGCGAGTCAGTTGCAAGTGTTTTGGCGCTTGTGCTTCGACCACATAGACCAACTCCGCGAGCAGAGTACCGACCGGCAATGCTTTGTTTTTCAACAAAGAAACTGCACAACTGCCGGTGTCGCCGGATAAGATCAGATCCAAGCCGTTACGGATGATCGGGTGCTCCCAGCTGACAAACTGAGCATCTTCACGCGATAACGCCTGTTCGCGATCGAATGTCACTGTGCAGCCATCTTGCGGCAGCCCTGGGAAGTCCGGCACCAGCATGTGGTCAGAGGGGGTCAGCACAATCAAATTGTCGCTGCGATCTTCTTGGTTAATCCCAACAATATCAAACAGATTCAGGGCGAAACTGACTAAATTGACGTCATTGTCTTGGTCGGCAATGATTTGCGCCAGTTCTTGCCCATGTTCGCCGCCGTTGGAGTGCATTTCTAGCAGGCGGTCACGACCCTGTTCCAATTGGAGCTTCAGGCCTTCGTGCTGCTGGCGGCAGGCGTGGATAAATTCATCCAAACCTTCCTGCTCATTCGGCGTCGCCAGATAGGTAATCAATTCCTGATAGCCACTGTCATAAATGGTGCGACCGGTCGGGCAGGTGTGCTCGAAAGCATCCAAACCTTCGTGATACCAGCGCACCAGCACCGCTTGCGCAGTATTTTCCAGATAAGGCACCATGATTTGAATTTCACGGTTTTGACCAATCCTGTCCAGGCGGCCAATACGTTGTTCGAGCAAGTCCGGGTTAAAAGGCAAATCGAACATCACCAATTGGCAAGCGAACTGGAAGTTGCGCCCTTCGGAGCCGATTTCTGAACACAGCAATACCTGCGCGCCATCTTCTTCAGAAGCAAAATAGGCCGCCGCACGGTCGCGTTCAATCAGTGACAAACCTTCATGGAATACGGCTGCGCGGATAGCTTCGCGCTCGCGCAATATTTGCTCAAGCTGCAAGGCGGTGGCGGCTTGGGCGCAGATAACCAGCACTTTCTCACTGCGATTCGCTGTCAGGTAGTTAAGCAGCCATTCAACTCGCGGATCAAAGTTCCACCAAGTGGCATTTTCGCCCTCAAACTCTTGGTAGATTTGTTCTGGGTAAAGCATGTCTTTGGCGCGTGCTTCCAGGGTTTTCTTCGCCGACATAATGCCAGAGACTTTAATGGCTGTTTGGTATTGGGTCGGCAGCGGCAGCTTAATCTGATGCAAAACACGGTGTGGGAAGCCTTTCACCCCATTGCGGGTGTTGCGGAACAAGATACGGCTGGTGCCGTGTCTGTCCATCAGCATGGTCACCAGCTCTTGGCGCGCGGCTTCGCTGTCTTCAGTTTGACTGTTTGCTGCTTTCAGCAGCGGTTCAATATCCTGCTCATTAATCAGCTCACCGAGCAGATTCAGCTTGTCATCAGTTAAGCGCTCACCGCCCAGCAGCAATGTCACTGCATCGGCGATTGGGCGGTATTTTTGCTGCTCATTAACGAATTCTTCGTAATCGTGGAAGCGGTCGGGATCAAGCAAGCGCAAACGGGCAAAGTGACTTTGTTGGCCTAATTGCTCTGGGGTGGCGGTCAACAGCAACACGCCGGGGATATTCTCGGCCAGCTGTTCAATAACTTGATATTCGCGGCTTGGGGCTTCTTCACTCCAGGCCAGATGGTGTGCTTCATCCACCACCAGCAAATCCCAAGAGGCATCCGCCAGCTGTTCCAGACGCTGTTTATTACGGCGCACAAAATCCAGTGAGCAAATGACCATTTGTTCAGTTTCAAACGGATTGGTGCTGTCGAGCAAAGATTCGGAATAGCGGCTGTCATCAAACAGCGAGAAGCGCAGATTGAAGCGGCGCAGCATTTCGACCAACCACTGATGTTGCAAGCTTTCTGGCACCACAATCAGGATGCGTTCAGCACGGCCTGACAGCAGTTGCTGGTGGATAATCATCCCGGCTTCGATGGTTTTACCCAAGCCGACTTCATCAGCCAGCAATACACGTGGTGCATGGCGCTGGCCCACTTCATAAGCAATATGTAATTGGTGCGGGATCAGGCTGGCGCGGATGCCGCGCAGGCCACTCCACGGCAAGCGGAACTGCTCACTTTGATATTTACGGGCGCGGAAACGCAGCGCGAATCGATCCATACGATCGATTTGTCCAGCAAATAACCTATCCTGCGGTTTGCTAAAAGTCAGTTTGCTATCGAGCAACACTTCACGCATAGAAACGCCGGTTTCTTCGGTATCCAGGCGGGTGCCGATATAGGTAATCAGCCCATTCTCCTCAGACACCTCTTCCACTTTCAGCTGCCAGCCTTCGTGGTGAGTGATGGTATCACCCGGATTGAACATGACACGGGTAATTGGCGAGTCATTTCTGGCGTAAAGGCGGTTTTCACCGGTGGCGGGAAACAGTAAGGTGATCATGCGTACGTCAATGGCAACGACGGTACCCAATCCAAGTTCGCTTTCTGTATCGCTGATCCAGCGTTGACCAAGTGTAAAAGGCATAAATTATCGGCTCGATTTTTTTGTTGGACAGTTATTAGTAAAAAGGCTTTTGTAAATTTAAGAGCGTATAGAGAACAAAAATAAAATGACTGGCAATAGTTTACCGCCCACGCAGCTTACGTGGCTGACGAGTCTGTCTGAAAATGACAGGATTCGATTACACGGTTAATTATAACCAGTCGGTTATGTAAATGTGATTGATGCGAATTTTGGCAAGGGCGCTATGGTAATGGAAGCAGAGCCTTTCGTCACCCGTAAAAAAACGTTATTACGATTAAAATAGCCCCATCTGACCGGTTATTAGTGTCGTGAAGTCATCATGCATAAAGGGCAGTATAGCATCGGCCACGGGCTGGAGCTGCCGAGTCAGGTAGTGATCGTAATCAATCGGGGACTGTCGGGTTTCGAGGGGTTCGGGGCCAGCGGTGGTCATGACATAACTTATCCAACCGCCATTCTGATATTGCAATGGCCGCCCAAGCTTACGGTTGAATTCATCCGCCAGGCGCGCCGCTCTGGCATGTGGCGGGACATTGCGCTGGTAGTCGTCGAGCCGGCGGCGCAGGCGCTTGCGGTAAATCAGTTGTTCATCCAGCTCGCCATTGAGGGTTCGGGCGACATAATCGCGCACATAGTCTTGATAGGGTTGTTGCTGAAAAATCCGCAGGTACAGCTCGCGCTGGAATTGCTGGGCCAATGGTGTCCAGTCAGTGCGTACCGTTTCCAGCCCCTTATAGATCATTTGATCGCCCGTCGGGGTGGAAATTAGCCCGGCATAGCGCTTTTTACTGCCTTGCTCCGCGCCCCGGATGGTGGGCATCAAGAAGCGCCGATAATGAGTTTCAAATTCTAATTCCAGCGCGCAGGGCAAATCATAGGTTTCACGGATATGGGTTTGCCACCATTGATTGACATACCGCACCAGCTCTTGGCCAATGCGCGAAGCTTGTTCTTCACTGTGGGCGCTTTTCAGCCAAACAAAGGTTGAATCGGTATCGCCATAAATAACCTGATAGCCCCGTGCTTCAATCAATTCACGGGTTTGGCGCATGATGTCGTGGCCGCGCAGGGTAATTGAGGATGCCAGCCGGGGATCAAAAAATCGGCATCCGCTGGAACCCAATACACCATAAAAGGCATTCATGATTATCTTCAGTGCTTGGGATAATGGCTTGTTTTGTTGGCGTTTTGCGGCTTCGCGCCCCTGCCAGATCTGGTTAACAATCGCCGGTAGACAGTGTTTTTCGCGTGAGAACCAGGCACCACGAAAACCCGGCACCGAATGTTGTTCATCGGGTTGAGACATTCCCTCAACCAAGCCAACTGGATCAATCAAAAAAGTGCGGATAATCGAGGGATACAGACTTTTGTAGTCGAGCACCAGCACCGAGTCATACAAGCCCGGCTGAGAGTCCATCACAAAACCGCCGGGGCTATGTTCCTCCGGCAACTCACCTAAGTTGGGCGCAACATAGCCAACACGGTGCATCCGTGGCATATAAAGGTGGGTAAATGCCGCCACTGACCCGCCACTGCGGTCCGCCGCCAGACCGGTGACGGTCGAGCGCTCAAGTAAGAAACTCAGCAGCTCGGTTTTGGCAAAAATCCGCGTCACTAACTCGCAGTCTTTCAGGTTGTAGTGGGCCAGCGCCGGTTTATCATGAGCAAAACGGTGGTTGATTTCATCCATTCGCTGATAGGGGCTATCACTGGCTTTTCCCTCGCCCAGCAAGGTCTGGGAGACAGATTCCAGACTAAATGACGGGAAATTCCAGGTGGCAGATTTCAATGCTTCAATCCCATCGATAATCAACCGCCCGGCAGCAGAAGCAAAAAAATGCCCCTGTTTAAAACCGTGTTCCCGCCACTCTAGCAGGTTGCCGCCCCGGCCAAAGCGCAATGGGATTTGATAGCGGTCGGCGTGCTTTTGTAACACACGCAAATCAAATTGCACCAGATTCCAGCCGATGATGGCATCGGGATCATGCTGTTCCAGCCATTGATTCAGTTTTTCCAGTAACAGCGGGCGGCTGGCGACATATTCCAGCTTGAAATCCAGTGCGGCTTCATCGGCCTGATTGCCATTGGGTGGCCCCAGCATGTAAACCTGCCGCTGGCCGCAGCCCTCCAAACCAATGCAATAAAGCTCGCCGTGTTCACTGGTTTCGATATCCAGTGACAGCAGTTTTAGGATCGGGCGGTAGTCATCGGCCGGTTTCATTTGGGTATTGAGCAGCGGCCCGTTGCCATTATCTTCGCCGCTAAACCAGACCGGTGCGGTAATAAAACGCTCCATTAAAAAGCGCTCTGGTGGGCGAATATCACCTTCGTAGACATTCACGCCACTTTCTCTGAGCAGTTTCTCCAGGCGGATTAATTGGCGATGTTGGCTGCAATACAGCCCCAAAACCGGGCGCTGATGGAAATCGGTCAGTTCAAGTGGGCGCAGTTGCCAGCGGCGTTCATTGCGCAGCACGGTTTCAGCCCGTTGCCGTTGTTCGGCCGGGATAAATGCCACCGAGGGTTGAGGCGGCAGCCTGACTTGCTGCGGGCCATCATCGGTGGCTAACCAGAATTCAACTTCGGTGCCAGCCTGCGTGTCGCGCCAGTGGCGGGTGAGCAGGAAGCCCTGACGGGTTTTCCCCACGGTGCTAACCTTTAATAATGAATAACGTCTGAGAGTTTATGCTATCTTAGTATGGGTATTTATACAGTGTTTGTCTATTTTAATGATGATTTACCATTAATTCACACAATTCCCTGATTGACTCATTTCATGGGGCACTGGACAATCTCCCGCGCCTGAACCCAACGGACAAATCTATGGAAGCCTATTTATTACATTTATTGACGCAATCGCTGGCTTTCACGCTATTTGTCGTCATGTTAGTCACTTTTCTCGAATCTTTAGCTTTGGTGGGGATGTTGCTGCCTGGCACGGTGATGATGACCACGGTGGGCGCGTTGATTGGCAGCGGGGAAGTGGGCTTTTATTCTGCCTGGGCCGCAGCGACTGTGGGCTGTCTGGTGGGGGATTGGGCTTCGTATTTTATTGGCCGCCGCTTCAAAGAGCCGCTGCATCGCTGGTCTTTCCTGAAAAAGCATAAATCGCTGTTGGCGAAAACTGAGCATGCTTTGCATAACCACAGCATGGCAACGGTGCTGTTGGGGCGCTTTATCGGCCCAACGCGGCCTATCGTCCCGATGGTGGCGGGGATGTTAAACCTGCCGCCAGTAAAATTCGCGTTGCCGAATGTGATTGGTTGCCTCACCTGGCCGCCGCTTTATTTCTTCCCTGGCATACTGGCTGGCGTCGCCATAGATATCCCGCCGAATGCCAACAGTTATATGTTTAAGTGGCTATTATTTGCCGTGGTGGTACTGATTTGGCTGGCATTGTGGTTGGCATGGCGCTGGTGGCGCTTTGGTAAACGCAGCCCAGACCGCCTGAGCAAATGGCTGCCTTTGGCCCGCTTGCGCTGGGTGACGGTGCTGTCCATTATGCTGGCGATAGCCAGTTTTGTCTGGCTCCATATGCAACCCATCATGCCGCTTTATCGTCATCTATTATGGAAGGTTCTTGCTGGGTAATCCCCTTCGGCCTTGACGCCGCAGGGGGTTAGCGGTTCCATCAACTACCGCTGGGGAGTAATCCCTAGCACCCTGGCTTCCGGCGCAGTGCCGTTGACCAGTGCCTGAGTGGGGCCGTCATAGTAAATACGGCCATCCACCACCAATAAAGTGCGCTCAGCAATGCGGGCGGCGTCATCCAGATTGTGCGACACCATCAACAAGGTCAATTGGCGATTTTCGCAGACGTTTTCGACCAATTGCAGCATTTCATTGCGCAGTGCCGGGTCTAATGCGGAAAAGGGTTCGTCCAGCAGCAGGATGGGTTGGCTGCGCACCAGACAGCGCGCCAGTGCTGCCCGTTGGCGTTGGCCGCCGGAAAGCTGTGCCGGTAGCCGGTCAAGACACTCTTCCAACCCAACTTGTTGCGCAATCTGGCCGAGCAGTAATTTTTGCTCATGATTGAGTTTTAGCCCCGGATGCAAACCCAGCCCAATGTTTTGTTCGACATTCAAATGCGCGAACAGATTATTTTCCTGAAATAACATGGATACCGGCCTTTGGGCGGGCGGTGTTAGGGTATGATCTTGATTATTCAGCAGCATTTGACCACTGGCCGGAGCTAAAAAGCCCGCAATTAAGCTCAATAGCGTGCTTTTACCCGCCCCACTGGGGCCAAGAATAGCCACCCGCTCACCGGCTTGCATGCGCAAATCAAAACGCATCGGTAAGTGGTCGTATAAATAGGTGATTTTCTCAAGCTTTAGCATGGCGGCTCGGCAGTTTTTCAATCAGAGTAAACAGCAGGAAACACAGTAACAGCAGCAGCAGGGCGGTCACCGCGCCATCATTGCTGCGATAAGACCCTATCTGTTGATAGAGATAAAATGGCAGGGTGCGGAAATGTTCGTTACCAAACAGCGCGACCACGCCAAAATCCCCGATAGAAAGCACACTGGCGAAGGCCAACGCTTGAGCCAGCGGGCGTTTCAGCGCCCGTAACTCAATGTGGCGCACACGGTGCCAGCCGCGAATATCCAGTGATAAACACAGCGGCGTATAGCGCTCAGCCAAGTCTCGCATCGGGTTATCCAACACTTTTAATGCATAGGGCACCGCCATCAGCGCATTGGTCAGAATCACCAGTGCATAAGGCGATTGCGGCAAGCCCAGAGTGTCATTGAGCAATAAGAAAAAGCCGGTTGCCAGCACGATCCCCGGCATCGCCAGAATCACCATGCCGCTGATGTCCAATACTTGCCCGTAAGCCGTGTGGTGGCGCAGTTTCAGCTCACGGCTGCTCCATAACAGCATCATAGTCAGAGTGACACACAATAATCCGGCCCCAATAGCGATAGTTAGTGAGGTAAAGAAAGCTTGCCACAGCGCCGGTTGTTGTAGCACGGTCAATATCGTTTTATTGCTGCCATCAATTACAACAGCCAGCAATGGTGGCACCATCAATAATAACGCCGCCCCGATTAACAAGGTATCGCTAATGCGCGACCAGGTACTATCCTGCTGACTGCGCCACTCCTGAGCATGGGTATTCCCCACCGCCAACACTGAACTTAGCCGTTGGCTCAGCACCACCAATCCCAGACAGCAACCCAGTTGAATCAGTGCCAATAATGCGGCGCGCCCTAAATCATAGTCATAACTAAGTGCCTGATAAATAGCCAGTTCGATGGTGGTAGCTTGCGGCCCGCCGCCCAGAGAGAGCACGGTGGCAAAGCTGGCAAAACACAGCATGAAAATCAGCGCGGCAGTCGGCAGAATTTGGCGGCGCAGATAGGGCCACTCGATCCAGCGAAAATGCTGCCAGCCGTTCATGCCCAATTGGGCGGCTAACTGGCGCTGCTCAACGGCAATGCTTTCCAATGACTGCAATAACAAGCGGGTTGCCAGCGGCATATTAAAGAAAATATGCGCCAGCAAAATCCCTTGTAAACCATAGGGCGAGAAGCGGTAATCCACTCCTAGCCAGCCCAATAGTGCCGCCAGCCAACCTTGGCGGCCATAAACCGTCAGGATGCCGAAAATGGCGACCAGCACCGGCAGCACCAATGTCATGGCACATAAGCGCAGCATCAATTGGCGGCCGGGGAAGCGGCGGCGATATAAGGCGCGCGCCAAAAAAATCGCCGGAATAACGGACAGCAGCGCAGAGAGAAACGCCTGCCAGAAAGTGAAGCGAATCACATGCCACAGATAACTGTCATGCCAGATGCTTTGCCAGTCTGCCGCTGGCGCGTGACGCCAGATAGCGGTGAACGCCAGTAAGGCGACACCGGTTATCAGCAAGGCGGCCAGTAGCCCCGGCCATAGCCACGCGGGGATTAGTGGCTGACGGCGGATTGCCATGCTTGAATCCATTTACCGCGATTATCAGCCACGTCTTTTGCATCAAACTGCAAAGCTTTTTGCGGCACGGTGAGTGTTTCAAATCCAGCCGGTAAGTCCATTTTGATTACCGGATACATCCAGTTGCCGGTCGGGATATGATTCTGGAATGCAGGAGTGACCATAAATTGCATAAAGCGCTGGGCCAGTTCCGGTTGTTTGCTGGACGCGACCACACCGGCCACTTCCACTTGCAGATAGTGGCCTTCACTGAAATCAGCCGCCGCATAGTTGTCTTTCTTCTCTGCAATCAGATGATAAGCCGGAGAAGTGGTGTAGCTCAGCACGAAATCCCCTTCACCTTTCAGGAACAAGCCGTAAGCTTCACTCCAGCCTTTGGTCACGGTGACGGTTTTTTTCGCTAATTTCTGCCAGGCTTGCGGGGCTTGGTCGCCATAGACTTTTTGCATCCACAACATTAAACCGAGGCCCGGGGTACTGGTGCGCGGGTCTTGATAAATCACTTTCCACGGTTCTTTGCTGTCGACTAATTCTTGCAGGCTTTTCGGCGGGTTTTTCAATTTATTTTTGTCATACACAAACGCAAAATAGCCATAATCGTAGGGGACGAAAATTTTATTCTGCCATTTTTCTGGCAAAGTCAGATGGCTGGTATCTACCTGACTTGGTACGAATAATCCGGTTTGCTCTGCCGCTTGCAGCAGATTGTTATCTAAGCCCAACACCACATCGGCCTGGCTATTTTTACCCTCCATCCGCAGGCGGTTCAGCAGGGAAACACCATCTTCCAGCGCCACAAATTTAAGCTGACAATCACACTCGGCTTCAAAGGCTTTTTTAATCGACGGCCCCGGGCCCCAATCAGCCGCGAAAGAATCATAGGTATAAACAGTCAAGGTGGGTTTATCAGCAGCGACGGCAGCGGCAGACAGAAAAAACAAGCAGGAAATCATGCGTTTAAACACTTTGCACTCCTTAAAGATAAAGGTGGCAAAGGTATCTGAGGCGGTAAATAACATGAATATCAAGAAGATACAGCGTTATTTTTCTCAAATCCCTCCGCCGGTGTTAACCGGATCAGGTTCGACGGGTTTGCTCTCAGCGAAAAAACTTGCTGCGGTTAGGTTGATCCGGTGTTGGGCAGTACTCGAAATCCTCACGTACTACGTGTACGCTCCGGTTTCTGCGTGCTGTCCGCTTCCGGCTGAACCTACCTCGCGACGTTTTTGTTTCATTGTTAATGGAACGAACCAGTATAAATTCTGGACACGACCACAACAGTTTTTCCGCACCCCGTTGAGACGGCGCTATTGTAGAGTTTAATTGCAGTGGGCGAAAGCGGGTTTAATCCTCTGGTGGCGTAAACCAGGCCGATTTGAAGTCAAACCAGCCGAGTGTGTTCATGCGCACCCCGCGCATACTGTGCTGCCCATATAATTCTAGCCAGTGATGGAACAGTGGGTGAAATTGATTCTGGCTGACCAAACGCTGGCTCCATTCCGCCATTGGCAGAGTATTATTTCGCCATAATTCAACATCTTGGTGCAGTTTTTCATCCAGGCAATATTGCAGCAGCGGCAGCTCATACAAGGTGGCAAACAGGGAAAATTCCAGCGGCAGATAAAAATTGGCGCTGCCGAGCCAGATGTCGCTCTGTGCATCCCCTTGATACCAACTGGCATAATCCACCACATTTATGATCAATTTGACCCCATGTGCCGCTAATAATGTGGCCAATGTTTGGCTGATAGCATCAAACTCTGAATGGTGACTATAAAAAGTCAGTGTCAGTTCGGTCAAACCTTCCGGTTTCGCTTCCAGTACCCTGAGCCGGTTATGGTGCCAGCGCGGTAACATGCCGTAAGCCGGTGACCAGTAGCGTTGGTAAAAAGGGTCGGCATGGCTGAGTAGGGCGACGGGGGTGATGAGTTCACAGAGCCAACGGCGGATATCAGGATTGCAGGTTTGGGGAGATCGCTGGTCGAATAGCAGAAAATAACAGCCTTCTTCCAGCCGGCTTTCCAGCTCATTTTTACTGGTATCATCAGCTTGCAATTGCACACCGGAATAAACCAACTCTTCGGACAGCTCCGGTAATACCCAAATATTGACCTCATCAATAAGTGCGCGAAAACCAAAATAATTATCAAATGCCTGAATTTTCAATTGGCTATGATGATTTCGAATCACGGAATAAGGGCCAGTCCCAATAGGTTGTCGGCGGAAATCCGGCTGATTCTCCCACTCTTGCGGCAAGATCATGGCGTGTACACTGCCCAACAACCACGGCAGCCAGCTGTCCGGGGTACTGAGATGCACATCAATCACATACGGGGTGGGTGAGCGCACCGCGGTGATATGTGAAAACAGCGGTTGGGGGATTAACCGAGTCAGGCTGGTCATCACATCATTCATTTCCAGCTCACGGCCATGGTGAAAATGAATCGCCGGGCGCAAATAAAAGCGCCAATGCAATGGGCTAATGGCTTGCCAGTGATGAGACAAATCCGGCTCCAGTTCCCCATTTTCCTCATTTATCCGCGTCAGACCATTAAAAATCTGCCGCACCATATGGGTTTCTGAGCGGCGCAGCGCGGTGCCGGGTAATAGATTTTGTAAGGGGCGATAATAGAGCACCCGCAGAATATGTTTACCTTGCCGGAAGCTGCGCCCTAACTGAGAGAGCAGCATTTGGCGCACCGCTTTTTTATCCCCGACCAACTGCACCAGTTGATCAATACTTTCTTGTTCCAGTAACTCTTCGGCCCGCTGTTGCTGTAAGGCCAGGCCGGAGCAGAGGAAAGTCAGTTGTGAGCGCTTACCTCGGCCAGCTTCCGCCTGCCAGCTCAGCCATCCCTCTTGCTGCATACTGCCCAATAAGGAACGCACATGGCGGCGCGAGCAACAGAGCACGTCAGCCAGCTCCTGCAAGGTGGTTTCTGTGGGCAAACCGCTAAAACGTTGCCAAAGGCGAATGAACTGCTGTTGCAAGCGGGAGGTAGACATAAAAGGGGAACTCCTCGGCAAACTTCATCAATTTTTCTTTCCCTATATTACGCGGATACTGCTTGTTAATGAAAGCGGGTTAGTCAGCGAATGGGAGGAATAAGATGATTTTTAATTTACAACGTTATTCCACTCATGACGGCCCCGGCATTCGTAGCGTGGTGTTCCTCAAAGGCTGTTCGTTGAGTTGTCGCTGGTGCCAAAACCCCGAAAGCCGCTCACGTGAGCCGGAGATGTTATTTGACCCGCGCCTGTGTTTATCCGGCTGCGATTTGTGTCATCAGACTTGCCCACAAGCAATCCAACATATTGATAATAAAATTGTTATTCATCGCCAGCTATTGGCTGAAGACGACTTTCAAGCACTGAAAACGCGCTGCCCCAGTGGTGCGTTGACGGTGTGCGGTGACCCCATTGATATTGACGGCACTATGGCGATATTGCTGCGCGATTTGCCATTTTATCGGCGCAGTGGTGGCGGGGTGACATTATCTGGCGGCGAACCTTTTATGCAGCCGGAAGTGGCCGCTGAATTATTGCAGCGCTGCCATCAACTGGGCATCCATACCGCGGTTGAATCTTGTTTGCACACCCCGTGGCGCTATATCGCCCCCTCTTTGCCGTGGCTGGATTTGATGCTGGCAGACTTGAAACACACCGATGAGCGCCGTTTTCAACAGTGGACTGGCGGCTCTGCCAAACGGGTGATGGATAACTTCCGCAAATTAGCGGCCGCGGGCACCGATATCACGGTGCGGGTGCCTTTAATCCCGGATTTCAATGCTGACCGCCGCTCGGTACAAGGAATTGTCGATTTTGCTGCGGATGAGATTGGCATGAAAGAAATTCATTTTTTGCCTTATCACACTCTGGGCATCAATAAATATTCGCTGCTGGGTGAAAAGTATCTGGCGGCAAGTACACCTTTGGACTCTCCTTCCCTGCTGGCCTTCGCGGAAAGTTATGCCCGTGAAAAGGGCCTGACGGCAATCTTAAGAGGATGACGCAATGACCACTCTCGATTTGGTAACCTTAAGCGAACGGACAAAACAGCATAAAAACGCGCTGATTCATATTGTAAAACCGCCGGTTTGTACTGAGCGGGCGTTGCATTATACCGAGGCTTATCAACAACATCAGGATAAACCGCTGCCGGTTCGGCGGGCGCTGGCACTGGCCCATCACTTACAGCAACGCACTGTTTGGATTAAAAATGATGAGCTAATTATTGGTAATCAGGCCAGCCAATTACGCGCCGCGCCGATTTTTCCTGAATACACCGTGGGCTGGATTGAGAGTGAAATTGACGCGTTAGCCGACCGCCCCGGTGCCGGTTTCTCAGTCAGTGAAGCCGACAAAACGGTATTACACCAGCTGTGCCCATGGTGGCGCGGGCAAACAGTGCAAGACCGCTGCTACGGCATGTTTACTGATGAGCAAAAAGCGCTGTTGGCGACCGGCATTATAAAAGCCGAGGGCAATATGACCTCCGGCGATGCGCATTTGGCGGTTAACTTCCCGTTATTGCTAGAAAAAGGGCTGGATGGTCTGCGCAGTAAAGTGGCCAGCCGTCGCTCTCGGCTGCAACTGACTGACTGGAGTGACCTGCACAAAGAACAATTCCTGAAAGCGATTGATATCTCGCTGGCGGCTCTGAGCGCACATATTGAGCGCTATGCCACAGTGGCCCGGCAAATGGCGGAAGAAGAAACGCGTGAATGGCGGCGCACTGAACTACAAGAAATCGCCGAAAACTGTGAGCTGATTGCTCATCAGCCGCCGCAAACTTTCTGGCAAGCTCTGCAATTGTGCTATTTCATTCAACTGATTTTGCAAATTGAATCCAATGGTCATTCCGTCTCGTTTGGCCGTTTGGACCAATATCTGTATCCATGGTATCGCCGCGATGTTGAGTTGGAAAACACCCTCAGCCGCGAGCATGCTATTGAGATGCTGCATAGCTGCTGGCTGAAATTGCTGGAAGTGAACAAAATCCGCTCCGGTTCGCACTCCAAGGCCTCGGCGGGTAGCCCGCTTTATCAAAACGTCACTATCGGCGGGCAAAAATTGGTGCAGGGCAAAGCCATTGATGCGGTGAATCCGCTCTCTTATGCGGTGTTGGAATCCTGTGGGCGCTTACGTTCAACCCAGCCGAATCTCAGTGTTCGCTATCATGCCGGTATCAGTGATGATTTCCTCGATGCTTGCGTGCAAGTCATTCGCTGTGGTTTTGGTATGCCTGCATTTAATAATGACGAAATTGTTATTCCCGAATTTATCAAACTGGGTGTCGAGCCGCAGGATGCCTATGATTACGCGGCGATTGGCTGCATTGAAACCGCCGTCGGCGGCAAGTGGGGCTACCGCTGCACCGGTATGAGTTTCATTAACTTCGCCAGAGTGATGTTGGCTGCGTTGGAGCAAGGTCGCGATGCCACTTCCGGCCAGGTGTTCTTGCCACAAGAGCAAGGATTGTCGAAAGGTAACTTTAGCGATTTCTCTCAAGTCATGGCGCAATGGGATGCGCAGATTCGCTATTACACCCGCAAATCCATTGAAATAGAGTGTGTGGTGGACACTATCTTGGAAGAAAACGCCCACGATATCGTCTGTTCAGCGCTGGTGGATGATTGCATTGAGCGCGGCAAAAGTATCAAACAGGGCGGGGCGCGCTACGACTGGGTTTCTGGCTTGCAAGTCGGGATTGCCAATTTGGGTAACAGTCTGGCGGCTGTGCGCAAATTGGTATTTGAACAACAACTTATCAGCCAAAAACAGCTGGCCACTGCATTAGCCAATGATTTTGCTGGTCTGAATGGCGAGCAGCTACGCCAGCATTTGATTAATTCAGCGCCGAAATACGGCAATGATGTTGATGATGTCGACCAACTGTTAGTGCGGGCTTATCAGACTTACATTGATGAGCTGAAGCAATATCACAATACGCGTTTTGGTCGCGGCCCGATTGGCGGCACTTATTATGCGGGAACCTCGTCTATCTCTGCCAACGTGCCATTTGGCGCGGCGACCATGGCAACACCCGATGGCCGTAAAGCGCACAGCCCATTGGCGGAGGGGGCAAGCCCCGCTTCTGGCACTGACCATCTGGGGCCAACGGCGGTGTTTAACTCATTGTCAAAATTGCCAACGGCTTCGATTCTGGGCGGCGTGTTGCTCAATCAAAAGTTGAACCCGTCCACATTGGATAATCCGCGTGACCGCGAAAAGTTGATGATGATGCTGCGCACTTTCTTTGAGGAGTATTTGGGCTGGCATGTGCAATACAACATTGTGTCGCGTGAAACCTTGCTGGAAGCCAAGCAGCACCCGGATCGCTACCGTGATTTAGTGGTCAGAGTTGCCGGTTACTCGGCATTCTTCACCGCGCTGTCGCCGGATGCACAGGACGATATTATCGCCCGCACTGAACATACTTTGTAATTTAGTCTTGCTTTACCGAGTAGCAAAAGTTTCTGAGTAATGGTGTATTTCACCAGCCAGTGGTTTATGCCACTGGCTTTTTTTATTACCTTTCGCACTCGAAGCTGTGGCGTTGTTAGCGACGTTCGCGCACCCGAATCATTGGGATGTGAAATTTATGCGGCTTTTATATTTTTCTCTATATAAATCTGCGCGCTTCTGTAGCATAGCGTTTAATAGCTGTTTCTGGCGCTGGAGCCTGGAATGAAATCTGCATTAACCTTTTCCCGCCGTATCAACCCGGTTTTTCTCGCTTTCTTTGTGGTGGCTTTTCTTTCTGGTATTGCGGGTGCCTTGCAAGCTCCGACCTTAAGTCTGTTTTTAAGCACCGAAGTCAAAGTGCGGCCACTATGGGTTGGGCTGTTTTACACTGTGAATGCTATTGCCGGGATTACCGTCAGCTTTGTGCTGGCCAAGCGCTCGGACTCGCGCGGGGATCGGCGCAAACTCATTATGGTTTGCTACTTAATGGCGGTGGGGAACTGCCTGTTATTTGCCTTTAATCGTGATTATCTGACCTTGATCACCGCCGGAGTGGTGTTGGCCGCCGTGGCTAACACCGCCATGCCGCAAATTTTCGCTCTAGCGCGTGAATATGCTGATAGCTCGGCCCGAGAAGTGGTGATGTTCAGCTCCATTATGCGTGCGCAGCTCTCATTGGCTTGGGTTATCGGGCCGCCGCTGTCATTTATGCTGGCGCTGAATTATGGCTTTACCCTGATGTTCAGTATTGCGGCCGGTATTTTTGTGCTGAGCGCGCTGGTGGTGTGGTTTATTCTGCCGTCGGTGCCGCGGGCAGAGCCGGTAGCGGATGCCCCTGCGGTGGCGCAAGTGAGCTTGTTTGCTGATAAAAACGTGTTGTTATTGTTTATTGCTTCAATGCTGATGTGGACTTGCAATACCATGTATATCATTGATATGCCTTTATATATCACCGCAAACTTGGGGTTACCTGAGCGGTTAGCGGGTTTATTGATGGGGACGGCGGCCGGGCTGGAAATTCCTATCATGTTGTTGGCGGGGTATTCAGTCAGACGTTTTGGTAAGCGCAAAATCATGTTGTTTGCGGTGCTGGCTGGCGTGCTGTTTTATACCGGATTGGTGCTGTTTAAATTCAAAACCGCCCTGATGTTATTGCAGATTTTTAATGCCATTTTCATCGGCATTGTCGCCGGGATTGGTATGCTTTATTTTCAGGATTTAATGCCCGGCAGGGCAGGAGCCGCTACCACGTTGTTTACCAACAGTATTTCAACCGGGGTGATTCTGGCAGGGGTGCTGCAAGGGGTATTAACGGAAACTTGGGGACATGATTCGGTGTATGTCATGGCGATGATTCTCGCCATTCTCTCACTTATCATTTGTGCGCGAGTCAGAGAAGCTTAGCACCCCGCAGGTTCGGGCAGGATAGGGGCGATGGTGTTAATCGCCCGGACAGTTAAACCAATATAATCATGAGAATACCCCCAAAACCCAATGCAGTGATCTTGGGGGAAATTGTTGTTTATTCGACCGGTTTTAATCGGGCCACAAAGTGGCGTAGAACTGGCGGTTCGTAGGTGAAAGTCAAACCTTTGATTTCCTCGGCGCGTGATTTGAGTGAAATCAGTGCATCCGCAATATAGTCCATATGGTCATTGGTATAGACCCGGCGCGGGATGGTCAAGCGCAGCAATTCCAATGGCGATGGTTTTTGTTGGCCGGTTTCCGGATCACGGCCTAGCAACAATGAACCAATCTCCACACTGCGGATTCCCGCCTCCAGATACAGGGCATTATTCAGGGCTTGTGCTGGGAATTGTTCGGCTGGAATATGTGGCAGCAGGATTTTGGCATCAACAAATACGGCATGACCGCCAGTCGGATATTGAATGGGGATGCCGCCAGCCCGCAGGCGCTCGCCCAAATATTCGACCTGACCAATACGGTAAGTCAGGAAGTCTTCATTCATTCCCTCTTCCAGCCCAATCGCCAGCGCTTCCATGTCGCGGCCAGCCAAACCACCATAAGTCACAAAACCTTCCATTGGCACACAACGGATGCGAACGTCGTTGAACAGGTCTTCATCGGCACGGAAACAGCATAAACCGCCAATGTTTACCAGCGAGTCTTTTTTGGCTGACATGGTGAGCATATCGCCATACTGATACATTTCCAGAATGATCTCTTTGATCGACTTATCGCCATAACCCGGCTCGCGCTGCTTGATAAACCAGGCGTTTTCACAGAAGCGGGCGGAGTCAATCACCACTGGAATATTATGCTGTTGAGCAATTCGATATACTTCGCGCATATTACTCATTGAAACTGGCTGCCCGCCGGAGCTGTTGCAAGTGACGGTGGTAATAATTGACACCACATTGTCAGCACCATGCTCGGCAATAGTGGCTTTCAGTTGGTCTAAATCGAAATCCCCTTTCCAGTCATAATAAGTCACAGTATCAAAGGCTTTCGGGGTGACCACGTTGATAGCTTTCGCCCCATTGATCTCAACATGGGCGGCGGTGGTATCAAAGTGGAAGTTGGAAATAAAAACGGGATTCTTGGCTCCCCCTGCTTTTTGTTTTTTGGCAATGAGGCAAGGGAATAGAATTTGTTCCGCGCCGCGGCCCTGATGTGTTGGGATAGTAAATGGGTAGCCAATCAGTTTTTTAACCTGGTCACACAAGTGATAATAGTTACGCGAGCCAGCATAGGATTCATCGCCCATCATTAAGCCAGCCCACTGGCGGTCACTCATCGCCCCAGTGCCAGAGTCAGTCAGTAAATCAATATAAATATCTTCACTGGGGAGTAAGAATGGGTTGTAGCCCGCCTCAATCAGTGCTTTCTCACGATCCTCCCGGTTAGTCATCCGAATATTTTCTACCATTTTAATACGGAAAGGTTCAGGAATGCGTTTCATGGCTTATAACTCCAAATACCCGTCGTACTTGAAACCGCAGGGGCGTTAGCTGCCGACCTGCAACTCCAATGACTTTGGCTATATATTAAAAATGCTGTCATTTAGTGACGAGCGAAAGTCATTATTCGCATCACCTATGACGGCAAAAAAATAAAGAAATGAGATTTTCAGCCGAAGCTGAATAAGCAATGGGGGAATTAACGCGGGAAATCGTTGGCGAGGCGGTAATCTATATTAAACCAAGCTCGGCTATCGCCGGAGATACGTGCTTCGTAACGCAATATAATGCGTGTCATAAGGCGACCTCTAGGGAGGAAATAGTCAATTACAGCATAGCGTTGTTGAGGAAATAAAAAGTGACCGTCAGCACAAATTACAATCAATGCAGAATATATTATAATTATTAATGTTTATGCAATTGTATAGATTAAGGTGCTGATTTGTATTCTGTTGATTATCATCATATTTTTATTATTTCTCGGGTGAGGGATAAAATGGTAATGGGTTTTTTATTAGGGTTTTTGATTTTTTTTTTTTTGATTAGAGTTTAGATGGGGTTTGAATTGTTGGGTCAGGGAACCTGACACCAACAATATACTCACAAAATGAATTAAAAATAATTAACGTAGGAATTCTGGCTGTTGTTTTTCGTAGGCTGAAATATTACTTTCATGCTGTAGTGTCAGGCCAATGCTGTCTAAACCGTTAATCATACAATGACGGCGGAAACTATCAATTTCGAAAGAATAACTTTTTCCACCGGCATTTACCGTCTGGTGCTCTAAATCGACAATAAATTCGATGCCTTCATTTTCTTTAACCAATTGAAATAAAGTATCAATATCCGCTTCATTTAATGTGACCGGCAATAACTGGTTATTAAATGAATTGCCGTAAAAAATATCAGCAAAACTTGGGGCGATAACCACTTTGAAACCGAAATCTGTCAGTGCCCAAGGCGCATGTTCGCGTGATGAGCCGCAGCCGAAGTTTTCGCGGGCTAACAAAATGGTCGCGCCCTGATAGCGCGGTTGGTTCAGCACAAATTCAGGGTTGGGCACTTTGCCAGCATCATCGAGAAAACGCCAGTCGTTAAACAGATGTTGACCAAAACCGGTGCGCGTCACTTTTTGCAAAAACTGTTTCGGGATAATCGCGTCAGTGTCGACGTTTGCCGCATCCAATGGAACGACCAAACCCTTATGTTGAACCAAACCCGTTTGTTGAGCCAAACCAGAGTGTTGAGTAAATTTTGTCATGGTGGTGTCTCCGATTAGTGGGTGGCGGCGGATAAGTCGCGGACATCAGCAAAGTGACCACTGACTGCCGCTGCGGCAGCCATTGCCGGGCTAACCAAATGGGTGCGGCCTCCACGGCCCTGACGCCCTTCAAAATTCCGGTTGCTGGTGGAAGCACAGCGCTCGCCTGGCTCCAGGCGGTCATTATTCATCGCCAAACACATAGAGCAGCCGGGTAAACGCCACTCAAAACCGGCTTCGATAAAGATTTTATCCAAACCTTCTGCTTCGGCCTGCGCTTTCACCGGGCCGGAGCCGGGCACCACAATCGCCTGTACGCCGGTCGCCACTTTGCGCCCTTGCGCCACGGCGGCAGCGGCACGTAAATCTTCAATGCGCGAGTTGGTGCAAGAGCCGATAAAGACTTTATCAATCGCCACTTCGGTCAACTTGATACCAGGGCGCAAGTCCATATAAGCCAAGGCTTTTTCTGCCGAGGCGCGCTCAACCGGATCACTAAAGGATTCCGGTGCCGGGATGATTTCATTCACCGCGATGACTTGGCCCGGATTGGTGCCCCAAGTCACTTGTGGCGCTATCTCGGCAGCATCTAAGGTGACGACAGTATCGAATTTGGCGTCAGCATCAGATTTCAAGCTGCGCCAGTAAGCCACACCTTGCTCCCATTGCTCGCCAGTTGGTGCAAATTGTCGGCCTTTCAGATAGTTAAAAGTGGTGTCGTCCGGTGCAACTAAACCGGCTTTAGCGCCCATTTCAATCGCCATATTGCACAAAGTCATCCGGCCTTCCATGCTCAGCGCTTCAATCGCACTGCCGCAGAATTCCACCACATGGCCAGTACCCCCGGCGCTGCCGGTTTTGCCGATAATTGCCAGCACGATATCTTTAGCGGTAATACCGGGGCCAACATCCCCATTAACTTCAATTTTCATGGTCTTGGCGCGGCCCTGTTTCAGGGTTTGGGTGGCCAACACGTGCTCAACTTCTGAGGTGCCGATACCAAATGCCAATGAGCCAAATGCGCCGTGAGTCGCGGTGTGGGAGTCTCCGCACACAATCGTCATCCCCGGCAGAGTCATTCCTTGCTCTGGGCCAATCACATGCACGATGCCCTGGAATGGGTGATTCAAATCATATAAAGAAACGCCAAATTCAGCACAGTTTTTGATCAACTCTTGCATCTGAATGCGCGCCATTTCGCCGCTGGCATTGATATCTTTGGTTTGCGTCGAAACGTTGTGATCCATGGTGGCAAAGGTCTTACCCGGCTGACGTACCGGGCGGCCCATGGCGCGCAAGCCGTCAAAGGCCTGCGGCGAGGTCACTTCATGCACTAAGTGGCGGTCGATATACAACAGCGGGGTTTCATTTGGCGCTTCGTGCACGATATGCGCATCATACAACTTTTGATATAACGTCTTGTTTTGATATAACGTCTTGCCCATGTTAAACCCCCTCCGCCACAAATTTAGCGATGATATCGCCCATTTCATTGGTGCCGATTGCTTTGCCATCACCGGCTAAATCAGTGGTGCGATAGCCTTGTTCCAATGCTTGATTGATGGCGTTTTCAATCGCGTCAGCCGCGTCGTCTTTACCCAAACTAAAGCGCAACAACAGGGCCAAAGACAGAATTTGCGCAATAGGGTTGGCAATATTTTGGCCCGCGATATCCGGTGCGGAGCCGCCAGCGGGTTCATACAAACCAAAACCTTGCTCATTCAAACTGGCGGACGGCAGCATGCCCATCGAGCCGGTTATAATCGCGCATTCATCGGACAAAATATCGCCAAATAAGTTGGAGCACAGCAACACGTCAAACTGGGATGGATCTTTAATTAACTGCATGGTGGCGTTATCAATATACATATGGGATAACGCAACATCTGGATAATCGGAGGCAATGGCGGTGACCACTTCGCGCCACAGAATTGAACTTTGCAACACATTGGCTTTATCAATAGAGGTCACTTTGCCACGGCGTTTACGTGCAGATTCAAAAGCAATGTGGGCGATGCGTTCAATTTCAAAGCGGTGATAAACTTCAGTATCAAATGCACGTTCGTGCATACCTTGGCCTTCACGACCTTTGGGTTGACCGAAATAGATACCGCCGGTTAATTCACGCACGCACAGAATATCGAAACCTCGAGCAGCAATATCACTGCGCAATGGGCAGAAATCTTCTAAACCTTGATACAAACGCGCAGGGCGTAAGTTGCTGAATAATTTAAAATGTTTGCGCAAGGGTAACAATGCACCGCGCTCAGGTTGTTCCGCTGGTGGCAAATGTTCCCATTTGGGGCCGCCCACGGAGCCAAATAAAATGGCGTCAGCTTGCTCGCACCCGCTCACGGTAGCCGGTGGCAATGGGCTGCCATGACGGTCAATGGCAGCACCGCCCACATCATATTTGCTGGTGGTGATTTTGATGCTGAAGCGCTGGCGCACCGCATCCAATACTTTTTCCGCCTGAGTCATTACTTCAGGGCCAATACCGTCTCCGGGTAAAACGGCAATATGATAAGTCTGAGTCATGTTCACACCATTTCCTGATTATTTTGTTGCAAGCGCTGCTTCTCGATTTCGACCTGATGAGCGCGCCAGATGTTATTTAATACGTGAACCAATGCTTTTGCGGATGACTCGACAATATCTGTTGCCAGGCCCACACCATGGAAACGGCGGCCTTTGTGGTCAACCACGATATCAACCTGACCCAATGCGTCTTTACCCTGACCATTGGCAGACAGTTGATATTTCACCAGTTCAATCGGGTAGTCGGTAATGCGGTTGATGGCCTGGTACACTGCATCGACCGGGCCATTACCGGTGGCCGCTTCTGATTTAACTTCTTCACCACAGACCAATTTTACTGATGCTGTCGCCATCACGCTGGAGCCAGACTGCACACTGAAATAGTCCAAACGGTAATGTTCTGGCTCTTCCTGCTGCTTATTAATGAAAGCCAATGCTTCCAAATCGTAATCAAAAACCTGGCCTTTCTTATCCGCTAATTTCAAAAAAGCGTCATATAAGGAGTCCAAATTATAGTCTTTATCCTGATAACCCATCTCTTCCATACGGTGTTTTACGGCGGCACGACCCGAGCGGGAAGTCAGATTCAACTGCACTTCTTTCAAGCCGATGGACTGCGGGGTCATGATTTCGTAGTTTTCGCGATTTTTCAGCACGCCATCCTGATGAATACCGGATGAGTGGGCAAAAGCATTGCTGCCGACAATGGCTTTATTGGCAGGTATTGGCATGTTGCATAACTTACTGACCAATTGGCTGGTGCGGTAAATTTCTTGATGATTAATATTGGTATGCACGCCTAACATGTTTTCCCGCACTTTAATCGCCATGATCACTTCTTCCAGTGAACAGTTACCTGCGCGCTCGCCCAAACCATTTATAGTCCCTTCGACCTGACGCGCCCCGGCTTGCACCGCGGTAATGGAGTTGGCTACTGACATGCCCAAGTCGTCATGGCAATGGACAGAGATAATGGCTTTATCAATATTTGGCACCCGATTATACAAGTCAGTGATGATTCCACCGAACTGATAAGGCGTGGTGTAGCCGACAGTGTCAGGGATATTGATGGTTGTGGCACCGGCATTGATCGCGGCCTCTACAATGCGGCACAAGTTATCAATGGGGGTGCGCCCCGCATCTTCGCAAGAGAATTCCACATCATTGGTATAGTTGCGGGCGCGTTTTACTGAGTGAACGGCCATCGCCAACACATCGTCAAACGAGCGCTTTAATTTGGATTCAATATGTAAAGTGGAGGTCGCCAAAAACACATGAATTCGGAATGCTTCAGCAATACGCAAAGCTTCAGCAGCAACATCTATATCTTTGTCTACACAGCGTGCCAAGGCGCAAACCCGGCTGTTTTTTACTTGCTGAGCAATGGTGCGGACTGACTCAAAATCGCCAGGAGAGGAAACCGGGAAACCGACTTCCATGACATCGACACCCATTCTTTCCAATGCTAACGCAATTTGCAGCTTTTCTTTAACACTCAAGCTGGCTTGTAATGCTTGTTCACCGTCGCGCAAGGTTGTATCGAAAATAATGACTTGTTGGCTCATGGGTTGTTCCTTGTCGTGTTTACATTTGCGCTTAGCGGGTAAAAAAAAGCCCGCGCATTTGCGCGGGCTTGTTAATCTTGATGGCTGAATCAGTTCTGATTTCCGTCCACCAACATACCGCGCAAGTGAGATGCGTTGAGTAGTAGGCCTAGTAGACGGGTTGAGTAGAACATAATTTTTCAGTTTCTCATTAGTTAAAATATTGCGTTGCCTAAATTGATACGTGAATTCTATGGTTGTGTCAACATTTGTTTAAAATGGCGTGTTCAACTGGTTACGAGGATACTGAATTCAGTATGACGGCACAAAAAACTTAAAAATTAATTTTTAAAGATTTTTAATCTAACTATCTAAACTGTGGATTTTGCATTATTTGGCATAATACTCAAAATGCGGGGGATTGTGCTTTTTGTCTATGTGATGAATTGATAGCCTGTTTACTTTCTCTCTGTGGCTCTGATGAGTTGTTTTTCAACTCTGTTCAGGGATAATTAAATTAACAGGTTAATAATTAACCACAAGCAGTCTTATTTTTTATACAGATAGTGAATTTACACAGCAGTTATTTTATCTTAATGTATATCTTTGCTCTTGTTTTTTATACTTCATGACTATTTATATTAATTATAATTAGATTTAGTGAGGTATTTTATGTTTTTTGTGTTTTTCTTAATATAATTAAGAGTTAATAAGTTATAAGTGAAGAATTTATTATTCATTAATGTCATAGTTGTTAATCCTCTCATTTTGTGATGTGAACATGTCAAAAGTTCTATTATTAATATTGATGAGGTATGGCCTTAATATTGACAATTTAGATTGATTTTATTTACCATGCAAAATATTTTGCATATTCTTCTTGTTTATATATTTGTCTATGGGTTTTACTGATCACCAAATGCATTAGGTGTGATTTATATTTTCACACTTATACAAGGATGAGACTCGATTTTACCTCTTAAGGTATTAAAGAGAATATTGGTATTATTAATGATAAGTGTTCAAAGATATTTTGAAACAATAATGAATATCTATGAGATTATTTATTAATCATACCATCTGCATAAAGCTTAGTGGAGTTAAGCATGTTTGAACACAACTTAGGAATCGACAGTCAAGTCACTAAAAAGGAAGGGAGCGACGTCCATTTACGCAGTGTCGACCTCAATCTATTAACTGTTTTCGATGCTGTGATGCAAATGCATAATGTGACACGTGCTGCACAGTCACTGGGGATGTCCCAGCCTGCAGTGAGCAACGCCGTTGCTCGTCTCAAAGTGATGTTTAATGACGAGCTGTTTGTTCGCTATGGCCGAGGTATCCAGCCAACCGCCAGAGCGCGCCAGCTTTTTGGGCCGGTACGACAGGCATTACAATTAGTGCAAAATGAGTTGCCAGGTGCGGGGTTTGAAGCCAAAAGTAGTGGGCGAGTATTTAATTTATCTATTTGTAGCCCTCTGGATATTAGGCTAACCGCACAAATCATACAGCAGGTTAATCAATTAGCACCCAGTGTTCAGCTCATTATTAGATCTTATCTTAATGAGAATATTGAACATCAGTTACGTTATCAAGAAACCGAATTTGTTATCGGTTATACCAAGTTCGAACGCTCCGATTTTCATGATATATCATTATCCTTGGATGAATCCGTTTTGGCAGTGTCTAAAGATCACCCGCGTATTGATAATTCAATCACTCAAGAACAACTTCTTTCTGAATTACATGCGGTGGTGTCCTTAGATAAAGTAGGTTCTTTCAGTGAGCTTTATTATGATTCGACCATCAGTAGCCAAACTATCGCTTATGAAAGCACGGATATGAACAGTGTGCTGAATATTGTCTCTCAAACTAGCCTTGTTGCAATTGCGCCTCGTTGGTTAGTTCAAACATACAGCGAGGCCCTTAATCTGAAACTTATCCCGTTACCGTGGGAGGAAACATGTCGCTCATGTTATCTCACTTGGCATGAATCAACGGATAGAGATAAGGGACATCAATGGATGAAAGAATTACTCGGCCAGCTTAGTATTCCTTCTTAATTATTATCGTTAAGTCCTGCTACTGAAATGGTTTTATTCTCAGTGGCAGGCAAGGGCCACAGCCTAATTTAAAATGAATCTTTTTGTATCCCATCCAGCAAAATATTTTTACCCATCTTGATTCCCTTTCCGTCGTCCTGAATGCTGTATTTTTCGTCAAAATCTATTTCAGCTCACACTTCTGCGCTGAATTTTGTTTGCCATAAGCGATAGAGTGGGTAGACTGCGCGAAAAAAGTGAACGACTGTAAGCTGAAAGCCCATAAGCAAAAGCGGTAGTACACTTTAACAAATGATTTCTCAGCGAGCTGCGATGTTATGACTCAACTATTAGATAAATATCACCTTGTGCGCCGGTTGCGCCAACAAATAAGCCAGAGAGCTGACAAGGTCGCGTTCCGTGAATGGTCGCCAGAAGGCGAAAATCAACTGACCTGGCGGCAGATTGATACTCATGTGACGCGAATTTCAGCGGCTTTGTTGTCTTTGGGTGTTGCAATCCAAGAGCGTGTTGGGATTTTTGCTAATAACAGCATGGCTTGGTCATTAGCCGATTTAGCTATTTTACAAATTCGCGGTGTGAGCGTGCCGTTGTACGCCACCAATACAACCGCTCAAGCTGTTTATGTAATGAATGATGCTGATGTGCGCATTTTATTTGTCGGTGGACAAGCGCAGTTTGATGTCGCAATTACACTCAAGCCGCTATGCCCACAATTGAGCCAAATTGTGGTATTAGACCCCCATGTAGATTTACGTGGCTGTGAATATGCCCAACATTTAGCTGATTTTGAACAGCAGCCAGATGCGGTTCTGCAACATTTATTAACCGCACGTATAGATGGTTGCGATTTAAGTGATTTATTCACATTGATTTATACTTCGGGCACGACCGGCGAGCCGAAAGGGGTGATGCTGGAGTACCGGAATATGGCCGCTCAGCTCTATTTGCATGACCAGCGCTTGACCCTGACACCTGAAGATACCTCTCTTAGTTTCCTGCCGCTGTCTCATGTGTTTGAGCGGGCCTGGAGTTTCTATGTCATGCATACCGGCGCGCAAAATGTGTATATCAGTGACACCAATTGGGTGCGAGCCGCGATGCAGGCAGTAAAACCGACGGTTATGTGTGCGGTTCCGCGCTTCTACGAAAAAGTGTTCAGCGCTATAAATGATAAAGTTGCCTCGGCAAAATGGCATCGCCGGATGTTATTTAACTGGGCGGTTCGGTGCGGCGAGCGCAAATTCCAAGCTTTGCAAAGTGGGCAAACCTCCTCGTGGCTCTCAGAGCAGATGTTTAAGCTGGCGGATCGTCTGGTATTGAGTAAATTGCGCGACCTGCTGGGGGGGAAAGTGCGTTTCTTACCGGCCGCCGGTGCACGGCTGGATGACAATATTATTCTGTTTTTCCAGGCCATTGGCGTCAATATCAAGTACGGCTATGGTATGACAGAAACCTGCGCCACGGTTTCTTGTTGGGAGGATAAAGACTTCCGGTTTGGTTCTATCGGTAAGCCATTACCGGGGATCGAAGTGCGTTTGGGCGCTGAAAATGAAATTCAAGTGCGCGGCCCGGTTGTCATGCGCGGCTATTTCAATAAACCTCAAGAGACCGCAGAATCTCTCACTGAGGATGGTTGGCTCAAAACCGGTGATGCCGGTGCGCTAGATGCTCAGGGGAATTTATTCATCACCGAGCGGCTGAAAGATTTGATGAAAACATCGGGCGGAAAATACATTGCGCCGCAGATGATTGAGGGCACTCTCAATCAGGATCGCTTTATCGAGCAAGTTGCGATTATTGCCGATACCCGCAAATTTGTTTCGGCGCTGATTGTCCCGTGCTTCGAATCGCTGGAAGAATATGCGCATTCGATAAACCTGAAATATCACGACCGGCTCGAACTGTTACGTCATAGTCATATTGTCAGTTTGTTCGAGCAACGGCTGAAAGATATGCAAAAAGAGCTGGCAAAGTTCGAGCAAGTTAAGCGCTTTACTCTGTTGCCGCAGGCTTTCACGATGGAAACAGGTGAATTGACACCTACTATGAAATTACGGCGTAAAATCATTCTCCAGAACTATCAGAATGAAATTGACTCCATGTACCGCGATTAACCCATCCACGTTTTCACTACATTGGCCGGTATTTGTCTGACGATACCGGCCAGTTTTGCTGTTTTTCTAACCAGCCGTTTCTCTTCCCCTCCCTACATGCGTAACAGCGATTATTTTGCTGTAGCCATGGATAAAAATTATCAGCCTGATTTAGTTCTATAATTTGGTGTTAATGCGACGTTAAAAACAAGAATTCCTATCATCATGCAGTGTTTTATTTTCAGAATGAAGTCAAATACAGGGTGTGGCCGACAGAATTGACTTTAGTTGAGAGAATTGTTGTTTGCCTGCCAGAAATTCTGACGTTATGTTAATGAGTTAGTTACGTTAATAAATATCCCAATACTTATAAGCAAAGAATAACAAGCAAAGAATAGGAATACGGGGCGTTGTGCCTCTCCTACCGGGTTTCGTGGAAATGATTTCCCGTTATCCAATGAGCAAACTAAGCCTGGAGGCAAAACCCATGGAGATGTTGTCAGGAGCCGAGATGGTTGTCCGATCGTTAATCGATCAGGGCGTTAAGCATGTATTCGGTTATCCCGGCGGGGCCGTACTTGATATCTACGATGCCCTGCACACGGTCGGAGGCATCGATCACGTGCTGGTGCGCCACGAACAAGGTGCAGTTCACATGGCCGATGGTTATGCACGAGCTACGGGCGAGGTTGGTGTGGTGCTGGTGACGTCCGGCCCCGGTGCAACCAATGCGATTACCGGTATTGCGACGGCGTATATGGATTCAGTGCCGATGGTGGTGCTTTCTGGTCAGGTACCTAGCTCACTGATTGGCTATGATGCTTTCCAGGAGTGTGACATGGTTGGGATCTCCCGCCCGGTGGTCAAACACAGCTTCCTGGTCAAGCGCACCGAAGATATTCCAACTGTATTGAAAAAAGCATTTTATCTGGCGTCGACAGGCCGCCCTGGGCCGGTAGTCATTGATCTGCCAAAGGATATTGTTGGCCCAGCAGTCAAAATGCCTTATGCCTATCCAGAGCAGGTCAGCTTGCGCTCTTATAATCCGACGGTGCAAGGTCATCGCGGGCAGATTAAACGCGCGCTGCAAACTATTCTGGCGGCTAAAAGGCCGATTATGTATGTCGGGGGCGGGGCGATTAACTCGGCTTGCCACCAAGAGCTACTGACATTCGCTGAGAAGCTGAATTTACCGGTCACCAGTTCTCTGATGGGGCTGGGGAGCTTCCCTGGGACTCATCGCCAAAGTGTCGGCATGTTGGGGATGCATGGGACGTTTGAGGCCAATATGGCCATGCACAATACTGATCTGATTTTTGCTGTGGGCGTGCGCTTTGATGACCGCACCACCAATAATCTGGCGAAATATTGCCCGAATGCGACTGTGGTACACATTGATATCGACCCAACATCTATATCAAAAACTGTGGAAGCTGATATCCCGATTGTCGGCGATGCCAAACAAGTTTTGACGCAAATGCTGGACTTATTGCCGCAGATTGATTGCGCACAAGATTTCGATAGTTTGCGTGATTGGTGGCAATCCATTGAACAATGGCGTGCCCGTGATTGTCTTGGCTACGATAAAAAGAGTGGCAAAATTAAACCGCAGGCGGTGATTGAAGCACTGCATCGCCTGACCAAGGGTGACGCTTATGTCACGTCAGATGTCGGCCAACATCAAATGTTCGCTGCACTTTACTATCCTTTTGATAAACCACGCCATTGGATCAACTCCGGCGGTTTGGGCACCATGGGCTTTGGTCTGCCCGCAGCCCTTGGGGTGAAACTGGCTTTACCTAATGAAACCGTGGTGTGTGTTACCGGTGATGGCAGTATCCAAATGAATATTCAGGAATTATCTACTGCGCTGCAATACAACTTGCCAGTGTTGGTTTTGAACCTGAATAACCGCTATCTCGGCATGGTGAAACAATGGCAGGATATGATTTATTCTGGCCGACATTCACAGTCTTACATGGATTCTCTGCCTGATTTCGTCAAATTGGCGGAAGCTTATGGTCATATTGGTGTTTCCATTCGGACACCGGATGAGTTGGAAAGCAAACTGGCCGATGCTTTGACACAATTATCCAAGACTGAACGTCTGGTATTTGTGGATGTGACTGTCGATGAAACAGAGCATGTTTACCCAATGCAGATTCGCGGTGGTGGCATGGACGAAATGTGGCTTAGTAAAACGGAGAGGACATAATTATGCGCCGCCGGATTTTATCAGTTCTGCTGGAAAACGAATCAGGTGCCCTATCAAGAGTGGTCGGCCTGTTTTCTCAGCGCGGTTATAACATTGAAAGTTTGACGGTTGCGCCGACCGATGACCCGACACTGTCCAGAATGACCATCCAAACTGTGGGTGATGCTAAAGTTCTGGAACAAATTGAAAAACAGCTACATAAGCTGGTGGATGTCTTGCGGGTTAGCGAGCTGGTTTCGGGGTCACATGTTGAGCGCGAAATCATGCTGGTGAAATTGCAGGCCAACGGCTACGGGCGTGAAGAAGTAAAGCGCTGCGCTGAAATCTTCCGTGGGCAGATTGTGGATGTTACCGCCACGCTTTATACCGTGCAGCTTGCCGGTACCAGCGACAAACTGGATGCATTTTTGAATGCCGTGCGGGAAGTGGCCGAAATTGTTGAGGTTGCTCGCTCCGGTATTGTCGGTGTCTCCCGTGGCGACAAGATAATGCGTTAATCATGGTGATTAATACTGACTAATCTCCAATTGTTAGGCTCAGCAGGTATGTTGAGCTTTTTTTTTCTTATTTTTTAACCTGGATAGCGTTATATAGCAGTGAAAGCGGTTGCTCAATAGTGAGTTCTGCGGTTAGATCATATCCATGGTTAAACTATGTCTATATACCCGTCATACTTCAAGTTGCATGTGCGTTGGCTGCACTCAATCACCCGAATCACTTACTCGTGTAAGCTCATCGGGATTTTCTCGCTTGCCGCCTTCCTGCTACTCGAATTATTTAGCGTACAGATATCTTAGTCTAACCTACAACATCACTTTACAGGGTAATAAGGGGTCAATGTGAAACTGGATGAAATCGCGCGCCTTGCGGGTGTTTCGCGCACTACGGCCAGTTATGTCATTAATGGCAAAGCGAAACAGTATCGGGTCAGCGATAAAACAGTAGACAAAGTTATGGCGGTTGTCAGGGAACATAACTATCACCCAAATGCTGTCGCGGCAGGGTTGCGCGCGGGCAGAACCCGTTCGATCGGCTTGGTTATCCCGGATCTGGAGAATACCAGCTACACCCGTATCGCCAATTATTTGGAGCGACAGGCTCGCCAGCGGGGTTATCAACTACTGATCGCCTGTTCTGAAGATCAACCAGATAATGAAATGCGCTGTATTGAGCACTTGTTACAGCGCCAGGTTGACGCCATCATTGTTTCGACCGCCTTGCCGCCGGAGCACCCGTTTTATCAGCGCTGGGCAAATGATCCATTACCGATAATTGCGCTGGATCGCGCACTTGATCGGGAGCATTTCATCAGTGTCGTCGGTGCGGATCAAGAAGATGCACAGATGTTGGCGCAAGAGCTGCGTTCTTTCCCGGCGGAGTCCGTCTTGTATCTGGGCGCACTGCCAGAACTGTCAGTCAGCTTCCTGCGGGAGATGGGGTTCCGTGAGGCGTGGAAAGATGATCCGCGGAAGGTCGATTTCTTGTATGCCAATAGCTACGAGCGCGACGCCGCGGGTGTGCTGTTCGCTGAATGGTTGAAGACCCATCCAATGCCACAGGCATTGTTTACCACCTCATTCCAGCTGTTACAGGGCGTTATGGATGTCACGTTAAAACAAAGTGGCCGTCTGCCTGCTAATCTGGCGATTGCTACTTTTGGTGATAATGAGCTATTGGATTTCCTCGAGTGCCCAGTATTGGCGGTGGCACAGCGCCACCGTGATGTTGCTGAGCGCGTGCTGGAGTTAGTATTAGCTAGCTTAGATGAACCTCATAAACCAAAACCGGGCTTAACCCGCATTCGCCGCAATCTGTTCCGCCGCGGCAGTTTAAGCCGCAAATAGTCTACATTTTAGCCAATCAGGGCCATCCTAGGCCCTGATTATTGTTTGCTTGTGTTATTCATCCCACTTTATACCCAATAGATTTCAAGATGCAGAAAAGCGGTAAGCAAGAAAATTCCGATGAGCTTACTGAAGTCGAGTGATTCTGGGCGCAAGCGCGACCAACACACCTGTAGCTTGAAAGATGACGGGGTTATCAGACATAGCCCGCGACACGGAATAACCTGCGGCAATACTCCAAAAAGTAACCATAAGCCACGCCCATTGCCATTGAAACCAAGGCGTTACTCGCAACCGCTGTGGTGATTTGCTCTAAATCAGCTCCGACCGACCATAAAATTATGGCATAAACCGGTGATTGGAAGCTGACATAGGCCAGTAAGTCGGCCAGACTTTTCGCCCAAAAATGCTCTCCCGCATGACTACGCGCAAAACGGATGAAAGCATCCCGATACACGCCGTAGGGCCAGGCAATAAGGATGTTGACTGGAATCGAAACCAGCCGCGAAGAGAGTGACTGCTGGAAAGTCATTCCCGAGATCACGATTTCAATTATCATGCCGATGACAAAACAATACACCACGAGTGCAAAAGTATCGGCTGCTGCACTACGCAGACGGGACTCAGTAGAAAACATTGTCATTAACTCCCTAATTGGGGGAAAAATCTGCCAGAATGGCAAACATTGAAATTAATAGCAGATTTTATATATTGCTCATCATGTAAAATGCAGGTGATTATGTTGCTATATTGCTTTTTGTGTAGTTTACAGTGCTATTACTGGTAATATAACCAGCTTAAAATTTTTATTTTTAACATTTGGCTGGTTTTTATACTTTGTACTGTGGAAAATTGGGCTTTTAGTGGTCTTTTAAATGGCGGGATACTCGTTTTTTGTTGAAAAACATAAGGTTAGCTATTTCATTGACTGGGAGGGAAACGCTATGCAGCAAGAGGCAAATTTAAAGTAATCGGAAGAAAGAAAATTTATTTACAGTCTTTTCCTAATTTAAGATTTATCTGTCTGAAGATATTCATATTTCATCAATACCTAAAAATAGGCACTAATAATTTATTTCAAAATAGATTAATCCCCATCGGTTAATTGAAGTAAAATGTCTGCCAGTTAACACTTGTTGTTATCAAGGATATTATTGTATTGCCGTCGGTTTTGCTGCTAACTTCCCTGCTTTTTCTCAGGAAACACCAGTGGCCGCGGGTTTTGTGCTCAAACTGTATAATATCAAACCGCACAATTTTTATACTAAAAATGAGACATTCCTTGCAGAAGGAAATAATGCGTCAATTAATTGACAATTTATTATTTATTTAAGTTGCTAGAATTACTGTTGGAAAAATAGCCCGTTTATCATGACGTTAATTTCTATTTCAACCCCGAAAATAGCCCCTTATACGAGATATATCTCAAAAATGACCCATAAATATTGTCAAAGCCCATCCTCTCTGGCTTGACAAGGTTTTCATACCATCCGTAAACTCTTTAATGTGGGGATTTGTGGGATAAAGTGGCGAATTAGGTCATGAGGGGGTAACTCAGTCATGTTTCGTGGGGCAACGATGGTTAACCTCGACAGCAAAGGGCGGCTTGCCGTACCTACCCGTTACCGGGATTTGCTGAATGAGGAATCGCAGGGCCAGATGGTCTGTACCATAGACCTTCACCAACCATGTCTGTTGCTTTATACACTCCCCGCATGGGAAGTCATTGAACAAAAATTATCTCGTCTGTCGAGCATGAACCCAGCTGAACGTCGAGTTCAGCGTTTGCTGTTAGGGCATGCCAGTGAATGTCAGATGGACGGAGCTGGGCGGTTACTGATTGCAGGAACATTGCGTCAGCACGCCGGGCTGAATAAAGAAGTGATGCTGGTTGGGCAGTTCAATAAGTTTGAACTGTGGGATGAACAGACCTGGTATCAACAAGTCAAGGATGACATCGACGCAGAACAGTCGACTCAGGAACCTCTTTCTGAGCGGCTACAGGACTTATCGCTATAAGCATGGTAGATAACAACAAAACTGTAGATAACAACTACAAGCATACAAGCGTATTACTGGATGAGGCGGTGAATGGCCTGAACATCCGTGATAACGGCATCTATATTGACGGAACTTTTGGCCGTGGTGGCCACTCGCGCCTGATTTTGTCCCAACTTGGGCCAGAAGGGCGTCTGATAGCAATTGATCGTGACCCACAAGCTATTGAAGCGGCAAAATCGATTACCGACCCCCGTTTTTCTATCGTGCACGGCCCGTTTTCTGATTTGGCCCATTATGTGCGGGAATTGGATTTAGTCGGCCGTATCGACGGTGTATTGCTGGACTTGGGCGTTTCTTCCCCCCAATTAGATGATCCAGAGCGCGGTTTCTCTTTCATGCGTGACGGGCCGTTAGACATGCGGATGGACCCAACTCGTGGGTTATCAGCGGCTGACTGGTTGATGAAAGCCGGTGCTGACGATATTGCTTGGGTGTTGAAAACCTTTGGTGAAGAGCGTTTTGCCAAGCGCTTAGCCAAGGCCATTGTTGAGCGTAACCTCACGCAGCCAATGACTCGCACCAAAGAGCTGGCTGATTTGATCGCTAATGCCAGCCCATTCCGCGAAAAGCATAAGCATCCAGCAACCCGCAGCTTCCAAGCTATCCGTATCTATATCAACAGTGAATTGGAAGAGATAGAGCGCGCATTGGATGGGGCGCTTGAAGTGCTAGCACCTGAAGGCCGCTTGTCCGTCATTAGCTTCCATTCTCTGGAAGACCGTATTGTGAAAAACTTTATCCGTCATCACAGCCGTGGGCCACAAGTGCCGGCGGGACTGCCATTGACGGAAGCACAGTTGCGCAGCATGGGTGGGCGCACCTTGAAATCCGCTGGCAAAATGATGCCTCCGGATGCCGAAGTGGCTGAAAACCCACGGGCGCGCAGCTCGGTATTACGTTTTGCCGAGAGGATTAAAGAGTGATAGGCAACGAACGCCACGGTTTAGTTGGGGTCATCGGCGGTGATTTAATCCGCAATGCGAAGATTCCATTAATTTTACTGATCGCGGTGTTAGTGTCTGCTGTTTTGGTTGTGACCACCGCCCACCGTACGCGCTTGCTCACTGCTGAGCGCGAGCAACTGGTGCTGGAGCGGGATGCGCTGGATATTGAGTGGCGTAACCTGATTCTGGAAGAGAATGCATTGGGTGATCACAGCCGAGTTGAAAGTATTGCGATTGACAAGCTTAAAATGCAACACGTTGATCCATCACAAGAAAACATTGTGGTTCAGTAATGGTTTTTTCCAATAAATAAAGGAATTTGTCGCCACCATGACTCTGAGTAGCCAAGGTAACGCATGAAAGCAGCGCGCCCCGGGAAGTTAAAGCGCCAGGAAGAACAAGCCAGCTTTATAAGCTGGCGTTTTGCGTTGTTGTGCGGCTGTATTTTGCTGGCATTAGTCGGCCTGATGTTGCGTACCGCTTATCTGCAAGTCATTAACCCCGATAAGTTGGTGCGCGAGGGCGACATGCGCTCATTGCGGGTACAGGAAGTTCCAACCGCCCGAGGGATGATAAGTGACCGCTCTGGCCGCCCATTGGCCGTTAGTGTCCCGGTTAACGCGGTTTGGGCGGATCCGAAAGAGTTAACCGAGCGCGGTGGCATTACGCTAGATACGCGCTGGAAAGCGTTGTCTGATGCGCTGGAAATCCCACTAGACCAACTGGCGACCCGCATTAATGCTAACCCGAAAGGGCGCTTTGTTTATCTGGCTCGTCAGGTTAATCCGGCGATTGGCGACTACATCCATAAGCTGAAATTACCCGGTATCTATTTGCGTCAAGAATCGCGCCGTTACTATCCAGCAGGCCAGGTGATGGCGCATATCATCGGTGTGACTAACATTGATAGCCAAGGTATTGAAGGCGTAGAGAAAAGTTTTGACCGGTGGCTCACCGGGCAGCCTGGCGAGCGTACCGTCCGTAAAGACCGCTATGGCCGGGTCATTGAGGATATTTCCTCTGTGGATAGCCAGGCGGCGCACAATCTGGTGTTGAGTGTTGATGAGCGCTTGCAGGCGCTGGTCTACCGCGAGCTGAATAATGCAGTGGCATTCAACAAAGCAGAGTCTGGTACCGCAGTGCTGGTGGATGTCAACACCGGCGAAGTGTTGGCGATGGCGAACAGCCCATCCTACAACCCAAATAACCTGACCGGTACGCCGAAAGATGCCATGCGTAACCGGGCAATAACCGATATTTTTGAACCCGGCTCGACAGTTAAGCCAATGGTAGTCATGACGGCATTGCAGCACGGCGTAGTGAAAGAAAATAGCGTGCTCAACACCTTGCCGTACTTTGTTAACGGTCACCAGATTAAAGACGTGGCCCGTTACGCAGAGCTATCCGTGACCGGGATCTTGCAGAAGTCGAGTAACGTCGGTGTTTCTAAACTGGCGTTAGCGATGCCATCCTCAGCTTTGGTAGATACTTACTCAAAGTTTGGGTTTGGGAAAGCGACCAATTTGGGGTTGGTCGGAGAAAGCAGTGGCTTATATCCTAAAAAACAACGGTGGTCTGACATAGAGAGGGCCACCTTCTCTTTCGGCTACGGGCTAATGGTAACGCCGTTACAACTAGCGCGAGTCTATGCAACCATCGGCAGCATGGGGGTTTATCGCCCACTGTCGATTACCAAAGTTGATCCGCCAGTGGCGGGTGAGCGTATCTTCCCTGAACCGCTGGTGCGTACCGTGGTTCATATGATGGAAAGCGTGGCACTACCTGGCGGCGGCGGCACTAAAGCCGCCATTAAAGGCTACCGTATCGCGATTAAAACCGGTACTGCCAAGAAAGTCGGCCCAGATGGTAAGTATATGGACCGATATCTCGCTTACACCGCTGGCGTTGCGCCCGCGAGTAACCCTAGATTTGCTCTGGTTGTGGTCATCAATGACCCGCAGGCAGGGAAATATTACGGTGGTGCGGTTTCTGCACCGGTGTTCGGTGCCATCATGGGCGGTGTCTTGCGAACCATGAACATTGAGCCAGATGCATTACCCACTGGTGATAAAAGCGAATTAGTGACTAATACAAAAGAGGGTTCAGGTGGCAGATCGTAACTTGCGCGACTTACTCGCTCCTTGGGGGCTAGACGTCCCGGAGCGTGCGCTACGGGAAATGACATTAGACAGCCGAGTTGCCGCTGCCGGGGATTTGTTTGTCGCCGTTGTCGGCCATCAGACGGACGGGCGTCGCTATATCCCGCAAGCTATCGCCCAAGGTGTGGCGGCGGTGGTCGCGGAAGCCGACGGTGTGGCACCGGATGCCAGTATGGTCGAGATGCATGGCGTTCCTGTTATTTATCTGCGTGATTTGAATCAGCACTTATCTAAGCTGGCGGGGCAATTTTACCATCAGCCGGGTGCCGCATTACGTTTGGTCGGTGTGACCGGAACCAACGGCAAAACCACGACCACCCAATTGTTGGCGCAATGGGCTCAGATGTTGGGCGAAACCAGTGCGGTGATGGGGACGGTTGGCAATGGCCTGTTAGGGCAAGTTATCCCCACTGAAAATACCACCGGCTCAGCGGTTGATATCCAGCATTTATTGCGCAACCTGGTGGAGCAAGGGGCGACTTTCGCCGCGATGGAGGTCTCTTCCCACGGTTTGATTCAAAACCGCGTAGCCGCATTGCCATTTGCTGCCGCAGTGTTCACTAACTTAAGCCGCGATCATCTGGATTACCACGGCAATATGGCGAGTTACGAAGCGGCCAAATGGCTGCTGTTCTCCACCCATCAATCCGAACACAAAATTATTAATGCTGATGACGAAGTCGGTCGCCGCTGGTTAGGGCAGTTGCCGCAAGCTGTCGCCGTCAGTATGGAAAACAATGTTCCTGCGGGCTGGAATGGCCCATGGTTGTCTGCCACTCAGGTTCAGTATCACGATAACGGCGCGAGCATCGCTTTTGATTCAAGCTGGGGCGTAGGCCAGTTAGAAAGCCGTCTGATGGGGGCATTTAACGTCAGTAACCTGCTGGTGGCGCTGTCAACGCTGCTCTCACTGGGTTATCCGTTAGCAGAATTATTAGCCGCAGCGCCTAATTTGCAACCGGTGTGCGGGCGGATGGAAGTATTTAACGCGCCAGGCAAACCGACGGTGGTGGTGGATTATGCCCACACGCCGGATGCATTGGAAAAAGCACTGGCGGCAGCCCGTTTGCATTGTAAAGGCCAACTGTGGTGTGTGTTCGGCTGCGGTGGCGATCGTGACAAAGGTAAGCGCCCACTTATGGGCGGTATTGCGGAGCAGCTTGCGGATAGAGTGGTCGTCACTGATGATAACCCGCGCAGTGAAGAGCCGCAGGCGATTGTCGCGGATATCCTCAGCGGTTTGCTGGATGCCGGACATGCGCAATCCATCCATGGCCGTGCTGAAGCGGTCACCAGCGCCATTATGCAAGCTAAAGCCGATGATGTAGTGCTGATCGCTGGCAAAGGACATGAAGATTATCAATTAGTTGGCAATCGCCGTCTGGACTACTCCGACCGTGTCACTGTCGCGCGCTTGTTGGGGGTGGTGGCATGATTAAGGTCTCACTGCATTTTCTGTCCACGCTGCTTAACGCTGAACTTATTGTCAGTGATAAACAGGGTGAAAACGTCGAGATAACCGAAGTGACCATTGATACCCGTCAGGTCACGCCGGGGTGTCTGTTTGTGGCGCTGAAAGGCGAACGTTTTGATGGACATGATTTTGCAGAAGATGCTGTTACCGCTGGTGCCGGAGCTTTGCTGGTAAGTAAACGCTTACTGGTGGGCGCGCCGCAATTAGTGGTTAAAGATACTCGCCTGGCTTTGGGGCAGCTTGCTGCCTGGGTTCGTGAACACGTTCCTGCCCGCGTGGTGGCGTTAACGGGGTCATCGGGTAAAACCTCGGTAAAAGAGATGGTTGCGGCCATTTTACGCCAATGCGGTAAGGTGCTGTATACCGCCGGTAACTTCAATAATGATATCGGCGTGCCGTTGACCTTGCTGCGTCTGACCCCCGAGTATGATTTTGCTGTCATTGAGCTTGGCGCTAATCATATCGGTGAAATTGCTTACACCGCCGATTTAAGCCGCCCAGAAAGTGCTTTGGTGAATAATTTAGCCGCCGCCCATTTGGAAGGTTTCGGCTCTCTGGCGGGTGTGGCGCAAGCTAAAGGGGAGATTTTTGCTGGGTTGCCTGCGAATGGCACTGCAATTATCAATGCTGACAGCAATGATTGGCCGCACTGGCAGGAAACTCTGCATAACAAACGGGTCTGGCGTTTTTCGCCTCATGGCGCAGAAGATATCGATTTTTTTGCCAGTGACGTGCGTATTACACCGAAAACGACCTATTTCACTTTGCATTCTCCCCTCGGTACTGTGGCTATCGAGTTACCGCTACCGGGGCGGCATAACATTGCCAATGCGTTGGCCGCCGCGGCATTAGCCATGTCGGTTGGCGCGGACTTAGCCGCCGTTCACGAAGGGCTGACACAGCTACAGGCCGTGCCGGGCCGCTTATTCCCCATAGAACTTGCCGCGGGTAAGTTGCTATTGGATGACAGCTACAACGCCAATGTCGGCTCCATGACCGCGGCTGCTCAAGTGCTGGCTGAAATGCCGGGCTACCGGGTGATGGTGGTCGGTGATATGGGCGAGTTGGGTGAAACCGCTGTCGATTGCCACCGTCAGGTTGGCGAAGCCGCGAAACAGGCGGGTGTCGATAAAGTGCTGAGTGTGGGCGTATTAAGCCAGGCGCTGAGTGACGCGAGTGAGTGTGGCGAGCATTTTCAGAATAAGGACACATTGGCAGCCCGAGTCAGTGAATTGCTGCTCGAACATCCGGTTATCACTGTTTTAATTAAAGGTTCACGTAGCGCCGCCATGGAAAATGTCGTGCGTGCGTTACAGGAGAAAGCATCATGTTAGTTTGGCTGGCTGAATACTTAGTAAAATTTTACTCGGGCTTTAACGTCTTTTCCTATTTGACGTTCCGCGCCATTGTCAGTCTGTTGACGGCATTATTTATCTCATTGTGGATGGGGCCGCACCTGATTGCCTATCTACAGAAGTTGCAAATTGGTCAGGTGGTGCGTAATGACGGGCCAGAGTCACATTTCAGCAAGCGCGGCACCCCCACCATGGGCGGGCTGTTGATCCTGTTCTCCATCACTATTTCGGTGCTGATGTGGGCTTATCCGTCTAACCCGTATGTCTGGTGTGTGCTGTTCATTCTTATTGGTTATGGGATTGTCGGTTTTATTGATGATTACCGCAAAGTGGTACGCAAAAACACCAAGGGCTTGATTGCCCGATGGAAATACTTCTGGCAGTCAATCATTGCGCTGGCTGCGGCTTTCACCATGTACAGCATCGGCAAAGATACGTCGGCCACCGAGTTGGTGGTGCCATTCTTTAAAGATGTCATGCCACAGCTTGGCCTGTTGTACATCCTGCTAGCTTATTTCGTGATTGTCGGCACCAGCAATGCAGTCAACCTGACCGATGGGTTGGATGGCTTGGCGATTATGCCAACAGTGTTTGTTGCCGCGGGTTTTGCATTGGTTGCCTGGGCGACCGGTAACATGAATTTCGCTGCATATCTGCATATTCCTTATCTGCGCCATGCCGGTGAGCTGGTGATTGTCTGCACCGCGATTGTCGGAGCCGGGCTGGGCTTTTTGTGGTTTAACACTTATCCGGCGCAAGTGTTTATGGGCGATGTCGGCTCCCTGGCATTGGGCGGCGCGCTGGGCACCATCGCGGTATTGCTGCGCCAAGAGTTCTTATTAGTGATTATGGGCGGGGTGTTCGTGGTTGAAACGCTGTCGGTCATCTTGCAAGTCGGTTCCTTTAAGTTACGTGGGCAGCGGATTTTCCGTATGGCCCCGATTCATCATCATTACGAACTTAAAGGCTGGCCGGAACCACGGGTGATCGTGCGCTTCTGGATTATTTCGCTGATGCTGGTGCTGATTGGCCTGGCGACGCTGAAGGTGCGGTAATTATGGTTGATTATCAGGGTAAAAAAGTGGTCATTATCGGGCTGGGGCTAACCGGCCTTTCCTGCGTTGATTTCTTTATGGCGCGCGGCGTTACGCCACGTGTTATGGATACCCGTATCAATCCGCCGGGTTTGGATAAATTACCCGAAAGTGTCGAGCACCATGTGGGTGACTTGAACCCACAGTGGTTATTGGATGCTGATTTGATTGTCGCCAGCCCCGGTATTGCGCTGGCACATCCTGCATTGAGTGAAGCGGCAGATGCGGGTGTCGAAATTGTCGGTGATATCGAACTGTTCTGCCGTGAAAATCAGGCACCAGTGGTGGCTATTACGGGATCTAACGGTAAAAGCACTGTGACCACGCTGGTTGGTGAAATGGCGAAAGCCGCCGGTTGGCAGGTTGGGGTCGGCGGTAATATTGGTGTTCCGGCGCTGACATTATTGCAACAGCTGACCACGCAAAAACAAGAAAATCAATTGGTGGTGTTGGAGTTATCCAGCTTCCAGTTAGAAACTACCGCCAGCCTGCGAGCTAGCGCTGCCACTATATTGAATGTCACGGAAGACCACACTGACCGTTATCCGTTCGGTTTGCAGCAATATCGCGCAGCTAAACTGCGAGTGTATGAAAACGCTAAAGTTTGTGTTGTGAATGCCGATGACGCGCTCACCATGCCAGTGCGTGGTGCGGATAGCCGCTGTATCAGCTTTGGGGTGGATGTCGGTGACTACCATCTGAATAAGCAGCAGGGCGAAATCTGGCTGCGGGTTCGCGGTGAGAAAGTGCTCAATACCCGAGAAATGAAATTGAGCGGGCGACATAACTACACCAATGCGCTGGCCGCACTGGCGCTGGCGGATGCTGTCGGTATTCCGCGCTCATCAAGTTTGACCGCGTTGACCACCTTCACCGGTCTGCCACACCGTTTCCAATTGGTGCTTGAGCGCAATGGCGTGCGTTGGATTAATGATTCCAAAGCCACCAATGTGGGCAGCACCGAAGCGGCACTGGATGGCCTACAAGTGGATGGCACTTTGCATCTGTTATTAGGTGGCGATGGGAAATCAGCGGATTTCTCTGGTTTAACTCGCTTCCTCCAGGGCGACCAGATCAAGATTTATTGCTTTGGCCGCGATGGTAAGCAACTGGCTGAGCTGCGCCCGGAAGTTTCTCAACTGACGGAGACCATGGAGCAGGCTATGGCACTGCTGGCGAAATCATTAGCACCGCGAGACATGGTGTTGTTGTCGCCCGCCTGCGCCAGTTTGGACCAATTCCGCAGTTTCGAGCAACGCGGTGATGAATTTGCTCGTCTGGCAGAGGAGTTGGGCTGATGCGTATGCCGGGGCTGGGGCTGTTCAATACCGTAAAACATTTTGTGATGGGGTCGCGCGAAAGCGATACCACCAGCATGGTGCTTTACGACAGAACCTTGCTGTGGCTGACATTTGGCTTGGCGATTATTGGTTTTGTGATGGTGACGTCGGCTTCGATGCCGATTGGTCAGCGTTTGGCCAGTGACCCCTTCCTGTTTGCTAAGCGCGATGCACTGTATCTTGTGCTGGCCTTCGGTTTATCGCTGGTGACTTTGCGCATCCCAATGGCGGTTTGGCAGCGCTACAGTAATATTATGTTATTGATTTCAATAGTGTTGCTGTTGGTGGTTTTGGTGGTGGGTAGCTCAGTCAACGGGGCATCACGCTGGATTTCACTGGGGCCGCTACGCATTCAGCCAGCTGAATTATCCAAACTGTCGCTGTTTTGTTATCTCGCCAGTTATCTGGTGCGTAAAGTTGAAGAGGTTCGCACTAACTTCTGGGGCTTCTGTAAGCCAATGGGCGTAATGGTTATTCTGGCGGTATTACTGCTGGCGCAGCCCGATTTAGGTACCGTGGTGGTGCTGTTTATCACCACGCTGGCCATGTTGTTTCTGGCTGGCGCAAAAATGTGGCAGTTCCTGGCGATTATCGGCTCGGGTATTTTTGCTGTTTGCCTGTTGATTGTGGCGGAACCTTACCGTATGCGCCGGGTAACTTCGTTCTGGAACCCATGGGAAGATCCTTTCGGCAGCGGTTACCAGCTGACCCAATCACTGATGGCTTTTGGTCGCGGTGAGTTTTGGGGGCAAGGGCTGGGGAATTCAGTGCAAAAACTGGAATATTTACCGGAAGCACATACTGACTTTATTTTCGCGATTTTAGGTGAGGAGCTCGGGTATTTCGGTGTGGTTCTTGCATTGTTAATGGTATTCTTCGTCGCTTTTCGTGCTATGTCCATTGGGCGTCGCGCTTTAGAGATAGATCAGCGATTTTCCGGCTTTTTGGCCTGCTCGATTGGCGTTTGGTTTAGCTTCCAGGCGCTGGTTAATGTTGGGGCTGCCGCTGGAATGTTGCCTACTAAAGGTTTGACTTTACCCCTGATAAGTTACGGTGGTTCGAGCCTGATTATTATGTCAACGGCCATCGTGTTGTTGTTACGCATTGATTTTGAAACACGTTTGGCTAAAGCCCAAGCGTTTGTAAGGAGTGCCCGATGAGTAGGGAAACCAAGCGTTTAATGGTGATGGCCGGTGGCACTGGGGGGCATGTCTTCCCCGGTTTGGCCGTGGCACATCATTTAATGGCGCAGGGCTGGCAGGTGCGTTGGTTAGGCACCGCAGATCGAATGGAAGCGTCATTGGTACCCAAAAACGGCATTGAGATTGATTTCATTGAGATTTCTGGTTTACGTGGCAAGGGGCTGATGGCCCAACTGACCGCCCCGGTGCGTATTTATCGCGCGGTGCGTCAGGCGAAGAAAATCATGCGTGATTACCAGCCAGATGTGGTGCTGGGAATGGGCGGTTATGTTTCTGGCCCCGGTGGTTTAGCTGCATGGCTGTGTGGCATCCCGGTGGTATTACATGAGCAAAACGGCATTGCGGGGTTGACCAACCGCTGGTTGGCCAGAATCGCGAAAAAAGTTTTACAGGCATTTCCAGGGGCATTTCCTCATGCCGATGTCGTGGGTAATCCGGTGCGCACCGATGTATTGGCGCTGCCATTACCGGCCGAGCGTTTGCATGGCCGTGAAGGGCCGATTCGGGTGTTAGTCATCGGGGGCAGCCAAGGTGCGCGGGTACTGAATCAAACCTTGCCGCAGGTTGCCGCGACATTGGGTGAGCAGATAACTGTTTGGCACCAAGTGGGTAAAGGCGCTTTGCCCGATGTCCTGCAAGCTTACCAGCAAGCAGGGCAGGGTGATAAGCACCAAGTTGTTGAGTTTATTGATGATATGGCCGCCGCCTATGCTTGGGCTGATGTGGTGGTTTGCCGTTCGGGCGCGTTGACGGTCAGCGAAGTGGCTGCGGCAGGGTTACCGGCGATTTTCGTCCCTTTCCAGCATAAAGACCGGCAGCAATATTGGAATGCATTGCCGTTGGAGAAAGCGGGGGCGGCGAAAATTATCGAGCAACCGCAATTTACAGCGCAAGTGGTCAGTGGCTTGTTGGCTGATTGGGATCGTGCAACTTTATTGACGATGGCCGAACGGGCAAGAACCGTGGCTATCCCAGATGCCACTGAGCGAGTGGCCGCCGAAGTGGTCGCTGCCAGTAAGTGATACTGAAAAGATAGTGACTAAAAAGATAGTTATCGCTCGCATTTATGCGGGCTGCGAATATGTAACAGACAAAAAAGTGAAGAAAAACGTGAATACACAACAATTAGCGAAACTACGAACTATCGTGCCCGAGATGCGTCGCGTCCGGCACATTCACTTTGTTGGCATCGGTGGTGCTGGCATGGGTGGTATCGCTGAAGTGTTGGCAAACGAAGGCTATCAGATTAGCGGTTCAGATTTGGCTCCCAACCCGGTAACTCAGCATTTGGCTTCATTGGGCGCACAAATTTATTTCCATCACCGTCCAGAAAATGTGCTGGATGCCAGTGTGGTGGTGGTTTCAACGGCAATTTCTGCGGATAACCCCGAGATTGTCGCAGCTCGCGAGGCGCGTATTCCGGTGATCCGCCGCGCAGAAATGTTGGCTGAACTGATGCGTTATCGCCATGGGATTGCTGTTGCTGGTACGCACGGTAAAACCACCACGACGGCGATGGTTTCCAGTATTTATGCCGAAGCGGGTCTGGACCCAACATTTGTCAATGGCGGTTTGGTTAAAGCGGCGGGCACCCATGCGCGTTTGGGCTCCAGCCGTTACTTGATTGCAGAAGCCGATGAGAGTGATGCGTCATTCCTGCATTTGCAGCCGATGGTCGCCATTGTTACCAATATCGAAGCCGACCATATGGATACTTATCAGGGCGACTTTGAGAACTTAAAGCAGACCTTTATTAACTTTTTGCACAACTTGCCATTCTATGGCCGTGCCGTGATGTGTATCGACGATCCCGTGGTGCGCGAGTTATTGCCGCGTGTTGGTCGCCATATTACCACTTATGGTTTCAGCGATGACGCCGATGTGCAGATTGCCAGTTATCGGCAAGAAGGCCCACAAGGGCACTTCACACTGAAACGTCAGGATAAACCGTTGATGACGGTGACCCTGAATGCACCGGGTCGTCATAACGCACTGAACGCTGCTGCAGCGGTTGCAGTAGCAACCGAAGAAGGCATCGAAGACGATGACATCCTGCGCGCGCTGGTCGGGTTCCAAGGGACAGGTCGCCGTTTTGATTTCCTCGGTAACTTCCCGCTGGCACCGGTCAACGGCAAAGAAGGCAGCGTTATGCTGGTGGATGACTATGGTCATCACCCAACAGAAGTGGATGCCACAGTTAAAGCGGCGCGTGCCGGTTGGCCGGATAAACGTATTGTGATGGTTTTCCAACCGCACCGTTATACCCGAACGCGTGATTTGTATGACGACTTTGCCAATGTGCTGTCGCAAGTTGATGTTTTACTGATGTTGGATGTGTACGCCGCCGGTGAACCACCGATCCCAGGTGCTGACAGCCGCTCGTTATGCCGTACTATCCGCAACCGTGGCAAACTGGACCCGATTTTGGTGTCAGACAGTGACACTGTCCCGGAAGTATTAGCGCAAGTGCTGAATGGCGATGACCTGATTCTGGTCCAAGGCGCTGGTAACATTGGTAAAATTGCTCGTAAATTGGCTGAGCTTAAATTGCAGCCACAGACAAAAGATGAGGAACATCATGGCTGATAAAGTTGCGGTACTGCTGGGTGGAACCTCTGCTGAACGTGAAGTTTCATTGCTATCGGGCCAGGCGGTTTTAGCCGGTTTGAGAGAAGCCGGTATCGACGCCCATGGGGTAGATACCAGAGACTTCCCGGTCACTCAATTGAAAGAACAGGGTTTTAATAAGGTCTTTATTGCTCTGCATGGCCGTGGTGGCGAAGACGGTACATTGCAAGGTGTGTTGGAGTTCCTGAAACTGCCTTATACCGGCAGCGGCGTGATGGCTTCGGCCCTGACCATGGACAAATTGCGCACCAAATTGGTGTGGCAAGCCTTAGGTTTGCCAATTTCGCCTTATGTGGCGCTGAACCGTCAACAGTTTGAAACACTTTCGTCAGAGGAATTAGCGGCATGTGTCGCTAAGCTTGGTCTGCCTTTAATCGTTAAACCAAGTCACGAAGGCTCTAGCGTGGGCATGAGTAAAGTTGACTGGGCTAGCGAATTGCATGCTGCTCTGGTTGAAGCTTTCCGTCATGACACCGATGTGCTGATTGAAAAATGGTTGAGCGGCCCGGAATTCACGGTCGCTATCCTTGGCGAGGATGTTTTACCGTCCATCAGGATTCAAGCACCCGGTGTGTTTTATGATTATGAAGCCAAGTATCTGTCTGATGAAACACAGTATTTCTGCCCAAGCGGTTTAAGTGTTGAGTTAGAGCAACAATTAGCAGAATTAGCATTACAGGCTTATCAGGCGCTAGGTTGCAGCGGTTGGGGCCGGGTTGATGTCATGCAAGACAGCGACGGCGGTTTTTATCTGCTGGAAGTGAATACTTCACCGGGGATGACCAGCCACAGTTTAGTGCCAATGGCAGCCCGCCAATATGGGTTGAGTTTTTCCCAGTTGGTGGCCCGAATTCTGACGTTGGCTGACTGATATGTCGCAAGCTGCTCTGAATGCGCGTGAACGCGCGGCTGAAAACAGCGCAGCCCGGCGCAGTAACGGAGGCCAATTAGCGGGGCTGATTTTCCTGCTGATGGTCTTGGGAACAATACTGTGGGGTGGTTGGGTCGTGGTGGGGTGGATGAAAGATGCCAGCCGATTACCCCTGTCGAAGCTGGTAGTGACGGGCGAGCGCCATTACACCACCAATGATGATATTCGCCAGGCGATTTTATCATTGGGCGCACCGGGTACCTTTATGACGCAGGATGTGAACATCATCCAGCAGCAGATTGAACGGTTACCCTGGATTCAGCAGGCCAGCGTACGCAAACAATGGCCGGATGAGCTGAAAATCCATCTGGTGGAGTATGTGCCTTTTGCCCGTTGGAATGATTTGCATATGGTTGATGAGCAGGGGCGGTCATTCAGTGTGCCGTCCGAGCGAGTCGGCAAACAGACATTGCCATTGCTGTATGGCCCGGAAGGCAGTGAACAGGATGTTCTGGAAGGCTACCGGGCAATAAATAAAGTATTAGCGGCCAATAAGTATCAGCTAAAAATGGTGGCGATGAGCGCCAGGCATTCTTGGCAGTTGGCCTTAGATAATGATGTTCGGCTGGAGCTGGGACGGGATAACCGGATGGGGCGTTTACAACGTTTTATTGAGTTATATCCGATGTTGCAACAGCAGCCAGATAAACGGGTCAGTTATGTTGATTTGCGATATGAGACAGGGGCAGCAATAGGTTGGGCTCCGGTATTTATCGGCAGTCAGGGTGGTGAGCCACCGGTAAATGGCCAGCAGAACAGTAATCCGCAACAGAATCAGGCACAGGCAAAACAACAATGATCAAGTCGACGGACAGAAAACTGGTAGTAGGTCTTGAGATCGGAACGGCAAAGGTCTCCGCATTGGTAGGGGAAGTTCTGCCCGATGGCATGGTCAATATTATTGGGGTAGGCAGTTGCCCATCCCGTGGCATGGATAAGGGTGGGGTTAACGACCTTGAATCGGTAGTGAAATGCGTACAGCGCGCTATCGATCAGGCAGAGTTAATGGCAGATTGCCAGATTTCATCTGTTTATTTGGCATTATCGGGTAAACATATCAGTTGTCAGAATGAAATAGGGATGGTTCCTATTTCAGAAGAGGAAGTAACTCAGGAAGATGTAGAGAACGTAGTGCATACCGCGAAGTCGGTACGTGTGCGTGATGAACATCGCATTCTGCACGTTATTCCGCAGGAATATGCCATCGATTATCAGGAAGGCATCAAAAATCCTGTCGGTCTTTCTGGCGTGCGGATGCAGGCCAAAGTGCACCTGATTACCTGCCATAACGATATGGCGAAGAATATTGTTAAAGCGGTGGAACGTTGTGGTCTGAAAGTGGACCAACTGATTTTCGCCGGTTTAGCCGCAAGTTATGCAGTATTGACCGAAGATGAGCGCGAGCTGGGTGTCTGTGTGGTCGACATCGGCGGTGGCACCATGGATATGGCGGTTTATACCGGTGGGGCGTTGCGCCACACCAAAGTTATCCCTTACGCCGGGAACGTGGTCACCAGTGATATTGCGTACGCTTTCGGGACACCGCCAACAGATGCGGAAGCGATTAAAGTTCGGCACGGCTGTGCGCTCGGGTCGATAGTCAGCAAGGACGAAAGTGTAGAAGTGCCAAGTGTTGGCGGACGTCCTCCTCGTAGTCTGCAAAGACAGACGCTCGCAGAGGTTATAGAACCACGCTACACCGAGTTGCTGAATTTAGTTAATGACGAGATTTTACAATTGCAGGAGCAACTGCGTCAGCAAGGCGTGAAGCATCATCTGGCAGCCGGTATCGTGCTGACGGGCGGAGCAGCACAAATTGATGGTCTGGCTGAATGCGCGCAACGGGTATTTCATGCCCAAGTGCGAATCGGCCAGCCGCTCAACATCACCGGGCTGACGGATTATGCACAGGAACCCTATTACTCCACTGCTGTTGGGTTATTGCATTACGGTAAAGAATCTCATCTCAGTGGTGAGTCAGAAGTAGAAAAACGTGCCTCAGTGGGCAATTGGTTTAAACGTATCAATAGCTGGCTGAGAAAAGAGTTTTAATGTTTCAACAAAGAGATCATGCTGAACATATTTTTTGATCTCGAAGCGACAGGCACAAAACGGAGAGAAACTATGTTTGAACCTATGGAACTAACCAATGACGCGGTGATTAAAGTCATCGGCGTCGGTGGTGGCGGTGGTAATGCCGTCGAACACATGGTGCGCGAGCGCATCGAAGGTGTTGAATTCTTCGCCGTTAATACAGACGCTCAAGCGCTGCGTAAGACGGCTGTTGGCCAAACCATCCAGATTGGTAGCGGTATTACCAAAGGTTTGGGTGCTGGCGCGAACCCAGAAGTGGGCCGCAATTCAGCTGAAGAAGACCGTGAAGCTCTGCGCGCAGCCCTTGAAGGCGCGGACATGGTCTTTATTGCAGCAGGTATGGGCGGTGGTACTGGTACTGGTGCTGCTCCTGTTGTTGCTGAAGTAGCAAAAGAACTGGGTATTCTGACAGTTGCCGTGGTTACTAAGCCTTTCAATTTCGAAGGCAAGAAGCGCATGGCATTCGCTGAGCAGGGTATTGCTGAATTGTCCAAGCATGTGGACTCACTGATCACTATTCCGAACGACAAGTTGTTAAAAGTTCTGGGTCGTGGCATCTCTTTACTGGATGCATTCGGTGCTGCTAACGACGTATTAAAAGGCGCTGTTCAGGGGATCGCCGAGCTGATTACCCGTCCAGGTCTGATGAACGTCGACTTTGCTGACGTGCGGACTGTGATGTCTGAAATGGGTTATGCCATGATGGGCTCCGGTGTGGCTTGCGGTGAAGATCGTGCGGAAGAAGCCGCAGAAATGGCGATTTCCAGCCCGTTGCTGGAAGATATCGACCTGTCTGGCGCCCGTGGCGTGTTGGTCAACATCACTGCTGGTTTCGATTTGCGTTTGGATGAATTCGAAACTGTGGGTAACACCATTCGTGCATTTGCGTCCGACAATGCGACCGTGGTTATCGGTACTTCGTTAGACCCAGAAATGAACGACGAACTGCGCGTAACTGTGGTTGCAACCGGTATCGGCATGGATAAACGCCCTGAAATTACGTTGGTTACCAACAAGCAGACTCAGCCTGTTATGGACCACCGTTACCAGCAGCATGGCATGTCACCTTTACCTCAGGAAGTTAAGCCTGCGGCTAAAGTGGTCAATGACCCAACTGCTCAAACCAATAAAGAGCCCGATTATTTGGATATTCCGGCGTTTTTGCGTAAGCAAGCCGACTAATTTCCGAAAAAATTGGAATCTCCGCTCTTTGTGCTAAACTGTCCCGCCGATCTTGTTATAAGCTTGGTCGGTAGGATGGATAACATTGCGAGATAAAACGATGATCAAACAAAGGACTTTAAAACGTATTGTTCAGGCGACAGGCGTCGGTTTGCACACCGGTAAGAAAGTCACACTGACAATGCGACCCGCGCCGGCTAACACCGGGGTCATCTATCGTCGCACTGACTTGAATCCACCGGTCGATTTTCCGGCAGATGCAAAATCCGTGCGTGATACCATGCTCTGTACTTGCCTGGTCAATGAGCATGACGTGCGTATTTCTACTGTTGAGCATCTCAACGCTGCTCTGGCAGGGTTAGGGATTGATAACATTATTATTGAAGTTAACGCTCCCGAAGTACCGATTATGGACGGTAGTGCCAGCCCATTCGTGTACTTGCTGCTGGATGCGGGTATCGAAGAGTTAAACTCTGCGAAGAAATTCCTGCGTCTGAAAGAGACTGTGCGGGTTGAAGACGGTGATAAATGGGCTGAATTGTCTCCATTCAATGGATTCCGTTTAGATTTTACCATTGATTTTAATCACCCGGCGATTGACTCCAGTACGCAGCGTTACCGTTTAGATTTCTCGGCCGATTCATTCGTCCGTCAAATCAGCCGTGCGCGTACTTTTGGTTTCATGCGCGATATCGAATATTTACAGTCCCGTGGTTTGTGCCTGGGCGGTAGTTTCGATTGTGCCATCGTGGTAGATGATTACCGCGTGCTGAACGAAGATGGCTTGCGCTTCGAAGATGAATTTGTTCGTCACAAAATGCTGGATGCCATCGGCGACCTGTTTATGTGCGGCCATAATATAATTGGCGCATTTACTGCGTACAAATCTGGTCATGCATTAAATAACAAGCTATTGCAGGCTGTTTTAGCTAAGCAAGAAGCATGGGAATTTGTGACGTTCCAAGACGAAGCCGAAATGCCATTGGCGTTCAAAGCTCCGTCTACGGTATTAGCTTACTAAAGCTACTTATCATTATCACTTTTGGTTGCGTTGGCACTCTCTCCGGCCAACGCAGCCAATCGTTCCAATATTGTCCTCAATTTCTCAGGGCTACGGCTCGCTAATCCTCTTAATTCCTTAGCGCTTTCCAAACTTAAATGACGTAATGGCGGCGATTTCTCAGGATTTTGCGATGACTTTGCGGCATCTTGCGTAATGTTATGGCCTTTGGCCATTAACGACGGATTAATCCTGATGTCGATTGAAGACAATGATGGTAGAATTTGTGCTCGTAGTGCGGAGAGTAAAGCGGGTTGTTCATAACGTAAGCGCATTAACCAGCTGGCGTTGGCGGTCTCTAGCACTAAAACACTCTGTCGATAGTTGGCAACACGGCACCACGGCTGCAATTGTGAAGGGAGCAATCCTTTTACCGCACGGTTAAGTTTTAACAGTGCAGTAGCGCGTTGTTGTACGTTATGCAGCGGCCCGTTTTCAGCTGCAATGGCATCATCGAACAGGACATCTAATAATTGTGGGCGGCTTTCACGCATTGACAAGGCTCCGGCGGATTTTAAACTCGTGATCGGTATTCTAAATCGTTGGCGACAATTTGGCAGACGTTATTTCTGGCCGCATCTCCTGTTGGGGATGGTCGCGGCGAGTCTTGGCGTGCCATCAAACCTGTCTGGCGTTCCAGATCAAGCAGCAATACCGAACACATCATCAAGCCAAAGCCGTCAGAATTACGGTGCGACAAACTTTAACAGTTTGGCATTGCTGCATGATATGCATCGTCGCCCTTCATTCAGCGTAGACTATTGGCAACAGCATGCACTGCGCACGGTTATTCGTCACCTTTCATTTGCATTGGCACCTCAAGCAGCCTACGCACGGGTACAAGAAGTAGCTGAAGCCGAACAAGTAGAACCATCACAAATTCAGCAGCTTGCACTATTGAATACGCTGAATGCGCTACTGACCCACGAGTTCAAACCTCCCACTATTATTCGCTATACTGAGCAGGTTAAACGGCCTGTTCTTTCGTTACATAAACCTGGGCTTTGGCTTGCGCAAGTGCAAGGTATCCGTGCCGGGCCTGCCAATCTAATTTATTTATCTTCTTGATTTATATAAATTTATACAACCTTTGGCCACCGGTTTGGTGGTCTTGTAAGAGATATTGAGAATCATGCTAATCAAATTATTAACCAAAGTTTTTGGCAGTCGTAACGATCGCACACTGCGCCGTATGCGCAAAGTGGTTGAGCTTATCAACCGCATGGAGCCTGAAGTTGAAAAACTGACAGATGCTGAATTACGCGCTAAAACTGATGAGTTTCGTGAGCGCTTGGCAAAAGGTGCCGTGCTGGAAACCCTCATCCCTGAGGCTTTTGCCGTTGTGCGCGAAGCCAGTAAACGTGTATTTGGCATGCGTCACTTCGACGTCCAGTTGCTCGGCGGTATGGTACTGAACGAACGATGCATCGCAGAAATGCGTACTGGTGAAGGTAAAACGCTGACTGCAACTCTGCCAGCTTACCTGAATGCATTGAGTGGCCGTGGCGTTCACGTGGTTACCGTCAACGACTATTTGGCTCAGCGCGACGCCGAAAATAACCGTCCATTGTTTGAGTTCTTGGGGCTGAGTGTAGGTATCAACTTGCCGAATATGGCAGCGCCAGCTAAGCGTGCTGCTTATGCCGCAGATATCACCTATGGCACAAACAACGAATTTGGTTTTGACTACCTGCGCGATAATATGGCCTTCAGTCCTGAAGAGCGCGTGCAACGCAAACTGCATTATGCGCTGGTGGATGAGGTCGACTCCATCTTGATCGATGAAGCCCGTACCCCACTGATTATCTCTGGCCCAGCTGAAGATAGTTCGGAGATGTATATTCGGGTTAACAAACTGATTCCAAAGCTGATTCGTCAGGAAAAAGAAGACTCAGATAGCTTCCAAGGTGAAGGCCATTTCTCTGTGGATGAAAAATCACGTCAGGTACATTTGACTGAACGCGGTTTGATAAAAATTGAAGAAATGCTGGTAGAAGCGGGCATTATGGAGGAAGGCGAATCTCTGTATTCACCGGCCAACATTATGTTGATGCACCATGTAACCGCCGCTTTGCGCGCCCACGTACTGTTTGCCCGTGATGTTGACTACATTGTGAAAGACGGTGAAGTTATCATTGTTGATGAACACACCGGCCGTACCATGCAAGGCCGCCGTTGGTCAGATGGTTTGCATCAGGCGGTTGAAGCAAAAGAAGGCGTGGAAATTCAGAACGAAAACCAGACGCTGGCTTCCATTACTTTCCAAAACTACTTCCGTCTCTATGAGAAACTGGCCGGTATGACCGGTACAGCGGATACCGAAGCATTCGAATTTAGCTCGATTTACAAACTCGATACCATTGTTGTGCCAACTAACCGCCCTATGATCCGTAAAGATCTGGCAGATTTGGTCTATATGACCGAACAAGAGAAAATCGGCGCAATTATCGAAGATATCCGTGAGCGGACTGCGAACGGCCAGCCGGTGTTGGTGGGTACCATCTCGATTGAAAAATCCGAAGTGGTCTCTGCTGAGTTAACTAAAGCGGGCATTGAGCATAAAGTTCTGAACGCCAAATTCCACGCAATGGAAGCGGAGATCGTTTCTCAAGCGGGTCAAGCGAGTGCAGTAACCATCGCCACTAACATGGCGGGTCGTGGTACCGATATCGTGTTGGGGGGGAGCTGGCAGAGTGAGATTGCTTTGCTGGAAGATCCAACTGAAGAGCAAATTACTGCTATCAAAGAGGCATGGCAGATTCGCCATGATGCGGTGCTGGCCTCAGGTGGCCTGCATATCATTGGTACCGAGCGCCATGAGTCACGCCGTATCGATAATCAGCTACGTGGTCGTGCGGGTCGTCAAGGTGATGCCGGTTCTTCACGCTTCTACCTGTCAATGGAAGATGCTCTGATGCGTATTTTTGCCTCTGACCGTGTGTCTGGCATGATGCGTAAATTAGGGATGAAGCCGGGCGAAGCTATTGAGCACCCATGGGTAACTAAAGCTATCGCCAATGCGCAACGTAAAGTTGAAAGCCGCAACTTCGATATTCGTAAGCAATTACTTGAATATGATGATGTCGCCAGCGACCAACGTCGGGCTATCTACAGCCAGCGTAATGAGCTGTTGGACGTGTCTGATGTGAGCGAAACCATCAATAGCATTCGTGAAGATGTATTCAAAACGGTTATCGACAGCTACATTCCAACCCAGTCACTGGAAGAAATGTGGGATATCGAAGGCTTGGAACAGCGTCTGAAAAATGATTTCGACCTGGATATGCCAATTGCTCAATGGTTGGAAGATGAGCCACAACTGCACGAAGAAACATTACGTGAACGTATTCTTCAAAGAGCAATTGAGGATTATCACCGTAAAGAAGAGGTTGTTGGCTTCGATATGATGCGCAGCTTCGAAAAGGGTGTGATGTTGCAAACGCTTGATTCCTTGTGGAAAGAACACTTGGCGGCGATGGATTATCTGCGTCAGGGGATCCATTTACGTGGCTACGCGCAGAAAGATCCTAAACAGGAATATAAGCGTGAATCTTTCGCAATGTTCGCGGCAATGTTGGAATCACTGAAATATGAAGTGATCAGCGTGTTGAGCAAAGTACAAGTGCGGATGCCTGAAGAAGTTGAAGCACTGGAAGTACAACGTCGCGAAGAAGCCGAACGTTTGGCTAAGCAGCAGCAACTCAGCCACGAATCTGATAACAGTGCGCTGATGTCGCAAGAAGAAGCCAGTGTTGCAGCTAGCCTTGAGCGCAAAGTTGGGCGTAATGATCCGTGCCCATGTGGTTCAGGTAAGAAATACAAACAGTGCCACGGTCGCCTGCAATAATATTTTAGGTAATGATTAGCATTGATGATGAGGGCGGCTTAAAAACCGCCCTTTATTTTGACCTTTTTTGTCCATCTATTTTAGGACGGATTATTTTAGAACAGATAAAAGAAGGGTGTTCCAGCCAGCATTTATGCACTGTTCAGGAGATAACAAATTGAAGCACTTACACATCGCGGTAGGGATTATTCGCAACGCCCAGCAAGAGATTTTTGTTACTCAGCGTGCTGCTGATTCCCATATGGCCGGTTTTTGGGAATTCCCTGGCGGCAAGATTGAGCAAGGTGAAACGCCGGAACTCGCCTTAAAACGTGAACTGTTAGAAGAAACTGGAATTGTGGTGAAAGAGGCTGTTTTGCTTAAAGTGTTGGAACACACTTTTACTGACCGTATCGTAACATTACATTTCTATATGGTCGAAATGTGGGATGGTGAACCCTTTGGTCGCGAAGGGCAGCCGATGCGTTGGGTGAAGCAATCTGAACTGTTGGCTGAGGAGTTTCCACCCGCGAATGTGGCTATTATTGAATTACTTACAGCATAGACCTTATGAATGAAGTGGAGCAAAACGCCGTTTGCTCCATCTGGTCAGGCCGTGATTATCAGTGCTGAAGAGGGTCTTCCTCACTCCATTCATCACTGTCAGATAATTCACCACTGCTGGAAATTCGTTTTTCTTCGTCTGCCCATTCACCTAAGTCAATAAGTTGACAGCGTTTGCAGCAAAATGGGCGATAAGGGCTTTGTTCACCCCAGATAACTAACTTCCCACAGGTGGGGCAGTTAACTTCAATAACTTCAGTTTCCATGTTTTCTCCTTATACCTTTCATCTTTCAAGTTGGCTGCACTCACTCACCCGAATCACTTACCGCTGTATGCTCATCGGGATTAATGAGCCTCATCCTTGAGGCTCACCCTAAGGGCTAGCATAAATGCTGTTCAAATCGGTTCCCGACCGATTTGTCTCTCGTTTGCCGCTTTCCTGCATCTTGAAATCTATTGGGTATAACAATTTTTATCTCAGCAACAGGCTAATTCAAACGATAAACGTGCCGGCACGGTACCATTTTCACTGTCGAGAGGTAAGAAGCGAATGGCATATCTGGTCTTATGACCGGAAATCTGGGGATAGAGCTGTGGGTCTAGCGGCAGACGTAATCTAAGTAAGTCCGCACCTTCTGCATTGTCTTGGAAGAAGCCATTCAAACTGATTTGTGCGCGCAGTGGGCCAGATTGGCGAATTAACTCCAAAATGATGGTCAGCGACTGATTGAGAGGCGTTAAGCTTTCAAGCAATTTACTAATATGCTGGTTACGCTGTTGCTCTGGCTGGTGCAGCCAGGTATGTAAAGTCGGTAAATCAAAGCTACAACAGCCGCCAGGAATACTCAGGCGTTGGCGAACAACACTGATTAAACGATCTTCTTTTAATGATTGCCCAATACGTGGCGCAGACATTAATACTGAGGCTCGGTTTTTTAACTGGCCGCGTAGAGAGTCCACCAGTGACATATCAACACCGGGCATATCACTCCATTGCTGTAACTTTTGTTGCTGGCGTTCAAGTTCTTTAAGTAAATCAGTGCGTACTTCACCGCGCTCAAGGACATCAATTAAATCAGATGCAGTACGGAAAAAGGTTAGTGCACTGGCAATATTATCTAACGAACGTTGGCTTTCTAATTGTTGTAGTAAAAACTCCATTCTCAGCCAGGTACGCATTTTTTCATTAAGCGGATGTTCAAAAAGTATTGTTGAGGTGAGGTCACTCATTGGTGTAGATCCTGTTGGGTCGCCGCTGCCAATTTTAAATACTGCTGGTGTAATGAAGCAACTTGCGGGGCGATAATTAATGGATCGCCGCTATTGTCAATAATATCATCAGCACAAGCCAGCCGTTGCTGCCGTGAAACCTGTGAAGCTAAAATATGTTCTGCCTGTTGGCGGGTAATACCATCTCTCGCCATCGTCCGGGCGAGTTGTATTTCAGGTGCAACATCTACTACTAACACACGATTGGCTCTGTGATGTAAACCATTTTCAACTAACAAGGGAACAACCCAAAGAACGTACGACTCATCAATACTGGCGAGTTGGCGTTGAGTTTCCTGTTGAATCAGTGGATGTAACAATGAATTTAACCATGCTTTTTCCTGCGGCTCACTGAAAATTTTCTCGCGCAATACAGCCCGGTTTAATGCGCCATCGGCCTGTAAAATCACTTCACCATAACGGGAAACAATAGCGGCTAATGCAGGCATGCCCGGTTCAACCACCTGACGGGCAATAATATCAGCATCAACACGAGGCACTCCGAGATTAGCGAATGCATCTGCTACAGTACTTTTGCCGCTGCCAATCCCGCCGGTGAGAGCCACAATATAGGTCATTGCCTAGCCTTGCATACTGTTAGTGAGTAGCAGAATTGTATCTGAAAGCAGGAGGAAAGGCATAGTAAGCTATGCATTCTGTTTGAGCTATATAGAAAAATAAGTGAAGTGAATACAGTGATAAAAAGAGTCATCGCTATTCTTCAGGTAATTTGTGGGATTGTAGCGTAAATAAAGGTGGATTCGCAGTCTTGTCGTAGAATTATTCATGCGTATGATAGCTTCACTGGGATGGCGTGATTTACGCCCGATCACATTTTGCGATCTATCGCCAATAACCAGGAAATAATAAGCCATGCGTATTGAAGAAGGTTTGAAGTTAGGCTTTAAAGATGTGTTAATCCGTCCTAAACGTTCAACACTGAAAAGCCGCTCGGAAGTGGAGCTGGAGCGCCAGTTTACTTTCAAACATTCAGGTTGGAATTGGTCCGGTGTACCTATTATCGCCGCTAATATGGACACTGTTGGCACCTTCCGCATGGCCGAAGTCCTGGCATCATTCGATGTTCTAACCGCAGTTCATAAACACTACACTGTTGAACAGTGGGGCGAGTTTGTGAAGCGTGTTCCTGAATCCGTGTTACGGCATGTCATGGTCTCTACCGGGACTTCCTCCGCCGACTTCGACAAAATGAAACAAATTTTAGCGTTATCACCCGCGTTGAAATTTATCTGCATTGATGTGGCTAATGGTTATTCAGAGCATTTTGTCTCTTTCTTGCAAAAAGCTCGAGAAGCTTGCCCTGATAAAGTGATTTGTGCCGGCAATGTTGTGACTGGTGAGATGGTAGAAGAGCTTATCCTCTCGGGCGCAGACATTGTTAAAGTTGGGATTGGGCCAGGTTCGGTTTGCACCACTCGCGTAAAAACAGGCGTCGGCTATCCACAGTTGTCAGCGGTTATCGAGTGTGCTGATGCAGCACATGGCTTGGGTGGACAGATTGTCAGTGATGGCGGTTGCTCAGTACCCGGTGATGTCGCGAAAGCGTTTGGCGGCGGTGCTGATTTTGTTATGTTGGGCGGTATGCTAGCTGGGCATGACGAGTGTGAAGGCCGAGTTGTTGAAGAGAATGGCGAGAAATTTATGCTGTTCTACGGTATGAGCTCTGAATCTGCTATGAAGCGTCATGTCGGCGGTGTTGCTGAGTACCGTGCCGCAGAAGGCAAAACGGTTAAATTGGCATTACGTGGCTCCGTTGATAACACCATTCGCGACATTATGGGTGGTTTGCGTTCTGCTTGTACTTATGTAGGGGCTTCGCATTTAAAAGAACTGACTAAACGCACCACTTTTATTCGTGTAGCTGAACAAGAAAACCGAGTGTTTGGCAGTAACTAATTCCGGGTTATTGAGCACAGCTAACGCATATTCAGCTTGAAGTATGACGGGCATATTTCTTGATATAAAAAGGGGTGTAAACCAACGCCTCTTTTTAATAAAATGACACTAGATAATCTTCTCTAATAGCATCATTTTACCCGATGACATCCCCTAACTGGAATATCGGTAAATACATCGCTATCACTAAAACCCCCACGATACTGCCAATAATTAGCATCAAAAGTGGTTCCAACATCTGAGTAAGATTGTCAGCCAAATCCTGTGTTTGCTGTTGGTGCCAACTGGCGAGTTTCTCTAACAGCACATCAAGTGCGCCAGATTCTTCACCTACACGAACCATTTGTTGGCATAGGGGGGGAAATAGAGAGTGCTGATAGAGGGTCAAATACAATGGAACTCCTTGATTGATTTGTTTTTGAATTCCTCTCAATGCTTGCTTATAACTGTCGTTATTGATGGCACGAAGTGCAGCATCTAATCCGGCCGTCAGTGGTAACCCTGCGTGTTGAGTAATAGCCAGTGTTTGGAAAATTTGGCTAAGACAACTGCCGCGTATCAATGCTGATATTAGCGGAAGGCGTAATAAAAGCTTTTGCTCCCATAGTTGGCAGTAAGTTCGATGTTTCCGTACATATAAATAGCTAATAAAAAATGATGTTAATAATATAGCGAGATATGGCCCATAAGCAGTAAGAAATGCCGATATTAACAGCAAGGTGGCAGTCAGCGCCGGTAATGGTGTGTCGAATGATTGATAGATTTGTGCAAACTCAGGGAGCACCAAAACTAGCATGATGATACTGACAGCTAATGCAATAACGCAGACAAACGCCGGATATTTAAGCGCTTTAATCACTTTCTTTTGTAATGCTTGTTGCTGTTCCTGATGCTGTACCAACTGAGTACAGCATTGTTCAAGATTACCCGTCAACTCCCCCATCGCAATGACGGGGGGATATAATTGAGGGAATGTGTGAGGATAATGCGCCATTGCTTCAGATAATGATTGCCCCTGTGAAACTTCCTGACTTATCTCCTGTAATAAACATTGCCAAGGTAAGGCATCCATTTCTTTCGCCAATAATTGCAAACAACTCACTAATGGTAAGCCCGCTTGCAACAACGTCGCTAATTGGCGAGTTACAGTGATCAGACGCTCTCCTCGCCAATAGCTCATCGATAACCGTTTCCCGCTTTTAATACCTAGTGGCTGTAATCCATGGCGGAACATATGTTCATAAACGATATTTTTTTCTGTTGCCAGTAATACACCTGTTTGCAACTGCCCCGAATTGTTAATTGCTTTCCAGCTAAATAAGCGTTGATAGTTCATGGCGTTGCCTCTGCTTCTGTCAAAAAACCGACAACACGATTAATTTCACTGAGAGTGGTCATGCCGCTTTCGACTAATGCCAAACCTGCCGAAAGTAATGTGATTTGTTTTTGTTCCTGTGCGATTTGGGCTAGCTCTGACGGGCTGACGTTATTGAGCAAAGCTTGTTGGATTGGTGGTGTTACATTTAACATTTCATAAATACCGATTCGGCCATAATAACCGGCGCAACAGTGTTCACAACCCACGGCAATATAGTGTTGCAGTGGGTTCTCCCACACATTTTTTGGAGCTTGGAAAGGGGCGGGTGATGTTTGGCGGCAATGTAGGCATAATTTGCGGACCAATCGCTGGGCGATGACTAATGTTAGGCTGGAGGCAATTAAATGGCGTGCTACGCCCATTTGTGTCAGACGTATCAGTGTTTCAGCCGTGGAATTGGTATGCAGTGTTGAAAGTACCAGATGCCCTGTTAGAGCCGCTTTAACCGCTATTTCTGCCGTTTCGTTATCCCGAATCTCACCTAGCATAATCACGTCGGGATCCTGTCGTAGCATCGCACGCAAGACACTGGAAAAATCTAACCCAATCTTACTGTTAGTTTGCGTTTGATTGATGCCATTAACCTGGATCTCAATAGGATCTTCAACACTACAGATATTTATCTGCGGCTGATTGAGTTGATCCAGGCTGCAGTAGAGGGTGACGGTTTTCCCGCTGCCAGTTGGCCCAGTGACCAAAATCAAACCCTGTGGGGCTGATAGCGCTTGGGTTAACTGTTGGTGGGCCGCGGGGGTTAGCCCCAACTTTTCCAGTGTAGGTTGTTGTTGCATATTGAGGATACGCAGCACGACTTTTTCACCGTATTGCACGGGGAGAGTCGCTATTCTCATCGAGTAGCGGATGCCGTCTAGCATTAGAGCCAATTGACCATCTTGTGCTAACCGTTTTTCAGCAATGTTCAGCTTGGACATAACCTTTAGGCAACTGCTAATACGACTGGATAATTCGACCGCTGGTGGCGGAGATTCATGTAATACACCATCAATTCTTAGGCGAATACGATAGTGATATTGGTAAGGTTCGAAATGGATATCTGATGCACGTTTCTGAATCGCTAGCCTAAGTGTTTGAGTTATAAATTGAACAACAGGTATATCACTTTCATTATCAAGTAATGTGTCATCCGAACCTTGTTGCTCTGGGTTTGGCGATAGTGATTTTTTCCGTTCTCTGTTTTGTTGGGATATGTCGTAATGGGCTTCTGTAGATTTTATTTTTTTACTTAAGCGGCCTTTTACTGATGGGGCCAAGTTTAATGATTGTTCAATCTTGGCTTCTGGCCAGTTTTCCACCTTGATTTTACGGCCACAAGCAAAACGCAACGCAGCTAATAACTCCTCATTTACGGGGCCAGATGACGCGATGGTTAGGCTTTTACCATCGAGTTTTAAGGCTATTGACCTATGGCGGCGGCAAAGCGTGTGTAATTCACTGTTTATTGTCTCAGATGGATACTTCATGAATTCAGTCATGAGTTAGTCCTTATCATTGAAACGAAACACTGCTTTGCAGTTATCAATAATACTGTCATTTGTTGCGGCACATGTTTTTGTCCAGACGATATTTCCACTCTTATTTATTGTTGGCGACATAACCAGAGTCAGATTGACGAGTGTTTGCTGGCCTGTAAATGTAATGATGCCTTTATCAATGGTCGTAGCGCTAATATAGCGGGATGATCCCCCCGTAGGAATGCCATGACTCCCGCCATTACAGCTATCAAGGCTGGCATGTTCCAGAGCACAAAGCTCTATTGCCATTTTGTAAGGAACCATGGTTTGTAACATATCGGTGAGCGCTGCTTTTTGGATATAACGCTGATAGGAAGGAATACCCACTCCACTGAGAACCGCAATAATGGCAATCGCAACCATCAATTCAATTAATGTAAAACCTCGTTGATTAGTCATTTGACACTCTCCATGTGTTTGAGAAAACGTGAGCAGAGTGCACTTTTTAAATGAGGGGCAATAGTGGGTTCAGCTCGATTTGCGAAGCATACTGTCGGATATTTAGGTTATTGCAGTGGAGTCACAGATAATTTCGGCGGTGCTCGCAGAACAGAATGATATTCTGCAATTGGTAGCTACCCGCCGAGAATAGTTTGATAGGATTATTTAAAGCGCATGGACAGGTCCAGGGCAGTAATATGTTTGGTGAGCGCACCGACTGAAATAAAGTCAATGCCTGTTTCAGCATAGCTACGCAAAGTTTCCAATGTTACGTTACCTGAAACCTCCAATTGTGCACTACTCTGGGTTTTGGCCAGTTCATCGCGCATTCTTACAGCATCACGCATCATTGGAATAGTGAAGTTATCTAGCATGATGATGTCGGCACCAGCTTCTAGTGCTTGCTGCAACTCATCAAGGGATTCAACTTCAACTTCTACAGGGACATCGGCATGGATCCAAAATGCTTTGGCTACAGCTTCTTTAATCGAACCGGCAGCAATAATATGATTTTCCTTAATAAGGAAGGCATCAGATAAACCCAGCCGATGATTATTGCCACCACCACAGAGGACGGCATATTTTAAGGCGGTACGCAGCCCAGGAACTGTTTTTCGGGTATCAAGTAATTGAGTATGCAATCCAGAAAGTTCGGCCACATAGTGGCTCACTTCGGTAGCGACACCCGATAAAGTTTGCAGGAAATTAAGTGCAGTACGTTCACCCGTCAACAGAATACGTGCGGGGCCAGTCAAATGGCAAAGAACCTGATCCGCTACCAGTTTATCTCCATCTTTAACTTTCCATGTGATAGATACCTGGGCACCAAGTTGAATAAACACTTCATTCAACCAGCGCTGACCACAAAAAATACCGGCTTCTCGGGTAATGATGGTGGCATCTGCCTGCTTATCCGCTGGCAGTAATTGTGCTGTAAGGTCGCGATCTGCATTGACCTCACCACCAAGGTCTTCACTCAAAGCCTGAGCAACAGTAGACGGGATATCGCGTTGAATTCGTTCCAATAGCTCGGCACGGCGGCTGTCGGCATTATAGCTGCGGGTCGGCATAGAAAACTCCGAAATGGCGGATAGATAGTTGTCCAAACATGCTACTCTGTTGCTGGTAGAAGTGCCATAAAAGAGCGGGTTGAAGTGTCACCATTAGGGGCTTAGGTAAACTATGCAGTTAGAAAATAGCGGACAGTTAGAAAATAACTGGCAGTTAAAGAATGGCTGGATTTCTGGGGTCAAACGGGTTGTGTCCCCACATTTTGATCAGCGGCCAGAAGGCGAAATTCCTTCTTTGTTGGTGATTCATAACATCAGTTTGCCTCCCGGTGAGTTTGGCGGCCCGTATATCGATCAATTATTCACTGGCACACTCAACGCCGATGAACACCCTTATTTTGCCGATATTGTTCATCTTAAAGTATCAGCCCATTGTCTGATTCGCAGGGATGGGGAAGTTATTCAATATGTTCCATTTGATAAACGGGCCTGGCATGCGGGAGTATCAACTTTTGCTGGGCGTGAGCGGTGTAACGATTTCTCTATTGGGATCGAGTTAGAAGGGACGGATGTGTTACCGTTTACGCCCGCACAATATTGCAGTTTGGCTGAAATTAGCGCGCTGCTATTTGCCGCTTATCCGATAACTGCAGAACTGGTTACGGGTCACAGTGATATTGCGCCAGGGCGTAAAACCGACCCAGGTCCCGCTTTTAATTGGGAATTGTATCAACAGAGTTTGGTGAAGTTATCTTTGCCATCGTAATACGAAAGTGATGCAATATTAACCTGAAGTCTATGGTAAGCGCGTATTAGCTTGTCACTTCGTCTGATATTGTCGTTCATGCATGCCGGGAGGCATATGCCCTGTTTCTGGGTGGGTTAAGTGCAAAGGGAGAGTAAGAGCTAATGACACTGTTTACGCTGTTGCTGGTGCTGGCATGGGAGCGCTTGTTTAAACTGGGCGAACATTGGCAGTTAGATCATCGTCTTGAAGTGGTATTTATGCGTTTACGCCACTTTTCATTGGTACAAACAATTTTACTGACCGCTGTGTGGATGCTGTTGGTATGGCTGATTTTACGGTTAGTGCAAAATATCTTGTTTGGCCTCCCTCTTTTACTGGTGTGGATACTTATTTGCCTGCTGTGCATTGGAGCGGGGGGAATACGCAAACATTATCGCGCCTACCTGAAAGCAGCACGTCAGGGTGATGCCCATGCTACCGATAAAATGGCCGAAGAATTAGCGCTCATCCATGGTTTACCGATGAATAGTGGTGAGAAAATCAGGCTGGAATCGCTGCAAAATGCATTGTTATGGATAAACTTCCGTTACTATTTAGCACCGATCTTCTGGTTTGTTGTATGTGTTAATTACGGCCCGGTAGCATTGGCGGGGTACGCAATGTTACGTGGATACCAGACGTGGCTAGCGCGACATAACACTCCGTTACAACGTTCTCAATCGGGTATTGACCGTATCTTGCATTGGTTGGACTGGATACCTGTGCGGTTAGTAGGTGTTGCTTACGCATTATTAGGACACGGTGAAAGAGCTTTACCAGCTTGGTTTGCTTCATTGGGTGACTTCCGTTCTTCGCAATACCAAGTGTTAACTCAGCTCGCGCAATATTCACTGGCGCGAGAACCTCATTTAGATCCAGTACAGACGCCAAGATCCGCCGTATCTTTAGCGCGAAAAGTGACGCTGACGGTGATTGTAGTGGTTGCTTTACTGACTATTTATGGCGCACTGGTATAGCGACTTTATTTATAGATCAGGTAGAGAAGCATAGCTCAGGTAGAGAAGCCCACTTCAGGTAAGAGCGGCCTCAATAACTCAGTCTCAATTCAATAAAATAAACGGGCCAGCACTGATGGCTGGCCCGTTAGCGACAATATTGTCAGCTTTCTAAAGATAATAAGATACTTTCTGCTATTAGGATTTTGCTCTTTGGTTGCGGTTTTTCAGGATATAACCGACAGCCAGTAGCACTAACCAGGCAGGAATCAACAGCACTGAGATCTGGATGCCCGGTGTCAGAGACATGATGACCAGAATGCCAGTCAAGAATAGCAAACACAGGTAGTTGCCGAACGGATACCAGAAAGCTTTGAATTGTGGAGTGACGCCCTGACGGTTTTTAGCAGCACGGAATTTAAGGTGTGCCAAGCTGATCATCGCCCAGTTGATCACCAGCGCTGAAACCACTAATGCCATTAATAATTCAAAAGCACGGCCGGGTATCAGATAGTTAATCAATACACAGAAAGCAGTCGCAAATGCGGAAACGGCGATAGCAAGAACCGGCACCCCGCGACCATCGACTTTCAGCAGTATTTTCGGGCCATTACCTTGCTTGGCTAAACCGAACAACATGCGGCTGTTACAGTAAACACAGCTGTTGTAGACCGATAATGCCGCGGTTAGCACCACAATGTTTAATACGGTGGCCACGACATTACTGTTCAATGCATGGAAGATCAGGACGAAGGGACTACCGCCTTCAACCACTTTGCCCCACGGGTAAAGTGACAGTAAAATTGCCAGCGAACCGATATAGAACAACAAGATACGATAGATAACCTGATTGGTTGCTTTCGGGATGCTTTTGGCTGGGTTTTCTGCTTCTGCCGCAGTGATGCCGACTAATTCAAGCCCACCGAATGAGAACATGATTACCGCCATTGCCATCACTAACCCCATGATGCCATTAGGGAAGAATCCGCCCTGAGCCCATAAGTTAGTAACCGTGGCTTCTGGGCCGCCTTGTCCGCTGAGTAATAACCACCCACCGAATAGAATCATGGCGATGATAGCGACTACTTTAATGATGGCAAACCAGAACTCCATCTCGCCATACACTTTCACGTTAGCCAGATTGATGGCGTTGATGGCGAGGAAGAAGACGGCGGCTGATACCCATGTTGGGATCTCCGGCCACCAATACTGTACATAGATACCCACGGCGGTGAGTTCCGCCATAGCGACTAACACGTACAGAACCCAGTAATTCCAGCCGGAAGCAAAGCCGGCAAAATTACCCCAGTATTTATAGGCAAAGTGACTGAAAGAACCGGCTACTGGCTCCTCGACCACCATTTCCCCTAACTGGCGCATAATCAGAAATGCAATAAAACCGCCGATGGCATACCCCAGTAACACTGAAGGCCCCGCCATTTGAATAGTCTGCGCGATACCCAGAAACAGTCCGGTACCAATAGCGCCACCTAAGGCAATAAGCTGGATGTGGCGGTTTTTAAGCCCCCGCTTTAGCTCCGCACCTTCCTGTTGAACACTCATTATTGCATCCTCTGTCGTTGTCACTTCTAGCTAGCAAACCCGTTGTCCTTACAATAAATCTATTGGGTATAAACGGGCGCCACATGCTATGCGTAAGATTTTGATTACATTATTTGTATTATTTTGTTTACGGTTGCTTTTTATGGAATTTTCTCCATTGGCTACCGTTTAAAAGAGAATAGTGCTAGGCAATAATTATTGCATCTGCTTTTTATTTTATCCGCTGAATTTTTAGGCAAAATGCCAATAAAAATGTTGATGCGTGATCAAGCTGTTGTTTTCAGAAAAAGCAGTAATAGGTGTTTGTTGCACAAAAATTCACCAGTCGACTATTTTTATTGTGGTCAAACCAGTATTTGGCTGGAAGGAGAGAGATAGACAGATTTTTCTTGTTTTGAGTTGAATTTAAATTCACAAAAATAGGATTTAAATTCACTAATAAAATAACTATAACGCTTCAGCTTGCCTAAATACGCGTTTCATAAAAGTTAAAACTCGCTGGCGTCAAGTAATGGTATTACCACCACTAGGTTATCACTTTGCATTGCTATATCAGTGAAGTTGTTAAAATGTGCTGGGTTTCATGATTTTGGTCAAGGTCCGTATGGACAGGTAGTGAATACTTTGTTACTTTATCGTCACGTTTTTGAAATTGGTATTACCAATTGACTCCGCGCTACTCGCAGAGACGATTCACTCAATACGGCACAGCGCAACTTACAACAAATTATGGCCTACAACAAAATACGTCAGCCCAAATTGTCAGATGTTATCGAGCAGCAGCTCGAGTACCTGATCTTGGAAGGGACGCTGCGTCCGGGAGAGAAGTTATTGCCTGAGCGCGAGTTGGCGAAGCAATTTGATGTTTCCCGACCTTCTCTGCGAGAAGCAATCCAGCGGTTAGAGGCTAAGGGGCTGCTGTTGCGCCGTCAGGGCGGTGGTACTTTCGTGCAAACCAATCTGTGGCAAAGCTTTAGCGATCCGCTGGCTGAACTGCTGGCCGACCATCCAGAATCACAATTCGATCTGTTAGAGACCCGTCATGCCCTCGAAGGTGTAGCAGCCTATTATGCTGCACTGCGCGGTACTGACGAAGATCTACAACGCATTCGTGAATGCCATACTGTTATTCAGCAAGCACAAGACCGCGGTGATTTGGATGCCGAGGCCGATGCTGTCATGCAGTATCAAGTTGCTGTCACAGAGGCTGCGCATAATGTGGTTTTACTGCATTTACTGCGCTGCATGGGGCCAATGCTGGAACAAAACGTTAAACAAAACTTTGAATTGCTTTACTCGCGCCGCGAAATGCTGGCAACGGTGAGCAGTCACCGCGCCGGGATTTTTGAGGCGATTGTGGCTCGTGAGCCAGAGAAAGCTCGCGAAGCCTCACACCGTCACTTGGCGTTTATCGAGGAAATTCTGTTGGACCTCAGTCGGGAGCACAGTCGCCGTGAGCGATCTTTGCGTCGGCTCCAGCAGCGCAAGGACTAAGAACTTATCCTGCATTTGGGTCGGTTCTATATGCTTATTTTGAGCACGAAACGCGGCAACTAAACCCAAAATAATTCGAGTTGCAGGTAGGCGGCAAGGGAGTGAATCCCCAAGAGCTTACTTGAGTAAGTGACTGGGGGGCAAGAGTGCAGCCAACACCCCAGCAGCTTGAAGTATGACGGGGAAAAACTGATGGGCCTATCTTCCGGTGTTTTCACCAGGGCACGTGCTTTAGCCTGAGGTTAAAGCACAGGAAGATAGGCTCCAAATAAACCATTAGAAACAGATAAGGAATACCACCATGTCAGAACGTTTAAATAATGACGTGGATCCGATCGAAACCCGCGACTGGCTACAGGCGATCGAATCGGTCATCCGTGAAGAGGGTGTTGAGCGTGCTCAGTATCTGATTGATCAGGTCTTGGGCGAAGCCCGTAAAGGTGGTGTGAGTGTTGCAGCTGGTTCAGCCAGCCGTGATTACATCAACACTATCCCGGTAGAAGACGAACCCGCTTACCCTGGCAACCTGGAGCTGGAGCGTCGTATTCGTTCAGCCATCCGTTGGAATGCCGTGATGACCGTGTTGCGTGCGTCGAAGAAAGATCTGGATTTGGGCGGCCATATGGCATCCTTCCAATCTTCCGCTACTTTCTACGAGGTTTGCTTCAACCACTTCTTCCGTGCTCGTAACCAAAAAGACGGCGGCGATCTGGTTTACTTCCAGGGCCACATCTCTCCGGGCGTTTACGCGCGTGCTTTCCTTGAAGGCCGCCTGACGCAAGAACAGATGGATAACTTCCGTCAGGAAGTTGACGGTAAAGGTTTGTCTTCTTACCCGCACCCGAAACTGATGCCTGAGTTCTGGCAGTTCCCGACGGTCTCTATGGGCCTTGGCCCAATCAGTGCAATCTATCAGGCTAAGTTCCTGAAATACCTGTCTCACCGTGGTCTGAAAGACACTTCAGCACAGACCGTGTACGCCTTCTTGGGCGACGGCGAGATGGATGAGCCAGAATCTAAAGGTGCGATCACCATCGCGACCCGTGAAAAACTGGATAACTTGGTCTTCGTTATCAACTGTAACTTGCAGCGCCTCGATGGCCCGGTTACAGGTAACGGCAAAATCATTAATGAACTGGAAGGCATCTTCAGCGGTGCTGGCTGGCAGGTTCTGAAAGTTATTTGGGGTAGTCGTTGGGATGAACTGCTGCGTAAAGATACCAGCGGTAAACTGATCCAACTGATGAACGAGACTCTGGATGGCGACTACCAGACTTTCAAATCCAAAGACGGCGCTTATGTGCGCGAACACTTCTTTGGTCGTTTCCCAGAAACTGCTGCATTAGTGAAAGACATGAGCGACGACGAGATCTGGTCTCTGAATCGTGGCGGTCATGATCCGAAGAAAGTCTTTGCTGCACTGAAAAAAGCACAAGAAACTACCGGTAAACCAACTGTTATCCTGGCCCACACCATCAAAGGTTACGGCATGGGCGAAACAGCTGAGGGTAAAAACATCGCCCACCAGGTGAAGAAAATGAACATGGAAGGGGTTCACCACTTCCGCGATCGTTTCAATGTGCCGGTTGCTGATGCTGATATCGAAAAACTGCCATACATCACTTTCGAGAAAGATTCCGAAGAGTCTAAGTATCTGCACGAACGCCGCCAGGCGCTGGAAGGCTACGTGCCAACTCGCTTGCCTAAGTTCACTGAAAAGCTGGAAATGCCAGCGTTGTCAGATTTCAGCTCTTTGCTGGAAGAGCAGAACAAAGAAATCTCTACCACTATCGCTTTCGTGCGTGTGCTGAACGTGATGCTGAAGAACAAGTCTATCAAAGACAGAATTGTTCCAATCATCGCCGACGAAGCCCGTACCTTCGGTATGGAAGGTTTGTTCCGTCAGATTGGTATTTACAGCCCGAATGGTCAGCAGTATACCCCGCAAGACCGTGAACAGGTTGCTTACTACAAAGAAGACGAAAAAGGCCAGATCCTGCAAGAAGGGATCAACGAGTTGGGTGCCGCTTCTTCTTGGCTGGCTGCTGCGACTTCTTACAGCACCAACGATCTGCCAATGATCCCGTTCTACATCTACTACTCCATGTTCGGTTTCCAACGTATCGGCGATCTGTGCTGGGCTGCGGGTGACCAACAGGCACGTGGCTTCTTGATCGGCGGTACTTCAGGTCGAACCACACTGAACGGCGAAGGTCTGCAACATGAAGATGGTCATAGCCATATTCAGTCACTGACTATCCCGAACTGTATCTCTTACGATCCAGCTTATGCATACGAAGTAGCCGTCATCATGCATGATGGTCTGCAACGTATGTATGGCGACGCGCAGGAAAACGTTTATTACTACCTGACCACGCTGAACGAAAACTATCACATGCCAGCAATGCCGCAGGGCGCAGAAGAAGGTATCCGTAAAGGTATCTACAAACTGGAAACTGTTGCAGGTAGCAAAGGCAAAGTGCAGTTGATGAGCTCAGGGGCAATTCTGCGTCACGTTCGCGAAGCAGCTCAGATTTTGGCTAACGACTACGGCGTAGGTTCTGATGTGTACAGTGTAACTTCATTCACTGAACTGGCGCGCGATGGCCAGGATTGTGAGCGCTGGAACATGTTGCACCCAACAGAAACTCCACGTGTACCTTATGTTGCTCAGGTTATGAATGACGCGCCAGCGGTTGCTTCTACTGACTACATGAAGTTGTTTGCTGAACAGATTCGTAACTTCATTCCTGCCAGCGAGTTCCGCGTTCTGGGTACAGATGGTTTCGGCCGCTCTGACAGCCGTGAGAACCTGCGTCACCACTTCGAAGTTGATGCTTCTTACGTGGTGGTTGCAGCTCTGGGTGAATTGGCTAAACGCGGTGATATCGACACCAGCGTAGTTGCAGAAGCAATTACTAAGTTTGGTATCGACGCCGATAAAGTTAACCCGCGTCTGGCATAAGAGGTAAAGAACAAATGTCTATCGAAATCAATGTACCTGACATCGGTGCGGATGAAGTTGAAGTCACCGAAATTATGGTGAAAGTGGGCGATACTGTTGAAGTTGAACAATCGCTGATCACCGTTGAAGGTGATAAAGCTTCTATGGAAGTCCCTTCACCGCAGGCGGGTGTCGTTAAAGAAATCAAAATTGCGGTCGGCGATACTGTGGCGACTGGCAAGCTGATGATGATCTTCGAAGCTACGGGTGCCGCTGCGGCACCTGCTCAAGCTGAAGAGAAACCAGCAGCTCCTGCTCAGGCAGCGGCTCCTGCGGCATCAGCGGCGAAAAATGTTGAAGTGCCAGATATCGGTGATGATGAAGTTGAAGTCACTGAAGTGATGGTTAAAGTGGGTGACACTGTTGCCGCGGAACAATCTCTTATCACTGTAGAGGGCGATAAAGCCTCTATGGAAGTACCTGCACCCTTCGCCGGTATCGTGAAAGAGATCAAAATCAGCACCGGCGACAAAGTGAAAACCGGTTCTCTGATCATGGTATTTGAAGTTGCAGGTGCAGCACCGGCGGCAGCTTCGGCTCCAGCACCACAAACTGAAGCTCCAGCCCAGCAAGCCGCTCCTGCTGCTGCGCCAGCTAAAGTTGCTGCGGCTCCAGCTGCAAGCAAAGGTGAGTTTGCTGAGAATGATGCCTATGTGCATGCCACGCCGGTTATCCGCCGTCTGGCGCGTGAATTTGGCGTTAACCTGGCGAAAGTGAAAGGAACTGGCCGTAAGGGCCGTATCCTGCGCGAAGACGTTCAGACTTACGTGAAAGATGCGGTCAAACGTGCTGAAACTGCCCCTGCTGCTGGCGGTGGTCTGCCAGGCATGCTGCCGTGGCCGAAAGTTGATTTCAGCAAGTTCGGTGAAATCGAAGAAGTGGAATTGGGCCGTATCCAGAAAATCTCTGGTGCTAACCTGAGCCGCAACTGGGTCATGATCCCGCATGTGACACACTTCGACAAAACCGATATCACCGATCTGGAAGCGTTCCGTAAGCTGCAGAATGACGAAGCTGCCAAGCGTAAGCTGGACGTGAAGTTCACCCCAGTGGTGTTCATCATGAAAGCGGTTGCTGCTGCTCTCGAGCAGATGCCACGTTTCAACAGCTCACTGTCAGAAGATGGTCAGAAGCTGACGCTGAAAAAGTACATCAACATCGGTGTCGCGGTAGATACGCCAAATGGTCTGGTAGTTCCGGTATTCAAGGATGTGAACAAGAAAAGCATCACTGAACTGTCCCGTGAACTGATGGCTATCTCCAAGAAAGCTCGTGATGGCAAGCTGACCGCTGGCGAAATGCAGGGCGGTTGCTTCACCATCTCCAGCCTGGGCGGTATCGGGACAACTCACTTCGCACCTATTGTTAATGCGCCGGAAGTGGCTATCTTGGGTGTCTCCAAGTCTGCGATAGAACCAGTCTGGAACGGTAAAGAGTTCCAACCGCGTCTGATGATGCCGATGTCACTCTCTTTCGACCACCGTGTGATTGACGGTGCTGATGGTGCACGCTTTATCACCATCATCAATAACATGCTGGCTGATATTCGCCGTTTGGTGATGTAATTGCTAAGGCCGGCTTCGCGCCGGCCTTGTTTTTACATAAGTCGACAAGGTTGTTGAGACCCTCGTCACGCGATGCGGCTTTTCAGGTTATTAACAATTCTGTAAACTGCACGCGGTGCAAGCGTCACGGTGGATGCGGGCGTTATGAGATTAATTAGCCAAAAAAATGGTGTCTGATCCGCCGGACAAACAATTAAGAGGTCATGATGAGTACTGAAATTAAAACTCAGGTCGTGGTACTTGGGGCAGGCCCAGCAGGGTACTCTGCTGCTTTTCGTTGCGCGGATTTAGGTTTAGAAACTATTCTGGTTGAGCGTTATGCCACTCTGGGTGGTGTTTGCTTGAATGTCGGTTGTATCCCGTCCAAGGCGTTGTTGCACGTTGCTAAAGTTATCGAAGAAGCCAAAGCATTGGCTGAACACGGTATCGTGTTTGGCGAGCCTAAAACTGACATTGATAAAGTACGTGTTTGGAAAGAGAAAGTTATCAATCAGTTAACCGGTGGTTTGGCAGGTATGGCTAAAGGCCGTAAAGTCAAAGTGGTTAACGGTCTTGGTAAATTTACTGGCGCGAACACTCTGGTTGTTGAGGGTGAAAACGGCCCAACCACAATTACTTTCGATAACGCGATTATCGCCGCAGGTTCTCGTCCAATCCAACTGCCATTTATTCCTCATGAAGACCCACGTGTTTGGGACTCAACTGATGCGCTGGCACTGAAAACTGTCCCAGAACGTCTGTTGGTAATGGGCGGCGGCATTATCGGTCTGGAAATGGGTACGGTTTACCATGCACTGGGTTCGAAGATTGATGTAGTCGAAATGGCTGACCAGGTTATTCCGGCGGCCGACAAAGACGTAGTGAAAGTATTCACCAAGCGCATCAGCAAGCAATTCAACCTGATGCTTGAAACCAAAGTGACGGCGGTAGAAGCCAAAGAAGACGGCATCTATGTCACCATGGAAGGCAAAAAAGCCCCAGCAGAACCACAGCGCTATGATGCAGTTCTGGTCGCTATCGGTCGCGTGCCTAACGGTAAGTTGCTGGATGCAGGTCAGGCTGGCGTTGAAGTTGACGAGCGTGGTTTTATCCATGTAGATAAACAACTGCGTACCAACGTGCCGCACATTTTTGCTATCGGTGACATCGTGGGTCAGCCAATGCTGGCACACAAAGGTGTTCACGAAGGCCATGTTGCTGCTGAAGTTATCTCCGGCATGAAACATTACTTCGATCCAAAAGTCATTCCATCTATTGCATACACTGAACCAGAAGTCGCATGGGTGGGTTTGACTGAGAAAGAAGCCAAAGAAAAAGGCATCAGCTACGAAACCTCCACCTTCCCGTGGGCGGCATCGGGCCGTGCTATTGCTTCTGATTGCGCAGACGGTATGACCAAACTGATTTTCGACAAAGAAACTCACCGCATCATTGGTGGCGCGATTGTCGGGACTAACGGTGGTGAACTGTTAGGTGAAATCGGTCTGGCCATTGAGATGGGTTGTGATGCTGAAGATATCGCCCTGACAATCCATGCTCACCCAACGCTGCATGAATCTGTTGGTCTGGCTGCGGAAATCTACGAAGGTAGCATTACTGACTTGCCTAACCCGAAAGCGAAAAAGAAATAATTTTCTGCTGACGCGGTATTTACAGATGCAACACTGAAGCGGCCCTTTTATCAGGGCCGTTTTTTATGGAAACAATAATTTTAATTAATGGTTACCGGTGGGGGGATAAATTCTGATTGCAAGCCTCTGAGAACGCGCATTTCTACTTCAATTGTTCCGTCGCCGATGACATCTATCTTAGTCACCAAAAAACGGCTGTGGGGCAGAAATATTCTGGTTTCTTCATTATTATCCAATAGGGCTGAAATATCGGTGCTGTAGGTCAAGCCTTTGGGGTAATGAATAGTGTATCTGACATTAACTTCGCCATCATTGAGATCGTCTGTATTAAAGTGTGTAATATATTCTTCATCTGAGGTGGTGCTAAAAAAACTATCATTATTGTAGATTTCTTCTTCTATTATTTGTGTTTCAAACTCAGCCTGGTTTCTGACTTCACCGCGATAAACCGTATCTGTATTTTCTGTGGTTAAATTTCTAAATGATTTATTCTTAAGTGAAGAGTTAACATCTGAATGACGCATGAGTGCATTGGTTAATTGATCTATTTCTATTTTAATATCTGGCGTAATATTTTTTCTTCGTATGGAATTATTAATTCTTTCGTATCCGTCTTCAGTGTAATCTCTTAAGGCAAAGTAATCTTGAAAGCTAATTTTTTCATTGGTGCGTAATTTATTATACTCTGAAATCTCATCCTTTATATCTAGCTGAGTGTCATGCCAAAACTTCTCACTATAAATACTTTTGATTTCCTCAAGGGCGACTTCTATTTCACTTTCTTGAATAGGGCTTCTCCGATGTATTATTGTGAATTTGCTTTTTTCGGGTTGCTGAGTGTTATCATTCTCCGCGTCAGATTCTTTTATACTGGATGAATCAGATTCGTTTGCACTGGATGAGTCTGATTCTGAACTGTCAATTCTTGCTCGTTTAAGTGGTGGTTCATCACTCAGAGTTGGTGCGTTTGGATCGCCTAAAAGATAACCCAATCTGCCATTCACTCTTCTTATTACACCTTTAGTTTTAGGCTTTGCTGTTGTCGATAGTAAGGGTATTCGTTCGCTGCTGGTGCTGAGTTTGGGCGTTGTTGGCACTTTTGCTGTCGGCTTAATAGGTAGCTTTCCTACCGAAAATTTAAATCCTTTCGGCTGTGGGGTCGGGCCGCCGGTTAATATTCCCAGACCTACATCCAGTGCAATTTCTTCACTGGTCGGTGGCGGTGTTTTCCCCTGGTCTTCGGGGACTTCTTTGCACGCCATGCGGTTTTCCCATTTACAATGTCTGGCTTGATATTGACTAAAACTCTCTTTATTTGATTGATATTTAGGTTCTACTGGGCGGGAGTGTGCTATTTTAATAGATATAATAATATAAATAAGTATTAATAGGGTGAGGTTTCCTTTCATAAAAACTCCATATTAACATTCGTTATTGTAGTTAATTACATTTTTTTAAATCGGGAGTGCGGTTAAATATTTAGCTAAAGTGAATGTTAAATCAAGATGAAAAATCTTATTGACGGTTTTATTTATATTTATGTTGTGACGATTAATAAATACCACTATTTTTTATATTAGTCGGAGTGAAATCTTATTGGCTGGATTAGTTAAAAAAACTGTCCAGTGCGTAATTGACTGGGAGAAATATTAAATATCCGCCGCAATGCGGTAGCGAAATTTGCCGGGCTAGTATAACCCGCAATAGTGGCGGCTTGATCAATACTGATCCCTTCTTTCTGAATAGCCAACATCGCGCGTTTTAAACGGCAATGGCGCAGATATTCAAACACCGTAATGTTGTAGCTTTCACAAAAACGCCGCTGCAAAGTACTTTGGCTCATATTCACCCGTTGGGCCAATTCACTCATTGAAAGATGGTCGGCTTCACCACTTTCCAGCCAGTCACGGACCTGTTGCACTCGGTTCATACCGCGTAATGATATTTTATTTTGCTGTAGCGCCTGCTGTTCCAGTGAACTGAATGCTTCAATAATCAGACCAATACATTGCGTTTCGCAGTGCAGGCGCTCCAATGGCGTTGAAAAGGGCGGCGCACTTGCTATTTTCTGAGCGATTGCTTGGGCATGAATTGATGGCCGCCATAAATGAATCGCCAAATGCTGCTGAGTGAAGTTGTATAAAGTATCCCAGGTGCCAGTCTGCGGCAGTAAATCGCCATATAACCATTCCCGATCAAATGTGAGGGTCAGAGTACGCTCATGGCTATTATTTTTACCGTGGCGAGTAAATAGCGTGTTTTCAGTGAGTGAAATCAGTGATGCATCGCTTTTCTCCTGCAAATGCAGGTGCTTACCACCAAATGAAATATGTGCGCTGCCACTGACCACAATCGCTAGCTTCAACGCTGGGTTGAGCTGATTCTGTGTCTTGATATCGGAAAGGTTGGTGACATTCGCGGTATGCAGGATCAGATGTGGATTCAGCCGCAATACCTGAAAATCGCCATACAATACAGGGTCGGTGGGCGCTAACTTAGTGCCGCTCAACTGATAATCACTGGCCACCAGATTTGACTGTTGCACAATTTGGTCGCGATAAATTGGTTTAGACGAGGGGGAGACATTGCGCAACTTGTTTTTCTTCACCACCGACATAATGAACTCTCCACTGATATTGACTTTATAACAAAGAGTTTTGCTGTTTACACAAACCTTTTTTCTGATTGCAAATGTAACAATTAGCCGCGTGAATTGATAATGAAAATAATTATCAATCTTGTTCGTTTTTGTTGCCCCATGAATAGATTGGTAGAGACTTTCCTCTGCTGACATTCGCTGTGGGCTTTTGCATCGGGGAAAGTGTAATGAAAGTAAAATGGCAGCGGCGCTCTCTGACGACCTTAGCGAGCTTGATTGGTATCTGTATTTCGACTCCGCTTTGGGCGCAGACACAAGATACCACTCAGGCAGGGTCTGATACAGACACGACACAACAACAAAAAACAACCGCGGCAGAAAGCAAAGCGGTAACTGGCGATACCTTGGTGGTCACGGCTCAGCAACAAGTCCGCCAAGCGCTGGGCGCATCGACTATCACCGCAGAAGATATCCGCAAGCGCCCTCCGGCGAATGATTTGTCCGAAATTATCCGAACTATGCCCGGTGTTAACCTTTCCGGTAACTCTGCCAGCGGCCAGCGCGGGAACAACCGCCAGATCGATATTCGTGGCATGGGGCCTGAAAACACCTTGATCATGATTGATGGCATTCCGGTTTCGAGCCGCAATGCGGTGCGTTATGGTTGGCGTGGTGAGCGCGATACCCGTGGTGATACCAACTGGGTACCGGCGAATATGGTCGAGAAAATCGAAGTATTACGCGGCCCTGCCGCTGCGCGCTATGGCAATGGTGCCGCGGGTGGTGTGGTGAATATCATTACCAAACAGCCGGACAAAGAGCTGCATGGTAGCTGGAATGCTTACATGAATATGCCGCAGCATAGCGAAGAAGGCGCGACTCGTCGCACCGACTTCAGCCTGTTGGGGCCATTAAGTGATACCGTCAATTTCCGCTTATACGGCGGATACAACAAAACTGATGCTGATGATTGGAATATTAACCAAGGCCATGAATCAGCCCGTACCGGAAATCAAGTAGGCACCTTGCCAGCCGGTCGTGAAGGGGTTCGTAATAAAGATATCAATGGGTTACTGAGTTGGGAGTTTGCTCAAGGTCAATCCCTGGCGTTCGAGGCGGGTTATAGCCGCCAGGGTAATATTTATGCCGGTGATACACAAAACACCAACAGCAATGCCATTGTGCGCAGCCTATATGGCGCAGAAACCAATGTAATGTATCGTGGTAATTTCTCACTGACACATCGCGGTTTTTGGGATAACGGCGTGAGCACCACCTCTTATGTCCAATATGAAAATACCCGCAACTCACGCATTAATGAGGGGCTGGCGGGCGGCACCGAGGGTATCTTCTCCAATAACAAATTCAGCACGATCAAATTGGACAACTATTTAGCCCATTCCGAGGTTAACCTGCCGTTTGAGTTAGGGGTTAATCAAGTGCTGACTGTCGGCGCGGAATGGAATGACCAGAAAATGAATGACCCGACCTCCAATACTCAGACCACGACTGAGGGCGGCAGTGTCAGTGGTTTGACGGGCGTCGGGCGAGATACGCGCACTTCAGCACAGATAGCCTCGGTATTTGTTGAAGACAATATCGAGTTGACGGAGACCACCATGCTCACCCCGGCGCTGCGTTTTGATCATCACAGCACTGCGGGAAGCAATTGGAGTCCGGGGATAAATCTGTCACAAGAACTGGGCGATTACTTCACCATGAAAATGGGGATTGCCCGCGCCTATAAAGCGCCAAATCTCTATCAAACCAACCCTAACTATCTATTATATAGCCGTGGTCAGGGTTGCTATGGTGCAGGGGGCAGTTGCTACCTGATGGGTAATGACGCGCTGTCAGCGGAAACCAGTGTCAACAAAGAGATAGGGTTCGAGTTCCATAACGACGGTATTATTGCCGGTATAACTTACTTCCGTAATGATTATCGTAATAAGATTGAGCCGGGTATCGTCTCCCTCGGAACGGCCAATGGCGGCACCGGCGCTTACACTAATTCTGATATATTCAAGTGGGAAAACGTACCGAAAGCGCTGGTTGAAGGGCTGGAAGGTAACTTGACCGTGCCATTCACCGACGCGGTGCAATGGAGCAGCAATCTGACCTACATGCTGGAATCGAAGAATAAAACCACCGGTGATTATTTATCAATCACGCCGAAATATACCTTGAACAGCTCACTGAGCTGGCAGGCAACAGATGATTTGTCCTTACTGTCGACAGTGACCTGGTATGGGCGTCAGAAGCCGAAGAAATATGACTATCAAGGTCTGCCGGTCACTGGCTCAGCGCGCAATGAAGTCAGCCCGTATGCTATCTTCGGCCTGAGTGGCAGCTATACATTGACTAAAAATGTCAGTGTCACCACTGGGATTGAAAACCTGTTCGATAAACGCCAGTTCCGCGCGGGTAATGCCCAAAGTGTGGCGGGGATCGCCGGGGCAGGGGCTGCCACTTACAATGAGTCAGGCCGGACATATTTTGTTAGCTTGAATACTCAGTTCTAAATGCCCTTCATACTTGGAGCATAGGATCTTTTGTTAAAGCAGAAACAGTCATTATCGGCTGTTTCTGCTTCATTTATCGCCACAATATCTTCCATTCGTTATTCCTCGTCCTAAAAATCCTACCGGCAGCACGAGATTCTCATTGCAAGATGGTGTCCATTCATTTAATAAGGTTATTATGCCGAGGTATTTTACGGATATTACCCTACTGCAAAGGGCTAACTGAGAGCCACTATCAATACGTCAGATGATTACACTGCGCTCAACGATTCAGCAAAAATTTAATGTTGCTTTTATGTGAACGAATTAACACTGAGTTCAAATACTGGTATGCTGGCTGAGCAAAACTGGGCATCTTACCTTACACCTGGTGCATCATGATGATGGCTGGTGGCTACTGATAGCCCAGAAAATATATGATAATTAAAGCGAGGAGAGAGTCGTGCTAGAAGAATACCGTAAGCACGTAGCCGAGCGTGCTGCTGAGGGTATCGTCCCCAAGCCATTAGATGCGTCACAAATGGCCGCGCTGGTTGAATCATTAAAAAATCCGCCTGCGGGCGAAGAAGAATTCCTATTAGATCTGCTGATTAACCGCGTACCGCCCGGTGTTGATGAAGCAGCCTATGTTAAAGCCGGTTTTCTGGCGGCGATTGCCAAGGGCGAAGCCCACTCTCCCCTGATTAATGCCGAAAAAGCGATTGAATTGCTTGGTACCATGCAGGGCGGCTATAACATTCATCCGCTGATTGATGCGTTAGATAATGAAAAGCTGGCACCAATTGCGGGCAAGACGTTATCTCATACCTTGCTGATGTTTGATAACTTCTACGATGTGGAAGAAAAAGCTAAAGCCGGCAACCCCCATGCCAGGAAAGTCATGCAATCCTGGGCAGATGCCGAATGGTATCTTTCCCGCCCAGCGCTGGCAGAAAAAATCACTGTAACCGTGTTTAAAGTGACCGGTGAAACTAACACCGATGACCTGTCTCCAGCTCAAGATGCTTGGTCTCGCCCTGATATTCCATTGCATGCTTTGGCGATGCTGAAAAATGCTCGCGAAGGTATTCATCCGGATCAACCGGGCAGTGTTGGCCCGATCAAACAGATTGAAGAACTGAACAAAAAAGGCTTCCCACTGGCCTATGTTGGCGATGTAGTCGGTACCGGTTCCTCCCGTAAATCTGCCACTAACTCCGTGCTGTGGTTTATGGGTGACGACATCCCTTACGTGCCAAACAAGCGCGGCGGCGGTGTGGTGCTGGGCAGCAAAATTGCGCCAATCTTCTTTAACACCATGGAAGATGCCGGCGCTTTACCTATCGAAGTGGATGTCAGCAACCTGAATATGGGCGATGTCATTGATATCTATCCATATCTGGGCGAAGTTCGCCTTCATGACACTGGTGAGATACTCGCCACTTTCGAGCTGAAAACTGAAGTGCTGCTGGACGAAGTCCGTGCTGGTGGGCGTATCCCGTTGATCGTCGGCCGTGGCTTGACCACCAAAGCCCGCGAATCTCTGGGCTTGCCGGTCAGTGAAGTCTTCCGTATTGCCAAGCCGGTTGCCAAAAGTAACAAAGGTTTCTCGCTGGCGCAGAAAATGGTTGGTCGCGCTTGCGGTGTTGCTGGTGTGCGCCCAGGTGAATACTGCGAACCTAAAATGACCTCGGTCGGTTCACAAGATACCACCGGCCCGATGACCCGTGATGAGCTGAAAGACTTAGCCTGTCTGGGTTTCTCGGCTGACTTAGTGATGCAGTCATTCTGTCATACGGCGGCGTATCCGAAGCCAGTTGACGTGACCACTCACCACACACTGCCTGACTTTATTATGAACCGTGGCGGTGTGTCGCTGCGCCCAGGTGATGGCATTATTCACTCATGGCTTAACCGCATGCTGCTGCCAGATACTGTCGGCACCGGCGGTGACTCACACACCCGTTTCCCTATCGGGATTTCTTTCCCGGCGGGTTCTGGTCTGGTGGCCTTTGCGGCAGCAACAGGCGTGATGCCATTAGACATGCCTGAATCTGTGCTGGTGCGCTTTAAAGGTAAAATGCAGCCGGGTATCACTCTGCGTGATCTGGTGCATGCAATTCCTTACTACGCGATTCAAGAAGGCCTGCTGACCGTTGAAAAGCAAGGTAAGAAGAATATCTTCTCTGGCCGAATTCTGGAAATTGAAGGTCTGCCAGAGCTGAAAGTTGAACAGGCATTCGAGCTGGCGGATGCTTCCGCTGAGCGCTCTGCGGCTGGTTGCACCATCAAGCTGGATCAAGCGCCGATCATTGAATATCTGCAATCCAACATTGTGTTGTTGAAGTGGATGATAGCTGAAGGTTACGGCGACCGCCGTACACTGGAGCGCCGTGTCAATGGCATGGAAAGCTGGTTGGCGAACCCGAATCTGCTGGAAGGTGATGCGGATGCGGAATACGCCGCAGTGATCGAAATCGATCTGGCGGAAATCACTCAGCCGATTCTTTGCGCGCCAAACGATCCTGATGATGCCCGCTTGCTGTCTGATGTGGCTAACAGCAAAATCGATGAAGTCTTTATCGGTTCCTGTATGACTAACATTGGCCACTTCCGTGCTGCTGGTAAATTGCTGGATCAGCACAAAGGCCAGTTGCCAACCCGCCTGTGGGTTGCACCACCGACCAAAATGGATGCCGCGCAATTGACTGAAGAGGGCTATTACAGCGTCTTTGGTAAGAGTGGCGCCCGCATTGAGATCCCAGGTTGCTCTCTGTGTATGGGTAACCAGGCGCGCGTGGCAGATGGGGCTACAGTGGTGTCGACTTCCACCCGTAACTTCCCGAACCGCTTAGGTAATGGGGCGAATGTTTATCTGGCTTCGGCTGAACTGGCGGCGATTGCATCACTGCTGGGGCGTCTGCCAACTCCGGATGAATATCAAACTTATATGGCTCAGGTTGATAAGACCGCAGAAGATACTTACCGTTACCTGAATTTTGATCAGTTAAGCCAATATACTGATAAAGCTGATGGCGTGATCTTCCAAACTGCTGTGTAAAAAGATATATTCCGCACCCGACGGGAGGCCAATGGCCTCCCGTATCTATTTTAAAACCCGTATCGAAGTGAAATTTTGCCGCTATTTGCCGGCTTTGCGAGTTTGCGCCAAGTCAGGTAGATAAATACGGTTACACTCATTAAAAGAGCATCAGGAAGGCATGCTATGGACTATGAATTCTTGCGTGATTTAACCGGACAAGTGCTGGTCAGATTCTCCATGGGGCATGAAGTAATCGGCCACTGGCTCAATGAAGAGATTAAAGGTGATTTGGCAAAACTGGATCAAATAGAAGCTGCGGCGGCTGAAGTCAAAGGCAGTGAGCGCCAGTGGCAACTGACGGGCCATGAATATACCTTGTGGTTAGATGGCGAAGAAGTGATGGTGCGCGCCAATCAATTAGATATTGAAGGCGACGAAATGGAAGAGGGGATGAATTACTATGATGAAGAAAGCCTCTGCTTGTGTGGCCTGGAAGACTTTCTTTTAGTTTTGAAAGGCTATCGTAACTTCATCATTTCTCAATAGCGGAGCGGCTGGCAGACCAGCACAGCAAAGAACCAGCGACCACCATCGCAACACCGGGCCAGAAAGCGGCTGACGGCAAGGTATTGAGCCACAAACTGGCAATCAATATCGATAACAAGGGTGTGAAGTAAGAGAGGGCGGCGACCAATGTGGCGTTGCCTTTTTTCATGGCAATATCCCAGCACAGATAGGCCAGCGCAGTATTGGCTCCCATCAGTAACAGCTCAAAAGTGGCGCGCTGAGTGAAATGCAACTTGCCGGGGGTCAGCATAAAAAACATCACCCACAGACACAGGGCGCAGGCGAGTAAAAAGAGTGGCAATGCCCCTGGCCCGTGGCTGTATATCCGCACCAAATTGGAATAACCTGCCCAGGTAAAGGCCGCAATTAGCGCCAGACTGTAAGCCAGCGGATTACTGCTGATATTAGTTTTCAAGATACTTACATCCAACCCATCTCCGCCACTCACCACCCAAATAACGCCAAACAGCGCCAAAGCAGCCCCCGGCCACAGCCACCAACGCGCCCGGAGTTTGAGTAAGGGCACCGCCAGCAGCAGAGTCAGACTGGGCCACAGATAATTAATCAGGCCGATTTCGAGCGTTTGCTGGCGGTCATTTGCCATCCCTATGGCTAAAGCAAAAGCCACCATATACACCACAAACAGCGCGCCACAACCATACAGATAAGCCGGATGCTGCCCGCGCAAAGTGGGTTTCCCGGCGACCAACCACACCAAAATTCCACTGACAGTGTAGATTGCCGCTCCGGCACCAAATGGCCCCAATGTCTCAGACAGCCCCCGCGTCAAGGCGACACTCATGCTCCAAAGCAGGATCGCAATAATGCCATACAGGGTAGGGAGGCGGTTCATGGGGCATTATCCTTATGCAACTTCAGACAGAAAAATAGGATCCTCTTATACATCGTCAGTCAGGATGATGGGAATAGTTGCAGCCAATTATTTGCTCAATGAGTCAGGGGTTAAAACAGTAAATCAGCCAAACTGCCATAATATCTTCACCTCAAATTAAGTAGGCTAGCCAGTGAGTTATTCTCTCTGGTTGACTTGCCGATTTCCTGTTAGGTGACAAATCAGCCGCGCATCCCTCACCACACCAGGAAGGTGATTTATGGCCGGATTTGCTTATCAACGTGTGCGTATACTGAGCTGAATACTGATTTATTTGACTGCGGTTCACCCTTTGCATCCGGCCATTGCAGCCGGTATTCAAGCCGCAGACCGCCAAACAACAGTGAAACTTTACGGCGAGATCCCGGTGGTCAATATTGCCACGCCCAACGCTGCTGGGGTATCTCATAACCGCTATCATGACTTTAATATTCCCCGTGCTGGGGCGGTGTTAAATAACGGCCAAGTGGATGTCAATTCGGAATTAATCGGCCATCTGGCGGCCAATCCACATTTAACGGGTGATAGCGCTCAGTTAATTATTAACGAAGTGACGAGCCGTCAGCCTTCATCTCTGGAAGGAATGCTGGCAATTTTTGGTCAAAAAGCCAATGTAATTATCGCCAACCCCAATGGCCTGATTGCCAATAATAGCTGGTTTAGCAAAATCGACACGATAACGTTAACCACCGGCACTCCGATACTGAATCGGCAAGGGGCGCTGGAGCAGCTAAATGTCGTGGGCGGTGCTATCACTATCGGTGATAAAGGATTCAATACTCTTAATCAGAATGATACTGCCATCATCAGTCGCACTCTAAAACTTGACGGTAAAATCTATGCAAATCAGCTTGATATTATTCTGGGTGTTAATCAGGTTGATTATCAGAATGGGCATATTCAACCTTTACCTGCGGCAGGAACTGCCCCTGCGCTGGCGATAGATACCCGCGCTCTTGGTGGAATGTATGCTGATCGTATCCGTTTGGTATCAACGGAAAAAGGCGTGGGCGCTAACCTTAAAAATACTTTCAGTACCAAAGGAGATATCAATATTGATGTCGCGGGCAATGTGACATTAGGTGATATTCGAGCGAACAAAGATCTGAATATTGTCGGAAAGACAATTACCCTCGCGGAGGGAAGTACATTATTCAGTATACGCGATACTACATTGGTCAGCCAACAATTTAATAATTCCGGAGAGGTATTTTCTGATCGTGATATACGTATATTTGGTGATCAAGTACGTAATACCGGTCAGCAAGCAAAACTTCTTGCGTGGAATAATCTCTGGATACAAAAAGATGCCGAGGGGAATAAAAATACTCTGGTTGAAAATAAGTCCGGTGCCATTAAAACAATAAATGGTGATTTAATTATTCGCACCGAAAAACTGGAAAATAGCCGCCCGATAGTGACTGCCGGGTGGCAGAAATTAATTCCGGATTCGCGCCAACTTAATGATTACGATGACGATAGCGATTCGCCGGGCAAAGTTATCATCACATTAGAATACGACTGGCCCACCCGAGATCTGCCCGAAAAATGGTTTGGTGCCATCGAAACCGGTGAATGGCAAAGCGGTGTCTGGCGGATCAACACTGAAAAAAGTGTTTGGCAACTAAATTCATCATCACCGGCTGCCACCCTGTATTCAGGGAATAATTTGTATATTAATGCCAGCCAGTTAGAGAATAAAAACAGCCACATCAGTGCCACGAAAGATATTTTCCTGACCGGTAATGATTTTTTAAACAGCAGCGCCAGTGACTGGGTAAAAGATGAATTTCGTTATTATAAAGTGGATTATCATGGGCCGGATTATTATGTTTTTCATGACAAACGATTGCTTTACCAGTTAACTGAGGCTGAAAAATACAGTGCGACAATCACGGCGGGTGGAAATATCGTGCTGGACTTTAACAACAATATTCAGTTACAGCGTCTGGTGCCGGAGTTAGATAAAGCTGCTCCCTTATCATTATCCGACTTCACACCGCCGGTATTAAAAGGCCATAATATTTTACTGCATGGTAAGACTATTTCCAGCAGTGATTTAATACAGGCCAGTGGTGATATTACCATTATTGCAGAAGACAGTATTGCATTAGCTAACAGCAGTTTGCGTGGTCAGGATATTTCACTGACAGCACTGAATGATATTGACTCATCATCAAGTGAGTTTTTGGGGCGAAACATTTTATTACTGAGCCGTGAGGGGAATATTAAAACAAACTCACCTGATATTTCTTCGCGTCAGCCAGATGATGCGCGGGTATTTAATCGCATTAAAGCCAGCCACTATTTTACTGCCATTGCAGGTAAAGATATTCAATTAATCGACACCCTTATCCATCCGACAGCTAATATTAGCTTATCGGCCGGACATGATATTAATATTTCACATATACTCAAGCCCGAAGAAATCCTAATTACCGATGGTTTTTTGGATCCAGATAAATATGTGGAAAATATTAACCAACTATTATCGCTATCAAATCGATTAACCAGTAATAGCGACATTACACTGAATGCCGGTAATAACCTGATGTTACAGGGGATCAAGCTAAACGCCGGACAGGATATTAACTTGCACGCTGCTCGTGATATTGAACTGGAACCTTATAATATAACTGTCTGGTCAGATCTTATGGAGCGTTATAATAACAACCATTCAGGCTCTGTATATTATAATATATTCCCTCGCTCCCAAACCCCTGATTATACAGTTCAGATAAATGCCAAAGGAAATACCTTAATTAATGCCGGTCGCGATATTCTGACCCGGGGCAGCAATATTAATGCGGACAATAATCTCACCTTATTAGCCGGGCAACATATTCAACTGGCGGTGCTGCCATACACTGGTATTGATTGGGCTGATGACTCACGCTACACCCGCCACGCCGCTACTCGCCTGAAAGCTGGCAACACTCTGAATGCGCTGGCCAATCATCAGCTTATCACCCAGGGTGCAGAACTCGCCGCTGGCGGTGATATGACACTGACTTCCGGCGGCGATATGCGCTTTGAATCGGTGTTGAACGAGGATCATTATGGCGGTGGCGATAATTCTAGCTACAGAAAACTCCAGCAATCCACTCAGCTTAATAGCGGCGGCACACTGACGTTGATATCAAACGGCAGCATCTTGTTTCAGGCCACCCAGCTGGTGGCCAAAAAAGTGATGGATATTGCGGCTGAGGGCGGCTATCTATTCGCCCAGGCAATGGAAGAAACCAGCCATGCCGAAGAGCGCTGGAGTACCCGTAAGTGGTGGGGGCGGAAAAAATCGCACCATAATGTCCAGCATGCGGCAATCAATAAAGTGACGGAATTCACGGCTGACGGTGATATCAGCCTGTTAAGCCGCGATGACAGCACCTATCAGGCCAGCAAAATTGCCGCAGGGCAGAACGCCAAACTGACCAGTACCCAGGGTAAAGTGATTTTCGAAGCGGTCAAAAACACCACATTTGAGCAAAAAACCAGCTTATCGAAAGGTTTTTACATCAAAAACACCGATAAAGGATATCAGGAAGATAAATGGGTGCTGCCCAGTGTGCAAACGGGGGGCGAGTTTAGGGTAAATGCTGCTGATGGGATTAGCGCGGATGTTAAAGCGCAAAATAACCAATCGGTACAGGCGGCGATTAATGAGCTGGCCACCATTCCCGGCAATGAATGGTTAAAAGACTTACATCGGCGTGATGACGTGCAGTGGCAAAAAGTGATGGATGCCTATCATAGCTGGGATCTCAAAAGCGAGCACCTGAACCCGGTGGTGGCGGCATTGATTGCCATTGGTGTGGCGGTGGCCACTTCTGGCTCAAGTTTGGTTGCCAATGTCAACATTGCTGTTGGTGGTGGGGTAGCTGGCGGGGCGGTCACCGCGGGTATGTCATCGCTGGCCGCACAGGCGGCGGTGGCGTTAGTTGAACATAAAGGCGATTTATCTAAAACATTCAGCACCTTGGGCAGTAAAGAGTCGGTGAAATCCCTGGTGACTTCAATGGCAGTGGGGGGCGCATTGAGCGGGTTTGATTCCCTGATGGGCTTTGATACCGCCGCCGACGGTGTCAGTGCGGCTAAATTACCGCGCCTGAGCAATGGAGACTGGAGCAAGGTCGCGCAGCGGGTAGCTGGCCAGTCACTTATCAGTTCCAGCCTGAATACCGGCATCAACGGCGGCAGTTTTAAAGATAATTTTACCACCGCACTGTTAGCCAATATAGGCGGTCAGTTACATGCCGAAGGGGCGAACCTTATCGGTGACAATGGCCGCGTATTGGGGGGCGCGGGTAAAGCGCTGAGTCATGCAGTCGTGGCGGGCGTGGCGGCTGAAATTGGTGGTGGTGATGCGAAAGGTGCGGCGGCCGGGGCACTGGCCGCCGAGCTGGCCGGTGCGGTGATGGGCGAGAACTTTATCGGCTCACAAAACTGGCAGGAGAAATCTGAACGTCAGGCTCAGTTATCCCGATTCTTAGGGGGTGTGGCGGGCGCGGTGTTTACTGGCAAAGCCGAGGGGGCATACAGCGGCGCTAATGCTGCCGAAACCACTTTTCGTTATAACTATCTCAGCCATCATCAACAAAAGTTGATGGAAGCTGAAATGAACGCTGCGAGGACAGTGGCGGATAAAGGTAAAGTTTTTATTCGCTGGGGAATGACCAGCGGCAGTCAGGACGGTGCTTTTGCGGCGGGTATTGTGACTGGTGTGCCGGAAGGGCTGTATGACAGTAGCATTGAATTACTGGGGGTATTAAAAGAGCCAAAACAGGCATTTATGGCGCTCAGAGAGCTGGTTAACAGTGATGATGTGGCGGGCACTGTGGCGCAAAGTGTCAAGCGGGACTGGCTGGCACGGATTGACAGAATGGAGGCTCATTATCAGCGGGCGGGCGCAGGAGGAGCCTATGACTCAGGGCGAGAAGCGGGTAAACTGCTGGTTGAGTATGGCGGTTATGTTGCCGGCATTGGCGCGGTAGCAAAAAGCAGCGCACGGCTTGCCGCAGGGCAGGTGAGGAAGTTTGCGGTGCCAAGGATTGCGACGGTAAGCCAGTCGACAACCGGCATTAAATGGGGGCAAGGTATTAGCCAGCAAGGAATGCCGTGGGAGAATTATGTCGGGACACAATTGCCACAAAACTCACGGTTACCGGTAAACTTTAAAACCTTTGATTACTATAATCGCATCTCCCGCACGGCCATCAGTGTAAAAACTCTGGATACCACCACCGCCGCCAGAGTGGCGAATCCAAGGCAAATCTACAATTCGCTGAAAGGGAATATAGATACGGTTGCGAAGTTTCAGGAATATAGTCTTTCAAAGCGGAAACTCGATTCTTCAATGATTTCCAGCAAAGAAATCCAATTAGCCGTGCCTGCCAATACTACCAAAGTACAGTGGGCTGAGATAAATCGGGCAATCGAGTATGGGAAAAGTCAGCGGGTAAACGTTAGGGTAACTCAGGTGAAATGATGAAATTTAACCAAAATCAGGATTATTGGGTCAGTTGCTATTGTACTAATCAGTTTTTGAGTATTGAGACTGATTCTGGCCTTGGTATGGTGGGGAGCGATCCACTTTTTCCCCCGCATCTATTACCACCAGATGCAGATGATCAAAGTATCGGTGAAGCTGTGCTTGTTGCGTTATCAAACAGCCGGACATTATCACTTGAAGAGTCTGCTGAGTTTTTTGATCTTGAAACAGGCAAAGAGCAATATGCTGCCTGGATAGCGATGCTGATGCAGAAATACGGTTATAAAACCAAGCGGGCATTATTTAAGGATATGAAAAAATGCTCTATTCATTGTCTTAATGATGTGATCACCATCTCCCCAAGCCGCCATGAAAAACTGGAGGCATGGGGGGGAACGGGGCGCGGCGGAAGCGATAAAGTTATTCTACCCGTTAATAGCCCTCCTGGTGAAATCGGTGCCGCATTGCGATTAGCCCTCAGTCGCTGCAAAGGCTAATAGTTAACATCTTACTTACCCAACTACCTTAATCAAAAATCCCGGTCAAAAGCCGGGATTTTAAACCTGATTTTACCTTTGCTCCATCACACTTCTGGCACATTGCGGCCATAGTAGATTTCCTGCATCTCTTTGTATAGCAGGCGGGTAATTCGCTCTCTTTCTGCGGCGCTCAGCTCTTCTGGTTTGGCGTTAAACAGATAATGCTTCAAATCGAAATCTTTCAGCATCATCTTGGTATGGAAGATGTTTTCTTGATAAACATTGACATCCATCATGTGATACAGCGATTTCATATCGTCAGACATAAAGTTCTGAATCGAATTGATTTTATGATCGATAAAGTGTTTAACGCCGTTGATATCACGGGTAAAACCGCGCACCCGGTAATCCATGGTAACGATATCGGATTCCAATTGGTGGATAAGGTAATTCAGTGCTTTCAGTGGTGAAATGACGCCACAGGTAGAGACTTCAATATCTGCACGGAAAGTGCATAACCCTGCTTCAGGGTGGCTTTCCGGATAGGTATGGACGCAAATATGGCTCTTATCCAGATGGGCGACCACTGCATTCGGTAGTGGGCCGGGGTGCTCGGAGTTATCAACATCGCGCGGATCAACTGGCTCTTCGCTGACCAAAATGGTGACACTCGCTCCCTGAGGATCGTAATCCTGACGGGCAATATTCAAAATATTCGCGCCAATAATCGAGCAAGTTTCAGTCAAGATCTCGGTCAGGCGGTTGGCATTATACTGTTCGTCAATGTAGGCGATATAGCCATCGCGGTCGTCTGCGGTTTCGGCATAACAAATATCGTAAATACAAAAACTCAGGCTTTTCGTCAGGTTGTTGAAGCCGTGTAGTTTAAGCTTGGACAATTTAGTTCACCTCCTTACGGATTATCAACATTTGGCGGTTAAGGCATCCAGCAAATACTGCGGCAAGGCAAAGCTGCCGACATGAATCGCGGGGTTATAGTAGCGGCAGGTCAGGCCCGCTTCGACAAAACGCTGTTGTAGCGTGGCTATATCTAATTGGCGCAACTGTGGGTTTTGTGTCGCCCAAGCGAAAGTCATGATACCGCCGTAATAGGTCGGAATGGCGGCCTGATAAAAACTGACATCTTTAAAATAGTGGCTAAGCTTGTTATGGCTGTCGACCGCTTCATCTTGTTGCAGGAAGCACACGCCGTTTTGCGCCACAAAAATGCCGCCCTCATTCAAACTAAGGGCGCATCCCTCATAGAAAGCAGAGGTAAACAGACTTTCTCCTGGTCCAATGGGGTCAGTGCAGTCAGAGATAATGACATCGAATTTTTCGTGCGTTTGATTAACGAAATTGACGCCATCATCAATCACTAATTTGAAACGAGGGTCATCATAAGCACCCGCATTATGATTCGGGAGATACTGGCGGCAGAATTCGACAACACCGGCGTCAATTTCCACCATGGTAATCTGTTCGATATTTTTGTGGCGGCTGACTTCACGTAGCATCGCGCCATCGCCGCCGCCAATGATCAGCACTTTCTTTACCTGACCGTGGGCCAACAAAGGGACGTGTGTCATCATTTCGTGATAGATAAATTCATCGCGCTCAGTGGTTTGCACCACGCCATCCAACGCCATTACCCGACCCAGCACCGGGTTCTCAAAAATCACCAAATCCTGATGCTCGGTTTTTTCGCGGTACAGTACATTTTCTACTGAAAAATACTGACCGAAGTTGGCATGTAATGTTTCATACCATAGTTCTTTCTGTGACATGTTCGGGGCTTCTCCTTCGCAGTAACAGCCATGAAAAATGGGGGCAACATCATAGCCAACTCTGGCTGAGGTTGCACGGTTGAATTTCAGACTGATAGGGTAAATGCGGGGTCGCTAGTTAGCGTAGGCCAATAAACTTAAAGAGTCACGAGCCAGAGATTTGCATTTGGTCGGAACGGGGAGCGCAATACCACGTAGGTCGCGATAGCTCTCTTCACCCAACGCATTCATATTGAAGCTACTGTAGTTACGCAGGTCCCAGCGATTTTGTTGAGCAAAATAGACAATTGCTCGTTTGATTTCATTATTAGGTAATTCCTTATAGCCGCAATCATTTTTCAGATAAACGAATACCGCAGTCAGATCGGCAAGATCTTCTGCTTCAGATTCACTTAATGCAGAACTGGCAGATGAGAATCCGCACAGGGCAAGCAGCAGCATAACTAATGTTGTTCTTTTCATCGCGGAAATAGGCTTATTCATTGTTAACAGACGTTATCACACTGTGATGGTTCAGAGTAAATTTTATTATGTCCTTAGTGTGGGCATATACGGAGGTTGATTCACAAAGTGATTGATTACAGCTTGACCTTCCCTTTAGGGGAAGGTTTATGCTGGCGGATAATGCTGTTCTTGTGCTAAGCGAGCACTTACTCACGATAAGTCTTATCATTATCGACAATCAGAATGGAGACGACCATGCATCGCCGTGATTTTATCAAGTTAACGGCAGCTCTTGGAGCCGCCACTTCACTGCCTTTATGGAGCCGCGCGGCTTTAGCCGCAGATTTTTCACCTTTACCTATCCCGCCACTACTGCTCCCGGATGCCAGTGGCAATATTAATTTGAATATCCAAACTGGCACTATGGCCTGGTTGCCCTCCGCCGCCACGCAAACTTGGGGCTATAACGGCAACTTATTAGGGCCAGCTATTCGTTTGCAGCGCGGCAAGCCGGTTACTATTCACATAACAAATTCCTTACCGGAAGCCACGACGGTGCACTGGCACGGCCTGGAAATCCCCGGCGATGTTGACGGAGGGCCGCAAGCACTGATTCAGCCAGGAGCAAAACGCCAGGTGGCATTGACGGCAGAACAGCCCGCCGCCACTTGTTGGTTCCATCCCCATACCCACGGTAAAACCGGCCGTCAGGTCGCGATGGGGCTGGGCGGATTGGTGCTAATAGATGATAGTGACAGTGAAAAACTGCCGCTGCCAAAACAGTGGGGCGTGGATGACATTCCGGTCATTTTGCAGGATAAATTGCTGGGTAAAGATGGCCAGGTTGACTATCAACTGGATGTGATGACGGCGGCGGTGGGCTGGTTTGGTGACCGGATGCTCACTAATGGTGCCAGCTATCCGCAGCAGATTACGCCGCGCGGTTGGGTGCGCTTGCGGTTATTGAATGGGTGCAATGCGCGTTCCCTGAATCTCGCCCTCAGTGATGGCCGCCCAATGTATGTGATTGGCAGTGACGGCGGATTACTGGCAGAGCCGGTCGCGGTGCGCGAGTTGCCGATATTGATGGGCGAACGTTTTGAGGTGCTGGTGGATACTTCCGACGGCAAAGCACTTGATTTGGTCACTTTGCCGGTCAAACAAATGGGCATGACATTGGCTCCGTTTGATAACCCCTTGCCGGTATTACGCATTCAACCCTCATTGACTGCGGGCAGTAAAACATTGCCGGATTCTCTGGTCATCGTGCCGCCGCTGGTGGAGGTCACCGCTTTGCCAGAGCGCTGGTTCCAACTGATGATGGACCCCAAATTGGATATGTTGGGTATGCAGGCGCTAATGAGCCGCTATGGTATGCAGGCCATGGCGGGCATGAGCATGGACCACGGCAATATGGGAGGAATGGATAATGGTGCTATGGGCGGTATGGATCACAGCAATATGAAAGGCATGAACCATAGCGCGATGACAGCGGCTCCGGCTTTTGATTTCAGTCACGCCAATATGATTAATGGCAAAGCATTCTCAATGACCGACGCGGCGTTTGATGCCAAGCAGGGCAAATACGAGAAATGGACTATTTCCGGTGAGGGCGACATGATGCTCCATCCATTCCATGTCCACGGCACGCAGTTCCGTATTTTGAGTGAGAATGGCAAACCGCCAGCAGAGCATCGCCGTGGTTGGAAAGATACGGTGCGAGTGGAAGGCGCGCGCAGTGAGATATTAGTGCGCTTTAATCATCTGGCCCCGGCCAGTACCCCTTATATGGCCCATTGCCACCTGTTGGAGCATGAAGATACCGGCATGATGCTGGGCTTTACCGTCAGCGCTTAAGTCACTCCCCGGCGAGTTGGTCGGGGAGGTTTTCTTTTTTATACTTTTAGCAGTTCAGTCAAGGCGGGTTGGAGGATCTGATTACCGTTTTTATCTTTCTTAATGATATATCCCTGATAATAACTAAAACCCTCTCTCGGTATTTCTTCTATCAGCCATTCTGCACGTTGGAGTGCGAGTAGACTTTTGATGGTCAGCCATATCTTGCTGATAAGAAAGCAGATAATCACTATCGCCAATCCTATTGTCACCCATAGCATATACGGGGTATCGGAAGGGGGAAGTTCAACGGTTTGTTTGAGGGCTAAATACAAAGTTACAGCTTGCAGCAACAGTTTGATGATCAGAAAACGTCGAAAGAAAGATGCCAAACGCGCGGCACTGATAAAACAGGGGTTTTTTAAGGACGTACGCGTTTCTTGCACCGGGATCCCCCGGACATAAACCATCCATTGTGTTTTTTCAGTAATCAGATAAATAGTCCCTTTCTCTGCCATTTGGTGCAAATGTAATGAAACCCAGACGCTGAAGACCAAACCGACAATAAAGTAGTAAAAGATTGGGACACTCAAGCCAAAAAAGGCGACAAACAAGCTGATGGCGGCGATTACCGTAAAAGTGACGGAATAAAGCCAGATACTGGTTGACTGATAATTCATTAAAACATTCCTTGTCGAGGGCTATCCACAGGCAATATCTGAGCCAAATTTATGGCGCTAGTATATCTCTCAATACGTCTGCTGTTTATCTTTGTTATACTTTTGCCCGGCTATTCAGCGGGGAGAGTGGCCGGATGTCCTTTGAATTGTGTTAAACTAGGGGCATCAATCTGTATCATTGAGGCTATCTGCACTGGCTGCTCATTGATATAAAATCAATAAATTTAAATAGGTATGTTGGCTGTGAAGCACACTGTAGAAGTCATGATTTCCGAACAGGAAGTCAAAAACCGGATTGTCGAATTAGGCCGCCAAATCTCCGAACATTATCGCGACAGTGGCAGTGAAATGGTGTTGGTGGGGTTGCTCCGTGGTTCATTTATGTTTATGGCTGATTTATGTCGCGCGATAGACGTTTCCCATGAAGTCGATTTTATGACCGCCTCGAGCTATGGCAACGGCATGAGCACTACCCGCGATGTGAAAATCCTGAAAGATTTGGATGAAGATATCCGTGGTAAAGACGTGCTGATTGTCGAAGATATTATCGATTCCGGTAACACGCTAAGTAAAGTTCGTGAAATTCTGCAACTGCGTGGGCCAAAATCATTGGCGATCTGTACGCTGCTGGATAAACCTGAGCGTCGTGAAGTACAAGTTCCCGTAGAGTGGGTCGGTTTTACCATTCCTGATGAGTTCGTAGTGGGTTATGGTATCGATTATGCTCAGCGTTACCGGCACTTGCCGTATGTCGGCAAAGTTGTGATGTTTGACGAGTAATCGGCTACTGCGCGTCGTCATTTTGAGATTACGCAGTACTCAGAATCCTCACGTACTATGTGTACGCTCCGGTTCTTGCGTGCTGGGCGCACTCAAACTGACTTAGCTCGCTACGCCTTATTTGCAGATGATCACTGTACGTTAATATTTTGAGTTCGAGTGTCTTTAGCAGCATTTACGGATGGGAGAGGGTGCGTTTTAACACCCTCCCATAGGACTCATTAGTTTTGTCTGTTTGGTTGCAGTATTTTAGCCATTGCTTCGCGGTACTTGATTTCCAGTTCGCTGAGACTGGTGCTAGAAATATTTAAATCCGTCAGTTTGCCGTCTTCAATACCATAGACCCAGCCGTGAATCATCGCTTTCTGCCCGCGCTTCCAGGCGGAGCGAACAATAGTCGAATGACCCAAGTTATAGACTTGCTCTACCACGTTGATTTTACATAACATATCGCTGCGTTCTTCGGCTGGCAGTTCACCCAGCAGAGTGCTGTGTTTGAACCAAAGATCCCGAATGTGCAGTAACCAGTTGTCAATAAGCCCTAATTCAAGGTCTTTTTTCATTGCGGCTTCAACACCACCACAGCCAAGGTGACCGCAGATAATGATATGCTCGACCTGTAAAACGTCGATGGCGTATTGCACCACGGACAAACAGTTCAGATCCGTATGGATAACCAGATTGGCAACATTGCGGTGAACAAACAATTCCCCAGCTTTCAGGCCGGTTAACTGTTCAGCAGGAACGCGGCTGTCTGAACAACCAATCCACAAAAATCGAGGTTTCTGGGCTTCCGCCAAGTGTTCAAAAAAACCAGGATCGTCTTTACTGATGGCTTTTGACCAGAGGTCATTGTTCGCGAGGAGCTTCTCTATTTCTTTCATTAATGTAAATAGCCTGTAATGAACGGATTGCGATAGGATAATATACGACAAGGATCACGATTTTAAAATCGGAACAGTGACTTTGTTGAATGCATATTTTTTGTCCGCACAACATCTTCTCTGTATCTAACTGCTTCCCTTTGCCTCCGCAACTGACCCCGACAGTGAGGGGGAAACAAGTCACGGACATGCTGTGACCGCTGGGAACTCATAGAATAAGGTTCTTTTTTACTTATGACATATGCACTGGAAATAACGCAACTGACCAAAACCTATGCAGGTGGCGTTCAGGCATTGCGTGGCATTGATCTGCACGTAGAAGCAGGCGATTTTTATGCACTACTTGGGCCTAATGGGGCGGGTAAATCCACCACCATTGGTATTATCAGTTCATTGGTGAATAAAACCTCTGGCAAGGTGAAAGTCTTTGGCTACGACATCGACCAAGATATCGTGAATGCCAAACGCCAGCTTGGGCTAGTGCCACAAGAATTTAACTTTAACCCGTTTGAGACGGTATTGCAGATTGTGATTACTCAAGCGGGATATTACGGCGTCACACGGCGAGAGGCCCTGCAACGAGCAGAAAAATATCTCAGCCAGCTAGACTTATGGAGCAAACGTCATGAGCGCGCTATCCGCCTATCCGGTGGGATGAAGCGCCGTTTGATGATTGCCCGCGCTCTGATGCATGAACCTAAGTTACTGATTCTGGATGAGCCGACAGCAGGGGTGGACATCGAGCTGCGCCGCTCCATGTGGGGCTTCCTCAAAGAGCTGAATGCGCAGGGAACGACCATCATTCTGACGACTCATTATCTGGAAGAGGCGGAAATGCTGTGCCGCAACATTGGCATTATCCAGAATGGTGAGTTGGTGGAAAATACCACTATGAAGCAGTTACTTGGCAAGCTTGAATCAGAAACATTTATTTTTGATTTGGGTATTAAAAGCCCACTGCCGAAGCTGGAAGGCTATAGCTATCGTCTGACGGACACCTCAACGTTGGAAGTTGATGTTAAACGTGAACAGGGCCTAAATGGTCTATTCAGTCAACTGAACGCTCAGGGAATTCAGGTACAAAGTATGCGCAACAAGGCTAACCGTCTGGAAGAACTATTTGTCACCTTGGTTAATGGCAACGGGGGAGAAAAAGTATGACCCGCCTGTATTGGGTAGCATTACAGAGTATCTGGATCAAAGAAATCACCCGTTTTGCGCGCATTTGGATTCAAACTCTGGTGCCGCCAGTGATTACTATGTCGCTCTATTTCGTTATTTTCGGCAACCTGATTGGCTCCCGAATTGGTGATATGGGGGGCTTTGATTATATGCAGTTTATTGTTCCCGGCCTGATAATGATGGCGGTGATAACAAACTCATATGCTAACGTCGCGGCCTCCTTTTTTGGCGCAAAATTCCAGCGCAGCATCGAAGAGTTGTTGGTCGCCCCTGTACCCACTCATATCGTGATTGTTGGCTATGTAGGCGGTGGTGTGGCGCGCGGGATCTGTGTCGGTATTCTGGTGACGATTATTTCGCTGTTCTTTGTGCCGCTGCATGTCCACTCTTGGTCAATGATCGCACTGACATTAATGCTGACGGCAATATTATTTTCTCTCGGCGGATTGTTGAATGCTGTTTTTGCCAAGACTTTTGATGATATCAGTCTGGTGCCGACTTTTGTGCTGACACCACTAACCTATCTGGGTGGGGTATTTTACTCGTTAGCCTTGCTTCCTCCTTTCTGGCAAGCGGTGTCAAAACTTAACCCTATCGTGTATATGATCAGTGGGTTCCGTTACGGATTCCTCGGAATTACTGATGTGCCGTTGGTCTTTACCATTGGTGTGCTAGTGGTGTTTATCGCGGTATTTTATGCTTGGGCTTGGTATTTGATTGAGCGTGGGCGCGGCCTACGCACCTAATCCCCTGCGGCCTTGGCGCTACAGCGGTGTTGGCTACGTCCACTTACCCGAATCACTGACTAATGTAAGCTCATCGGGATGCGTTGACTTGCCGCCTTGCTGTAACACCAATGACTTTTGGGATGTTTTTCGGCCTGGACGTTGCAGCGGTGTTGGCTGTATTCACCTCTGCAACGTCAGTGACTTTGGATCGGATTTTAAGTGCTATTCGTAAATTATTAGTAAGTTAATTGTTGTTAATACTAGAATTTAATCGTAATAAATAATGTCCCCGTCTAATATCATCTTTCTCAACCTCGGGTGTCTCGTGCTATGCTGGCGCACCAGATTTTTCCCTTTTCAATTCAGCGCCGAATGCGCATAAGTAGAACGATAATGTGGCATAAAAACAGAATAGCTATTGGGATGCTACTCGGTATTGTCATGTCGGTAATGATGCCGGCAACCCATGCAGACCTCCTGCCAGACGAAGCGGTTCTTACCCCTAAATATATGGTTACAGACCGCGATAGCGAAATGTATTCATTGGTTGGCGATCAGGTCATTCCTGTCGGTGAGATTAAAGAAGATCAACTTATCCAGGTTTTGCCCGCGGCGGCAGAATATTATGAATTCAAGTTTGGTAACGGTATCGGCTTTATTGATAAAGACGATTTACGCGATATCAATAAAGTACGAAAAAACAATGATATATTGGGGGACTTGAATAAGCCTCTGCCAAATCAAAACATTATTATCAAACGCGAGACCCCGGTTTATTTAGTCGCAGATGTCGATGGCGAGCAATTTGCTACCTTAGCAGAAAACTTACGCTACCCGATTGTAGGTAAATTGAAAGACCGGCTAGGCAACACCTGGTATCAGGTGAATATTGGCGATCGTCTGGGATATGTCAGTAGCACTGATGCTGAAATAGATAACGGCATTCCTATTCTGACTTATCACCATATGTTGAAAAATGAGGAAAATAAACGCTTCCTCAATACCTCAACAACAACCTCTGATGCCGCGTTTAGCAACCAGATGACTTATCTCAAGCAGACCGGTTACGACACCATTTCTCTTTATCAGCTTGAAGGTTATCTCAATAACAAAATTAACCTGCCCGCGAAAGTTGTGGTGCTGACATTCGATGACGGCCTTAAATCAGTCTATCGCTATGCTTATCCGATTCTGAAAGAGAATGGCTTCCGGGCAACGGCATTTATTATTTCATCGCGCATTAAACGTCATCCTCAGAAATGGAATCCTGACACATTACAGTTTATGAGTATTTCTGAATTAAAAGCCATTCAGGATGTATTTGATATTCAGTCTCATACGCACTTTTTACACCGGACTGACAATAAACGTAATCCAATTTTATTGAGTCGTTCTTATCATAATATTGTTTTTGATTTTGAACATTCTCGCCGGGCTTTGTCGCAGTTTAATCCACACGTGATTTTTCTGTCATATCCGTTTGGTGGCTTTAACCAAACCGCGATTGATGCGGCGAAAAACGCGGGTTTCCATCTGGCGGTGACGACTATGCAGGGCAAGGTTAAACCCGGCGATAATCCGTATACCCTCAAGCGGCTTTATATTTTGCGAACCGATTCAATTCCTACAATGGCAGAGCGTATCGCCAATGAACCTGGTCAGCCGGTTGCCGCCGCACCTGCGGTGATGGAGTCTGATTAGCTATTTCATTGTATAATATGAATATTGTGTAATATGAAGATAGGAAAAAGGCGCTTTAATTATAAGCGCCTTTTTTATTGTGCGGCTTCAAGGATGAAAGGTATTACCCAAAGTCATTGACGTTGCAGGTAGGCAGCAAGTAACGCATCCCGATGAGCTGACTGAAGTCAGTGATTCGGGTAAGTGAACGTAGCTAACACCCCTGCGGCTTCAAGGATGAAAGGTCATTACGCCACTTGAACGGGCACTGCTTTAGCCTTGCGCTGTAGCTGATTTTCACCTTCAAAATACGCCACTTTTGGGTGGTGCAGGCGGGCATCAGCATCTGACATCTGGACATAGGAACAGATGATCAATTTGTCACCAACACAAGCACAACGTGCTGCTGCGCCGTTCACTGAGATAATTCGTGAACCTCGTTCGGCGGCGATAGCATAAGTCGAAAAACGCTGACCATTATCAACGTTATAAATATCAATGGCTTCATATTCCAGAATACCTGCGGCTTCCAGAAAATCCTGATCAATAGCGCAGGAACCTTCATAGTGCAAATCAGCTTGAGTGACTTTCACCCGGTGCAGTTTGCCTTGCAACATAGTGCGTATCATAACTCTTACCTTTGACCCCGGTTATAGCCCAGAATAAGTCTGGCACCCGCCCCATCATCGACCGATTTAGGGAGAAGCGCTCAGTTTTGCTGATTTTATATCAGTTGTCTATGACTGACTTTATCTCCCCTGAGCCAATCTACAACTCAGATTTCTTTGGGGAGATTCAAGGCAATCGACATCATTGACATTAGCTTTGTAAATCAACTTGTTGATTATCAATTAGTCGAGCTTTACCCAGCCATGCGGCCATCAGTATCACGGCTTGTTTGCTGTCAACCGTCAACGGCTGTAAGGTTTGGGCATCACGGATAAACAGCTCATCCGGTGTAAAACCAGCACTGCGTAATTGTTCTGCGGTGTCCGCCAGTAGATTATCAATCTGCCGTTCACCCATGACAAGCTTCTCGGCTAACGCCTGCATTATCTTATAAAGCTGCGGCGCAATTTTGCGCTCTTCAGCGGTCAGATAACCGTTACGGGAACTGAGTGCCAGGCCATCTTTGGCGCGAACAATGGGCACGCCGACAATATTGATGTCATAGCCCATATCCGTCACCATTTTGCGAATCAGCGCCAATTGCTGATAATCTTTTTCGCCAAAACAGGCGACATCCGGCTGAACCAGATTGAACAGCTTGCTGACAATCGTGGATACGCCACGGAAATGGCCGGGGCGGCTGGCACCCTCCAAAATGGTCGACAGTGCAGGGACGTCAACATAGGTCTGGTTGTCCAAACCCGCGGGGTAAACATCCGCCGCCGCCGGGGCGAACACTAAATCCACACCGTGACGGGTCAGCTTCTCACAATCTTCCTGCAAGGTGCGCGGGTAGCGGGCTAAATCATCCGGGCGCTCGAATTGCAGTGGATTGACAAAAATACTAACGACTACAACATCGGCACGAGTTTTGGCATCTTCCACCAATGTCATATGCCCTTCGTGCAGGTTACCCATGGTGGGAACCAAAGCAACTCGTTTACCTTCATGCCGCCAGCGGCGAATTTGCTGGCGTAATAGTGGTAAAGTTTCAATAATCAGCATCCCAATTCCCCTGAATATTTATCAACCAAAACTTACTGGAAAGTATGTTCTTCAGCGGGATAGTCGCCGCTCTCAACTTCTTGAATATACAGCTTAATGGCGGCACGAATATCTCCCCCACTTTGCGCCAGGAAATTTTTGCTGAATTTCGGCGTATGTCCACCAGTAATGCCCAATGCATCATGCATGACCAGAATTTGTCCGTCGGTAACATTCCCCGCGCCAATACCAATCACCGGGATTGCCAGTGCTTCAGTCACACGCTGCGCCAGTTCCACGGGAACACATTCCAGTACCAGCAATTGTGCGCCCGCATTTTCAAGCGCCTGAGCATCTTTCAACAGTTGGTTCGCCGCGACTTCTTCACGGCCTTGCACTTTGTAACCGCCGAAAATATTGACTGATTGTGGGGTTAACCCCAAGTGCCCACACACTGGAACAGCCCGTTCTGCCAGCATGCGAACGGTATCGCACAACCAGCTACCGCCCTCCAGTTTGACCATGTTGGCCCCGGCCCGCATCAGTTCGGCGGCATTGGCAAATGTTTGCTCTGGTGTGGCATAGCTCATAAATGGCATGTCTGCTAATAATAGGCAATGAGGCGCACCACGGCGCACAGCACGGGTGTGATAAGCCACATCCGCAGTTGTGACCGGCAATGTCGAGTCGAAGCCCTGTAACGTCATACCGAGCGAATCACCCACCAGCAGAACCTCAATTCCCTGTTCGACGAATAATTGCGCAAAGCTGGCATCATAGGCAGTCAGTGTGGCGAACTTACGCTTCTCGAGTTTCCATTGGCGCAAATGGCTCATGGTGGTGGCTTTCATCACTCTTTCTCCTGAGACGGTAGGTTAAAATGGGGGAATATCAGAGAGGTATATTATGTGTTGGATTTAGCAAACAAGCACCCTTACCAAGGTACCAGGCCATTTTTATCTACAAGTTTAAGGCGGTCTGACAGCGATTCGCCATCGGGGAAAATAAGATCAGGGGCAATATCGGCCAGCGGGTAGAGCATGAACTCGCGCTCTTTCAAACCATAATGCGGCACAATGAGGCGATCAGTTTTTATCACTTGATCGCCATACAACATAATATCGAGATCCAGTGTCCGTGGCCCCCAGCGCTGTTCTTTCCTTACCCGCCCCTGATTGCGTTCGATGGCTTGGGTGCTGTCTAACAGTTGTTCCGGGGGCAGGGAGGTATCTAACGCTACGACCGCATTAAGAAAATCCGGCTGATCCTGAGGGCCTAACGGTTTAGTGCGATAAAAAGGCGAGCATGCCACCAACTGGGTGCGCGGCAGATGCTCCAGCGCTTCCAGTGCGGTTTTAACCTGTTGCAGTGGCATAGACTGATTACTGCCTAACGCGATATAGACCCGGATCATGGTGCGTATTATGCCCCTTCGTTACGTGGTGCTGGCTTACGTGGGCGGCGAGGACGAGAGCGACGCGGTGCCGGATCGGCCCCTAAAGTATTCAGCATATTTTTTTGCTGTAGCGGTGTGGCTTCCTGGAATTCTCCCCACCACTGTGTAAGACGCTGTAATTCATGGTTATTTTCGACTTCAGCACGCAGTGCCAGCAAGTCGTAAGCTGCACGGAACTTTGGATGCTCCATCAGCTTATGCGCACGTTTACCCTGACGGCGTGACAGCCGCAGTTGCAGCAACCAGATATCTCGCACCAATGAAGTTATACGTTTTGGAATTGCCAGTGAACGGCACTCTTCATCCAATACATCATTCATTGCCAGTGCGAAAGCATCGTAATAGGCCAGACCACTTTCTTGCGTCAGCTTCTGCGCATGTTCAATCAGCGGATACCAAAGCATAGCGGCAAATAAGAATGCTGGATTGACGCGCTTATCATTATGCAAACGATAGTCAGTATTTTTCAGAACCTGAACCAAAATACGTTCCATCGGCGAGTCATGATGCTCGGTAAAATGGCGGGCAATCAGTGGGAATAACGGCTGGAAAAGCTGATATTCACACAGTTTTAAATAAGTTTTATAGCCGTAGCCGGATTGCAGTAGTTTGAGTGACTCTTCAAACAGACGCGCGGGTGGGATCTCGTGCAGCAGCGAGGCCAGGCGCGGGATCGGCTCCGCAGTTTCCGAGCTGATCGTCATATCCAGTTTAGCGGCAAAACGAACTGCCCGCAGCATCCGCACCGGATCTTCACGATAGCGGGTTTCAGGATCGCCAATCAGGCGAATAATACCTTCTTTCAGATCACGCAAACCGCCGGTGTAGTCGCGTAGCGCAAAATCAGAAATGCCGTAATAGAGGCTATTAATCGTGAAGTCTCGGCGCTGGGCGTCATCTTCAATGGTGCCGAAAATATTGTCGCGCAACAGCATGCCATTTTGTGCTTGCTGAGAAGAGTTTTTGTCGCTGTCTTCCGCTTGCTGCTGTTCGTGGTGACCACGGAAAGTGGCGACTTCAATAATTTCCGGGCCAAACATGACATGGGCCAGACGGAAACGGCGACCGACCAGGCGGCAGTTGCGGAATAACTTTCGCACTTGTTCTGGCGTGGCGCTGGTGGTGATATCAAAATCTTTTGGTTTTTTGCCCAACAATAGGTCACGGACACCGCCGCCAACCAGATAGGCTTCGTAACCTGATTTATTCAGGCGATAGAGAACCTTCAGCGCATTATCGCTGATATCTCTACGGGAAATATTGTGCTGATCTCGTGGAATAATCGTCATCGCACTTTGCTGTGAAGAAAGCTGTTGTGAAGTCGGCACCGCATGATTCTTGCGGCCAGTATTCGTTCTGGCAGGCCTTTTCTCTTTGCGGGCCACGTTATCTTCACCGGGCACTTTATCTTTACGGGCACTGCTATCACGAGCCGTGTCATCACGGACAGCTTTGCTATCGCCAGCTGATTTATTATCGCGAATCAGTACCTTACGGCAGAAATTGGCTACTCGGGTAAAAATGGTACACCTCGATAGTGGCTAATAAATTACAGAACAACAGAAAAACAGCGTCTAATCATAGCTCACCGTGCTGTCTTTGAGAATGCCGTTGTGTTTTCACTGGCTATCTCCGCCCCGTGATGCGGAATGGTTGCCAATGTCCAATTGTCGACGGCAAAGCGTAATAATAACGGTAAATCAAGATCTTGCCAGCATTCTGGTATCGGTTGACGCAAAAACTTTAGAGCTTCGACTAAAATCGGACGCGGACAGCCATTGGGCAGCGACGGCGCATGATTTTGTTTAGAGAGCTTATTACCATTATGATTCAGCGCCAGCGGTAAGTGCAAATAGCGGGGCACCGGTTGCTGTAACTGCTGGTAGAGCGCTATCTGACGCACTGTGGGTTCGATTAAATCGGCTCCGCGTACAATCTCGGTCACCCCTTGAAAGGCATCATCGACCACCACCGCCAGATTATAGGCAAATAAGCCATCTCGACGACGAATAATAAAATCTTCTTCAGCCAGTGCGGGCACGGCGTGCAACTCACCGAGTAATTTATCACAAAAGGTATAAACCGGATGAGTTTGGCGTAAGCGAATGGCTGAGTTCTGGGCTGGTAAATGGCGGTCACGGCAATAACCGTCATATAAACCACCGATTTGCTGGATGCGGCTACGGGTGCAGGCGCAGTAATAGCTCAGCCCTTGTTGCTCCAGCCAGTCTAAGGTGGCGCGATAGGCTTCATGGCGCTGAGATTGATAAATAACCGGGCCATCCCAATGGAGGCCATAGTGGTCCAGTGTCGCTAAAATACGGTCTGCAGCGCCAGGGATTTCACGGGGGGGATCAATATCTTCGATGCGAACTAGCCAGCTCCCACCTTCAGCGCGGGCTTGCAAGTAACTTCCCAATGCAGCAATCAGCGAACCGAAATGCAAATCACCAGACGGGGAAGGTGCAAAACGCCCAACATATGGGGTTTGCATAAGCGCAGTTTGCTCGGTAATGATATCTTTGGACATAAATCCAGTGTGGTAAATGCGGTGCCGGAGATGGCTCTGGCACCGTGTCATACCCTTTGTACTTGGAGCTGTAGGGTTGTTAGCTACACTATCTCACCCGAATCACTTACTTGAGTAAGCTCAGCGGGATTACGAGCCTCATCAGAGGCTCACCCTACGGGCCAACGCAAGCGCTGTTCAAAATGGTTTACAACCAATTTGTCTCTCACTTGCTGCTACCTATAACCCCAACGTCTTTGGATATACAGATTATTACTGTGTTAGCCTGCCATCTGCTTTTCGCGGATTTCGGCGAGGGTTTTACAGTCAATACACAAATCTGCAGTTGGTCGTGCTTCCAGACGGCGAATGCCAATTTCTACGCCACAAGACTCGCAGAAACCGAAATCCTCATCCTCGACTTTCTTCAGGGTTTTCTCGATCTTTTTAATCAGCTTACGCTCGCGGTCGCGGTTACGAAGTTCAAGGCTAAACTCTTCTTCCTGCGCAGCACGGTCTACCGGATCGGGGAAATTAGCAGCTTCGTCTTGCATGTGCGATACAGTACGGTCTACTTCGTCCCTGAGCTGGTTGCGCCATGCTTCAAGAATCCGCTTGAAATGCAACAGCTGGGCGGCATTCATATACTCTTCGCCAGGCTTCACTTGGTATGGTTCTACCCCAGCTATGGCGAGAATGCTCAAGGACGAGGTTTTACGTTTTTGCCCTTCTTGCATGATGCTTCTCCTACATTCATACGCACTATCAAAATCCCCAATAGGGGAAAAAATCAGGCCGCTATAAATAACAGAAGGAAGGAAGGTTAGCAATTATTCCTGTCGCCTGCTTGACAATGGTGTGAGGGCAGGCGTATTTGGCGAGCAACTTCATCCAATCATCGCTTTTTTATTCAGCGCTATGGATGGGGCATTTCGTCCAGTAATAACGGTAGGCGTGCATCAAGCGCAATACCGTCAGGCGATAGTTGAAAACCGTAGCAGATAATCTCCACTCCTGCTTGCTGAGCCTGGGCCAGCAATTCTGCATAGCGTTTGTCAATGTGTCGGGCAGCGGCGACCTGCCTGATGCCCGTATGCAATACGGCAAAAAAAAGTACAGCCCGGTGACCATTGGCAACCATGTTTTTTAACTCCCTGAGATGCTTCTGACCCCGCAGGGTGACGGCATCCGGGAAGTACCCACATTGTTGCTGTAATAAAGTAACCGACTTGACTTCAATATAGCAGTTAGGCCTATTTTCTGCCTGCAATAACAAGTCTATACGGCTATTTTCACCCCCATACTTAACCTCTCTTTTGACAGAAATGTAACCGGATAATTCAAAAATATAATTATTCTCTATTGCCGCACTGACTAACTCATTGGCACGCAAGGTATTTACGCATATCCAATCATCGGTTTGGGTCTGAGTTAACTCCCAACTATGGGGATACTTGCGTTTTGGGTTATCCGAGGTCGAATACCAGACCCTATCCCCTGGCGTGGCACAACCGGTCATTGCTCCGGTATTAGCGCAATGAATAGTTAATGTTTCTCCCTCGGGCGTCACAATATCAGCTAAAAAGCGTTTATACCGCAGGATAAGTGTGGCGGGCTGTAATTTGGGGTTAAAAGATAATAACCGAGGGGCCAAAGCCGGTAACTGGGAATTAGATGGCATCAGGTTTCCTTTCAGTGCTAGCCAATGGCCAGCTTTGTACAATGTTATAACGGGTGCGGCCGCGTGTGAATACCGATTCATATAACGAAAAAAAGTCTGCCCGAAAGCTTTCGTTGGGAGCTTTCGCCGGTATGGCGACTGGGCGAATAGCCCCACGGAATAACGTCACATGGGGATGAAATGGCAGCGGTGTTTGGTAACAACCACTGCGCGCCGCTTGGGACCGCAATAACTGGGCCAATTGCAACAGCCCGCGCGGGGGATTTTTACATCCGAGCCATATCACTCCGGAATTAGGCCAGTGGCCAATATCATCCAGCGTTATGTTAAAACCTGACTGACTAATGCGCCCGGCTTGTTCCTGCAAGACTTGAGCTTTAGCGTGACTAACCTCGCCGAGAAACGCCAGTGTCAGGTGAAGATTCACGGCAGCAATAGGGCGGCCAGCCTCGGGCGGGAAGTTATCTGCTCGCCATGGCACAATAGTCTGTTGCAGGGCATCAGGCAGGGCCAGCGCAAAGAACAGACGGCGAAAGCTGGTTTTATTAACGATAGTTTTATCGGCGGTTTTAATCATTAGATTGGCATAATCACTCGGCTAAATACGCTATACGGCCATGATGTTACAATGGCTGACGATGAAAGTAGAGAGTGTGGGGAAGAATGTGGTGGTAAGTCAGAGAGAAAGTGATGCGCAGGGGGCTGCTTTGCCGGTAGGTGAAGTGCTCAGTGAGATATTGTCTGCGTTGCAAACCTCACCGCAAGTCTTGCTCCACGCCCCAACCGGTGCCGGTAAATCGACCTGGTTACCGCTGCAAATTTTGCGTCTGGCGGGCTTGCCTGGCCGGATTATCATGCTGGAACCTCGGCGGCTGGCGGCGAAAAATGTCGCTTACCGGTTGGCCCAACAATTGGGTGAACAGCCGGGGCAGACGGTGGGCTATCGGATGCGCGCCGAAAGCAAAAGTGGGCCGGAGACACGGCTGGAGGTGGTGACCGAGGGCATTCTGACTCGGATGCTCCAGCAAGATGCCGAGTTGACGGGGGTGTCTTTGGTCATCCTTGATGAGTTCCACGAGCGCAGTTTACAGGCCGATTTGGCGCTGGCGCTCTTGCTGGATGTGCAGCAAGGGCTACGTGATGACCTCAAACTGCTGATAATGTCGGCGACATTGGATAACCAGCGGCTTTCCGCGCTGTTGCCCTCCGCGCCAGCTATTGTCTCCGCTGGGCGCAGCTTCCCGGTCGAGCGCTGCTATCAACCTTTATCGGGCCATGAGCGGCTGGAGGATGGGGTTGCCAATCGCGTTAAGCGCTTATTAAATGAGCAAAGGGGTTCTTTGCTGCTATTTTTACCCGGTGTGGGGGAGATTCATCGTGTGATGGAGCGGCTACAAGGCGAGGTTGCCAGTGATACTGACCTCTGCCCGCTGTATGGTGCTTTACCGCTCAGTGAACAGCAAAAAGCCATTCAACCGGCCCCTATTGGGCGGCGTAAAGTGGTGCTGGCGACCAATATTGCGGAAACCAGTTTGACCATTGAGGGCATCCGGCTAGTGGTCGACAGCGGACTGGAACGTGTCGCGCGTTTTGATGTCAAAAACGGCCTGACTCGGCTGGTGACTCAGCGCATCAGCCAAGCTTCCATGGTGCAACGCGCCGGGCGTGCCGGGCGACTGGAACCGGGGATCTGCTGGCATCTGTTTGCTAAAGAGCAGGCCGAACGGGCCGCGGAATACAGTGAACCAGAAATTCTTAACAGCGATTTATGCAGCTTGTGGCTGGAGTTGCTGAACTGGGGATGCCAGGATGAGGCACAACTCAGTTGGCTTGATAGGCCGCTGCAAGTTGCATTGGCTGTAGCTCGCGACTTATTGCAGCGTTTAGGGGCTATTGATTCATCGGGGCAACTCACCCGCATGGGGCGCAGCATGGCTAGTTTGGGCTGTGAACCCCGGTTGGCCGCGATGTTGTGTTTTGCCGCCGAGCAAAGCCCGGACGCGTTAGCCACGGCGGGGTTATTAGCGGCGATTCTGGAAGAGCCGCCGCGATCCGGTCAAATTGATTTACACGATTGGCTCAGCCGCCCACAACCGCACTGGCAGCGGCGGGCGAGGCAATTAACACAAAGAATTAATGCTCGTGTGGGCGCGGTTGACAGTGATATTGCCGGTCAATTGCTGGCGTTGGCTTATCCGGATCGCATCGCGCAGCAACGTGGGCAGGATGGGCGCTATCTGTTAGCTAACGGTATGGGCGCCGCTATGGCGCAAGACGAGGCGTTGTCACGTGCGCCTTGGCTGGTGGCTGCCAGCTTATTACAAAGCAGCAGTGGGCCGGATGCGCGCATTTTACTGGCGTTGCCGATTAAGATTGAACCGCTGGCGCAGCAACTTCCCCGCTTGGTCGAAGAGCGGACAGTGGTCGAGTGGGATGATGAAAAAGGCACTTTACGCGCCTGGCGGCGTTGGCAAATTGGACGTCTGACTTTACGGGCCCAGCCCTTAGCGAAACCGAGTGATGAAGCGTTGCAATTCGCGCTGCTAAACTGGGTGCGCGAACAAGGGCTGCAAGTGCTCAATTGGGATGAAAATGCCGAACAATTGCGCACCCGCTTACATTGTGCCAGCCGTTGGCTGCCCGAAGAACAATGGCCTGTGGTAGATGACGACAATTTACTGGGTAAACTTGAGCTGTGGTTGCAGCCGTCTCTGTCCGGGGTACGGGATTTACGTGGTCTGCGGCAAGTGAATATTGTGGAAGCACTGACTCGCCTGTTGAGCTGGCAGTTACGTCAACGGCTGGATACTGAGCTGCCAACTCATTACACTGTGCCGACCGGTAGCCGCCTACCCATCCGTTATTATGTCGAGAGGCCACCGGTATTAGCGGTGCGTTTGCAGGAAGTTTTTGGCGAACAGCACAGCCCGATGCTAGCAAGTGGGCGGGTGGCAGTGGTGCTTGAGTTACTTTCACCGGCACACCGGCCGCTACAGATTACCGGTGATTTGGCCGCTTTCTGGCAGGGAGCATATCGCGAGGTACAAAAAGAGATGAAAGGGCGCTATCCCAAACATGTCTGGCCGGACGACCCCGCGAATACCCGCCCGACTCGCCGGACTAAAAAGTACCAAGATAAATAAGATCACATGGTCAACAGCCAATAATTTCAGATGTTTCTCCTTTCTATCCGATGAATTGGGGAACACATTAAGCCGCAATAATCGCCAATGCGCGTGGAGAAAAAGACATGTCTGGGGATGACCGCGAGCCAATAGGGCGCAAGGGCAAGAAAGCCCAACCCAAAGTCGCATCAAAACGGCCATTGCGCCGGCGGCGTGATGAAGATGAATACGAAGAAGAAGACTATTTAGATGATGAAGACCACGGCGATGATGATTACGATGATGACGAGGAAGAACCGATGCCAAGAAAGGTAGCATCACGTCCCCCGCGCAAAAAACGCCGTTGGCTTGGGTTATTCATCAAACTGTTCCTGGTGGGCGCAGTGGTGTTGGCAATTTATGGGGTTTACCTCGATTCGCAAATCCGCAGCCGGATTGATGGCAAGGTTTGGCAACTGCCCGCCGCCGTCTATGGCCGCATGGTGAGCCTTGAACCGGGGATGTCCTACAGCAAGAAAGAAATGATCGATTTGCTGGAAGGGATGCAATACCGCCAGGTCACTCGGATGACTCGCCCTGGCGAGTTTACCGTGCAGGGCGACAGTATTGATATCTTGCGCCGCCCATTTGATTTCCCTGACGCGAAAGAAGGTCAAATCCGCGCGCGTTTGGTGTTTAAAAATGACAGTTTGGCGCAAATCCAAAACCTGGATAATCAGCGCGACTTCGGTTTCCTGCGTCTTGATCCCAAGCTGATCACCATGTTGCAATCTCCTAATGGTGAGCAGCGCTTGTTTGTGCCGCGTGCTGGCTTCCCTGATTTGCTGGTCGATACCTTGCTGGCAACAGAAGACCGCCATTTCTATGAGCATGACGGCATCAGCCCGTATTCTATTGGCCGCGCGATGTTGGCTAACCTCACTGCTGGTAAGGCGGTGCAGGGCGGCAGTACCTTGACGCAGCAGTTGGTTAAAAACCTGTTCCTGACTAACGAGCGTTCACTGTGGCGTAAAGCCAACGAGGCCTATATGGCCCTGCTGGTAGACTACCGTTACAGCAAAGATCGGATACTGGAATTGTATCTGAACGAAGTGTATCTCGGCCAAAGCGGCAGTGACCAAATTCGCGGTTTCCCTTTGGCGAGCCTGTATTACTTTGGTCGTCCGGTGAATGAACTGAGCCTCGATCAGCAAGCTATGCTGGTGGGCATGGTGAAAGGAGCGTCGCTGTATAACCCATGGCGTAACCCGACACTGGCACTTGAGCGCCGCAATTTGGTGCTGCGCTTGTTGCAGAATCAGGGTGTGATTGATGCAGAGCTGTACACCATGCTCAGCGCCCGGCCATTGGGCGTGCAGCCGAAAGGCGGGGTTATCACACCACAGCCAGCATTTATGCAGATGGTGCGTCAGGAGTTACAGCAGAAACTGGGCGACAAAATTAACGATTTGTCCGGTGTGAAAATCTTCACTACCCTTGATCCGGTTTCACAGGATGCGGCAGAAAAAGCCATCGAAGATGGAATTCCGGCACTGAAAGCGGCGCGCCATCTGGATGATTTGGAAGCGGCGATGGTGATTGTCGACCGTTTCAGTGGTGAAGTTCGTGCCATGGTCGGGGGCGCGCAGCCGCAATTTGCCGGCTTTAACCGCGCAATGCAGGCTCGCCGCTTGGTGGGTTCACTCGCTAAACCACCGACCTATCTGACTGCCCTGAGTGAGCCGGATAAATACCGCCTTAATACCTGGCTGGCGGATCAACCGCTGTCGATTAAATTGCCCAACGGCTCATCATGGCAGCCGAAAAACTATGATCGCCAGTTCCGTGGTCAGGTGATGCTAATTGATGGTTTGGCGAACTCGCTGAATGTGCCGACGGTTAATCTGGGAATGTCCGTCGGGTTGGATCAGATAAGCGCCATGCTGCAACGTTTGGGTATTCCGAAAAACGTTATCAACCCCGTTCCAGCGATGTTGCTGGGGGCGATTGACTTGACCCCGGTTGAAGTCGCGCAGGAATATCAGACTATCGCCAGTGGTGGGAATCGTGCGCCATTGTCCGCAGTGCGCTCGGTAATTGCTGAAGATGGCACCGTGCTGTATCAGAGCTTCCCGCAGGCGGAGCGCATGGTACCGGCACAGGCGGCTTATCTGACCCTTTACGCCATGCAGCAAGGGGTCGCCCGCGGGACATCCCGTTCATTATCAGTGAAATTATCAAAATACAATCTGGCTGCCAAAACCGGTACCACCAACGACCTGCGCGATAGCTGGTTTGCCGGTATTGATGGCAAAGAAGTGGCGATTGCCTGGGTAGGGCGTGACAATAACGGCCCGGCCAAGTTGACCGGAGCTAACGGCGCGCTGACTCTGTATCGCCGCTATCTTGAGAATCAAACCCCATTGCCGCTGGTATTGCAGCCACCGGAGGGGATTAGCCAGATGAATATTGATTCGGCTGGGAATTTTGTCTGTGGTGATGGCGGCGGTATGCGCTCAATCCCGGTTTGGACAGAAAACCCGCAAAGCTTGTGCCAAGCTGCTCAACCTGCGGGGCAAGCTAAACCTGATGGCGATGGCGTCGCGGGTTGGATCAAAGATATGTTTGGCCAGTAATACTCAAAAAATTGGCACGGTTACTGTTATCGTGCCAATTTTTCGTTTCCCCGCACTTAAATTCCCCACAGCCATCTTCAGGTAATCAGCAGGCTTTGCGCTTGCAGTTCGCCGTGAGTTACGCATAAACTAGCTGCTTTGATAATTATTATCGTTTCGATTCACTTTCTCGTTATTTGTCGATAACGTTTGGGTCACAGTAACGGTTAAAGTTGCTAACATTCAATCGCAGGGTACTATCTTGGACCAACAGGCAAGCCAATCCAGCGTGTTTTCACTCCGTGAGTTGAGTTTTTCGGTTCCTGGCCGAATCTTATTGCACCCCTTGTCACTGACCTTTCCACAAGGGAAAGTCTGTGGGCTTATCGGCCATAATGGTTCCGGTAAATCGACACTGTTAAAAATGCTGGGTCGCCACCAACCGCCCGCCAGTGGCGAAGCGTTACTCAATAATGTGCCATTACCACAGTGGGACAATAAAGCTTTTGCCCGTGAAGTTGCTTATTTGCCACAGCAATTACCGGCAGCTGAAGGGATGACAGTGCGCGAGTTGGTGGCGATTGGCCGTTACCCATGGCATGGCGCGCTGGGGCGTTTTCGTCAAGAAGACCGCGAACAGGTGGAAGAGGCTATTGCGCTGGTGGATTTAAAGCCGCTGGCGAACCGGTTGGTCGACAGTTTATCCGGCGGCGAGCGCCAACGCGCTTGGTTGGCGATGATGGTGGCACAAAATAGCCGCTGTCTGCTGCTCGACGAACCGACTTCAGCACTGGATATTGCCCATCAGGTCGAAGTCTTGGGGCTGATTCAGCGGCTTAGCCGTGAGCGAGGCCTGACCGTTATTGCGGTATTACACGATATCAATATGGCGGCCCGTTATTGCGACCATTTGGTGGCATTACGCGCGGGCGAGATGATAGCGCAAGGCCCAGCGGACAGCTTAATGCAGGGGGCGGTACTGGAGGAAATTTACGGCATTCCTATGGGAATATTACCGCATCCAGCCGGCGGTGCGCCGGTAAGTTTCGTGTATTGATGAAAATGCCTTTTCCCATAGCAGCGGTGCGCCCGAACCTGACTCGGCGTAGATTGCTCGCCGCATTAGCCTTATCGCCATTATTATATTCATTGCCCGGATGGGCGGTGAATCCCCCTAAAATTGATGTTAGCGGGGGCGTTGCTCTGGATAGGATCGTTGCACTGGAATGGTTGCCCGTAGAATTATTGCTGGCGCTGGGAGTCACGCCATATGGTGTGGCAGATACTCATAATTACCGGTTATGGGTCGAAGAACCGGCATTACCTGCCAGTGTCATTGATGTTGGTCTGCGCACTGAACCTAATTTGGAATTGCTGCAACAAATGGCACCGTCATTGATTTTGATGTCAGAAGGTTTTGGCCCCTCACCAGAGAAACTCGCGCCTATCGCCCCATCGATGAGTTTTGCTTTTAGCCAACAGGGGCTTTCGCCGCTCGCCGTCGGTAAAAGTTCATTGCGTGCATTAGGTCAGCGGCTGGGGTTGGAGGCCGCGGCTGAGCAGCATATCGCCGATTTTAACCATTTTATGCAAGCCGCTCGCCAGCGGATATTTAATACCAGCAATACGTCATTATTGATGTTTTCTCTGTTGGATGCTCGCCACGCCTTGGTCATCGGCCAAGGCAGTCTGTTCCAGGATGTATTAAACGAATTGAATATTAAGAATGCCTGGCAGGGTGAAACCAATGTGTGGGGCAGCGCGGTGGTGGGCATCGAACGTTTAGCGACAGTAAAACCGGGGCGGGCAATGTGCTTCGTCCAGGGTAATAGTGAAATACTACAACAGGTTACCCGCACACCATTATGGCAATCCATGTCATTTGTGCGCCAAAATCAATTACAGATAATGCCCGCGGTGTGGTTCTATGGCGCAACATTGTCAGCCATGCGATTCGTACGTCTATTAGAATCGGCGTGGGATAAATCCCGATGATGACAAAGACCCCGCGTAAAATCTGGCTTTTGCCTGCCAGCTTACTGAGTTTATTGCTGATTTTTTCGGTGTTGCTGACACTGTACAATTTTAGTCAGACATTACCGGCCCCGCTCTGGGGGACCGCGCTATGGCAACCTGACGGCGATGACGTGCGCCAAATGTTATTTCATTACAGCCAACTTCCCCGCTTGGTCGTGGCATTGCTAACCGGTGCTGGATTGGGACTGGTGGGGGTTTTGTTCCAGCAAGTCTTGAGAAATCCATTGGCTGAACCCGCCACTTTGGGGGTCGCAGCAGGCGCTCAGCTTGGCTTAACCATTGCGACGTTGTGGATGCTACCCGGCGGTGAATTGACCCGCCAACTGGCAGCAATGGCCGGTGGGATAATTATTGGTGTGCTGGTATTTGGTGTGGCTTGGGGCAAACGAATGTCGCCAGTGACACTGATACTGGCGGGGTTGGTTCTCGGCCTTTACTGTAGTGCAGTCAGCAACTTGCTGGCGTTATTTAATTATGACCAACTGCAAGGATTGTTCCTGTGGAGTAGTGGCGCTCTGAACCAACAAGATTGGATCACGGTACAGTTTTTGCTACCTCGTTTGCTGATAACCGGTGTATTGGCGGCTTTATTGATTCGCCCATTAACCTTGCTCGGGCTGGATGATGGTGTCGCCCGTAATTTAGGTCTAGGGCTGTCATTGGCTCGGCTAAGTGCGCTGGGGATAGCCATATTGTTTAGCGCAATGTTGGTTAATGCGGTCGGCGTCATTGGTTTTATTGGTCTTTTTGCTCCTCTGTTGGCAAAAATTTTAGGTGCTCGCCGGCTATCGCAACGGCTAATGTTGGCTCCGGTATTAGGCGCATTGCTGTTGTGGGTAACGGACCAAGGGCTTATCTGGTTGGCTCAAGTCTGGCAAGAAATTCCGACCGGTGCGGCCACCGCGCTGATTGGTGCTCCGTTGCTATTATGGTTGCTGCCCCGCTTACACAGTGCGATGGCACCGAGTATGGATTTTGGCGACCAGGTTTCCGCTGAGCGGCAAAATTTGGGTATTTGGATCAGTGGAGGTTCGCTGGTACTGCTGGCCGGTTTGGCGGTGGCGCTGATGTTTGGTCGTGATAGCCATGGCTGGAGTTGGATTAGCGGCAATGATATCCAGGCATTATTACATTGGCGCTGGCCGCGAGTATTTGCTGCATTGGCGGCCGGAGTGATGCTGGCGGTGGCGGGAACATTAATTCAAAAGCTGACGGGCAATCCGATGGCCAGCCCCGAGGTGTTGGGGGTCAGTTCCGGCGCATCTTTCGGTGTCGTGATTATGATGTTTATCGTGCCAGGCAATGCGCTAGCATGGTTGTTGCCTGCTGGGAGTTTAGGTGCGGCGGCGACATTATTGTTGATTCTGGTGGTTGCAGGACGAGGGGGGTTCTCTCCCGGTAGAATGTTATTAGCAGGAATTGCACTGAGCACCGCCTTTACCACGGTAATTACCATGTTACTCGCAAGCGGCGACCCCAGAATGCGCGGTTTGCTGACATGGATTTCTGGCTCTACCTATGCCGTTGATGCTCCACAAGCACTGAGCACCGGTGTTATCGCCCTGATTCTGATTGCATTAGCTCCGCTGTGCCGCCGTTGGCTAATGATTTTACCTTTGGGCAGCGTGACGGCCAGAGCATTAGGTGTGGCGCTGGCACCTAGTCGGTTAGCTATTTTGTTACTGGCAGCCACCATGACAGCAGCAGCTACATTGACGGTTGGGCCATTAAGTTTTGTCGGCCTGATGGCACCTCATATGGCTCGTATGTTGGGCTTCCGCCGAGCTATTCCACAGCTATTTATCGCGGCTATTTTAGGTGGTTTATTGATGGTATTTGCTGATTGGTGCGGCCGGATGTTGCTATTCCCAAATCAGATCCCCGCTGGGTTGTTAGCGACGTTTATTGGTGCGCCATATTTTGTTTATTTATTGCGTAAGCAAGGGCGGTAGTTAGATTTTAACCATCTCCCAGCATAGGGAGATGGTTAAGTAATTGATATTAAAGCTGTGCGAAGCACCGACGAGCGGCATCCACCGTTTTCTGAATATCTTCTTTGCTGTGCGCCACAGACATAAAGCCAGCTTCAAAAGCAGATGGAGCCAGATAAATACCTTCTTCCAGCATCAAATGGAAGAAACGTTTGAAACGCTCAACATCGCAATTCATCACATCCTGATAGCAAGTCACAGTTTCAGCATCAGTAAAGAAAATGCCGAACATACCGCCGACATGGTTAACGACCAATGGGATATTTTCTACTTTAGCTGCGTGCAGCAGGCCGCTTGCCAGTGAATCGGTTAATTCGGTCAGGGTTTCATGGATACCCACCTGTGCAACTTCGGTCAGACAAGCAAAACCGGCAGCCATGGCAATTGGATTACCGGACAACGTACCCGCCTGATAAACCGGGCCAGTGGGTGCCAGTGCATCCATCACATCACGACGGCCACCGAAAGCACCTACTGGCATCCCGCCGCCGATGATTTTACCCAGACAAGTTAAGTCAGGGACGACATTGTAGTAATCTTGCGCACCAGCTAATGCCACACGGAAACCGGTCATAACCTCATCAATAATCAGCAGTGCTCCAAATTCGTCACACAGTGTACGCAGGCCGGGTAGGAACTCCGGTAGTGGCGGAACGCAGTTCATGTTACCGGCGACTGGCTCGACAATGATACAGGCAATATCTTGTGGATATTGTTCGAAAGCCTCACGTACTGAATCCAGATTGTTATAAGTGCAGGTCAGAGTGTGTTTAGCAAAATCAGCGGGTACGCCCGGAGAGTTTGGTTGCCCAAGAGTCAGAGCACCGGAACCTGCTTTGACCAGCAAGCAGTCGGCGTGACCATGGTAGCAGCCTTCAAATTTGATAATTTTATCGCGGCCAGTGAAACCACGGGCCAGACGAATCGCACTCATGGTCGCTTCAGTGCCGGAGTTGACCATTCGCACCATATCCATCGTTGGGACTAAATTGGTGACCAATTCAGCCATTTTGACCTCCATCTCCGTGGGGGCACCAAAGCTCAGGCCGCGCTCGACAGCTTCAATGACAGCTTGACGAATTGCCGGGTGATTATGCCCTAAGACCATTGGCCCCCAAGAGCCAACATAGTCAATATAAGCCTTGCCATCGACATCAAACAAATATGCGCCATCAGCACGTTCAATAAATAATGGGCTGCCACCAACGCCGGTGAATGCACGCACCGGAGAGTTAACCCCGCCTGGGATCAGCTCTTTTGCTTGGGCATACAGACTTTCGGATTTACTCATAAACGGCTCCTGAATTAGGCGATATTAACATTGGCAACATCAGCCTTGGCAATCAACAATGCTGCTTATTCTAAAGGACTGGCTGCGGTTATCAAATGATTGGGCATATTTAGCAGACAGCTTGCGCGGCATGCCGCAAAATTTGAGAAAAAGTCTTTTCTGAGCAAGATCATTTCATGGACATTTAATCAGGCACATTATTAATGTGTAAGCTAAACTCATATTGCTCATTTGTATTACTTATTATTTAACTGGCAAGCATACAAACCATGACTGATTCAACGCAAAATATACCCGATGAAGGCATTTCTGCAGTTAAACGTGGCCGTTTTATTCATGCATTAGTTAACCGCGATACAACACCCTTAGTTATTCTTATCATGGCCGCTGTCGTTGGGGCAGTCACCGGTTTGTTGGGGGTTGCATTTGATCTCGGTGTCGATTGGATCCAGCAAGCAAGGTTAGCGACCATTGCTAAGGTTGCTGATAATGCAATTTTAGTCTGGCCGCTGGCTTTTATTATGTCGGCACTATTGGCTATGTTGGGGTATTTTCTGGTACGCCGTTTTGCGCCCGAGGCGGGTGGCTCTGGGATACCCGAAATAGAAGGGGCAATGGAAGAAATGCGCCCCGTTCGCTGGTGGCGGGTCATTCCGGTCAAATTCATTGGTGGGCTTGGTACTCTCGGGGCTGGCATGGTGTTAGGCCGGGAGGGGCCAATGGTGCAAATGGGGGCGAACAGTGGGCGGATGATTGTCGACATCTTCCGTTTGCGCAGTTCAGAAGCACGTCATTCATTATTAGCGACCGGTGCAGCGGCGGGGCTTTCAGCCGCTTTTAATGCTCCATTGGCCGGAATTTTGTTTGTTATTGAAGAGATGCGTTCGCAGTTCCGCTATAGCTTAGTCTCCATCAAAGCGGTATTTGTGGGCGTCATCACTTCAACCATTGTTTACCGCTATTTTAATGGTGAGCGTGCGATTATTGATGTAGGAAAACTCAGTGATGTTCCACTGAATACCTTATGGCTCTATCTGTTGCTGGGCATTATTTTTGGTGCTGTGGGAGTGATGTTTAATGCGTCGATATTTCGTACACAAGATCTATTTATGCGTTTCCACGGCGGCGACTGGCGAAAATTGGTATTAATCGGTGGTCTGTTGGGGGGGATGTGCGGCTTACTGGCATTGATTCATGGTGAAGCAGTCGGCGGTGGTTTTGCCCTAATTCCCATTGCAGTCGCTGGTAATTTCAGTATTGGGATGTTGCTCTTTATTTTTATTGCGAGAGTCATTACCACGTTACTGTGTTTTGGCTCTGGTGCACCTGGTGGGATATTTGCCCCCATGTTGGCTTTGGGGACCATTCTGGGAACCGCTTTTGGCCTGTCCTGCGCGCATTTTTTCCCACAGTACAGTATTGATGCTGGCACTTTTGCTATTGCCGGAATGGGGGCGCTGTTTGCCGCCTCGGTACGTGCTCCATTAACCGGGATAGTGTTGGTGCTGGAAATGACCGATAATTATCAACTTATTTTGCCGATGATTGTGACTTGCTTGGGGGCGACCTTAATAGCGCAGTTTCTGGGGGGTAAGCCCTTGTATTCAGCTATTTTAGCCCGCACATTACAAAGACAAGAGCAGGCTGCAAAGGTAGCGGAACAACAGGCCGCAGTTGAAAGTGGCACTCAAACAGGTAGATAATATATAACATTAGGCCACAATACTTGAATGAATTACTCGGGTATTGGATAATCAAAAGATAGATCAGGCTGCCATTGTAGTAACCTGCACCTCGAACACCGGTTGGGAGTGATGAGTATGAGCGATGAAACAGTACTGCCCCTGCAGTTTACTGAGGCAGCGGCAAAAAAAGTGAAGCTGTTGATTTCTGATGAGGAAAATCCGAATCTGAAACTGCGGGTTTACATTACCGGTGGCGGATGCAGCGGGTTCCAGTATGGCTTTACTTTTGATGATCAGATCAACGACGGCGATATGACCATTGAAAAGCAAGGTGTTGAGCTGGTCGTGGATCCAATGAGCCTGCAATATTTGGTTGGTGGCGCAGTGGATTACACCGAAGGGCTGGAAGGCTCTCGCTTTATCGTGACTAACCCGAACGCGAAGAGTACTTGTGGGTGCGGTTCTTCTTTCAGCATCTAACCTACCCTCCAACCCTGATGCTACAGCTATGTTAGCGGCACTCATGCACCCGAACTACTTACTTGAGTAAGCTCATCGGGATTTGCTCGTTTGCGGCCTTGCTGTAATACCAATGTTTTGGGTATAGAATCACCGAATATTTTGATAAAAAAAACCGCAACTTTCATAGTCGTGGTTTTTTTTTATCTGAATATTACCATTCAACAGTAATCAATTGCGCCATCTGGTCGGCACTGGTTTTGCTAACATGTAGGCCATTTGATGCAATAAAAGAATGGCTGATTCTAGGTTCCGTAACCAATCCATTTCCTCTATGACACTGTATTTCTGGATAATTCATTTTTGGGTCATTCACTACGTGTTCATTTTTATTCGACAATTGTACCTGACAAGATGGCACGATAGTCAGATGTAAATCTATTGTGCCGCTTAGCCCCTGGGCTAGCGACGGGCTGGCAAGAAAGACCAGCCAAAACATCAACAAAAAACATTTCATAATTTATAACTGCATTTTTAGCTGCCACTATCTGGTTCAGGCAGCGATGACTCTAGGTATCCGACAATTATTTAAAAACTTGAAGATTTAATTCGTACTTATCTCCATGTTTCATTCTAATGAATAAAGCTTGTAAAGCCGGTGAGAGTCTACAAGCAAGGTATATTGTACAAAACACAGGCTTTTATTGGCAATCAGAATGATGAATAGTTATTAGTGCTCTATTTCAAATGTTGGTAGTTTTAAGCGCCAGCGAATAGCGGCAAGTCTGATACCCAAGGTTATCACCATGCCCAGCATCATTGCTTGTTGCAGCGGCATACCAAAAGTATAAAACGCTGTAGCATGCACAATACCGCCAATGATACAGGCAGTTGCATAGATTTCAGTACGCAGGATCATCGGAATCTCGCGTGCGAGTACATCACGGATAATCCCCCCTCCGACACCGGTTATAACCCCCATACAGATAGCAACTAGCGGGCTGGCACCCGCAGCAAAGGCTTTATTGACCCCGATACCCACGAATACCGCCAGACCAATGGCATCTAGCACGGGTAGAATCCATTTAGGCGTCCGCCGTGGTTGCCGTACCAGTAAGATAGTTGCCAGGCAAGTCACCATCGCGACCACTAAATCGGTGGGGTCTTTCACCCAAAATACAGGGCCATTGGCTAAGGCCATATCGCGAATTGTGCCGCCACCAACGGCAGTCACCACCCCCAAAACCAATACGCCAAAGGGGTCCATGCGCAACTTCCCCGCCAGCAATACACCAGAGATAGCAAATACCGCAGTACCTAAAATATCCAGCCAATAGACCAGCATTAATGTGACTCCGCCACAGGGGATGGAAGACTGGCCATTTGCTGGCACAGCTGTTTAGCGGCCAGCAGAATACGTGGGCCAGCACGATTAAACCAGTCCTCATTCAGGGTTATCACAGGAACAGTAAATTGGGGCCGCCAAAAGGCGTGGATATTATCTGTCTGGGACTTATCACCACTCACCACGATAACCTGCGGTTGGCGGGTCATGACTTGTTCACGACTGACTTGCGGCCAGGGAACTCGGCTACCAGCAAAAATATTTTCCCCACCGCAGAGAGAAACAACTTCACTCTGTAACGTATGTCCGGAACTGGTAAACAGCGGTTGAGTGCCAAATTGTAGGAAAGTGCGTAACGGCTGGTTGCGCGTATTCTGGCGACGTAACTCGGTAACCTCATGACGCAGCTGAACCGCCGCCTGGCGTGCTTGCTCTGGATGTGGGCTATATTGGGCCAATTTATCCAGATCATCTGCGATTTGATCAATATTCATCGGATCAGAATAGAAAATCGGGATACCAAAAGACGCTAATTGATCCAGCGGACGTTGTGGATTCCCTCCGCGCCAGGCGAGGATCAAATCAGGTTTTAATGCCAGAATACGCTCGACATTCACCCCTTGCCATGAGGCAACATGCTCCAGTTTTTTAGCGGCTTCTGGATAGTCAGAGTAAGCACTTACTGCAATCAGTTTATCGCCGAGTCCAGCAGCATAGGCCAATTCTGTGGTACTGGGTGATAAACTGATAACCCGCTCAGCCGCCAGTGAGGATGAGGTAAATAGGCTGAACAACAATAACATCGCTGCTTGAGGCAGGATTATTGCTGCTCGTGCCAAGAGGGTAATATTAAGCCGCATCATTAATCGCGATGAGCCAGTGTGGTTAACATTGCTTCAATCATTAATGTCGACTGCTGAGCGGCGACCACCAAAAACTCGTCAAAGCTCAGGTGAGATTCCTGATCGGCGACATCAGAAATAGCGCGAACGACAACAAAGGGGGTATTGAACAGGTGGCAAACATGGCCGATAGCCGCAGCTTCCATTTCAACAGCAGCAACGGTCGGGAAAGTAGCGCGAATGCGAGCCAGAGGAGCGGCGCCATTAATAAAAGCATCGCCACTGCAAATCAGGCCACGAACTGCATTTAAATTCAATTCTTTGATGCAACTTTCAGCCAGTTCAATCAGCTTAGGAGAAGCGCTGAAAGCCGCCGGACAGCCCGCCATCTGCCCAGGTTCATAGCCAAACGCAGTGACATCTGCGTCGTGATAGCGAACTTCAGTAGAAACCACAATATCGCCGACTTTTAGGCTAGGAGCCAAACCACCCGCCGAACCCGTATTGATAACAATATCTGGCTGATAATGCTCTAATAATAGAGTGGTGCCCATTGCCGCAGACACTTTACCGATACCGGATTTGAGCAGGGCGACATCTACGCCATTGAGTTGGCCGGTGTAAATCTCACAACCAGCACGAGCCAAAGTTTGGCGATTTTCAATTTTGTCACGCAGCAACGTAACTTCTTGCTCCATTGCACCAATAATTCCTACTTTCATATGGATACCTGCCGATTTTAAAGAATAGATTAATCTGTAATTATCAATGCACAGTTTATCAGGTAAGTGAGATAGTCGGGTAGTTCACCCAAGATAATGCGTAATGTGCCGCAGTTCATACCTAATCAATTGCATCTTCTTCCGAGAGTGGGTATCACTGTATTTAGATGAATGCTCAGGGGGCAACATGTCCGGGATTGACTTTAAACAGAAAATTAGTTTTCAACGGCCATTTGGTAAACCCAGTTCGGCTGAAGATGAATATGAGATTATCCGCGTTTTTGAAAGTGATCGCGGGCGGATTGTAAACTCCGCGGCTATTCGGCGTTTACAACAAAAAACACAAGTTTTCCCCTTGGAGCGCAATGCTGCTGTTCGCAGCCGTTTGACCCATTCACTGGAAGTTCAGCAGGTTGGCCGTTATATCGCCAAAGAGATCCTCAATCGCTTTAAGCAAGATAAAAAAATCAGTGCCTATGGGCTGGATAAGCTGCTTGATCCTTTTGAAAGTATTGTAGAAATGGCGTGTCTGATGCATGACATTGGTAACCCGCCTTTTGGGCATTTTGGCGAGTCAGCAATCAATAATTGGTTTACTAAACAAATGGATCCTAATGGCGGTGGTGCTGAGCCACGGGGCAAAGATCAATGTCGGGTTAATGTATTAAAGATACGAGAGGGGGAAACTGATCTCAATATTTTGCGTAGTAAAATTCGCCATGACTTGAGCCAGTTTGAGGGTAACGCGCAAGCAATTCGCTTGGTTTATAGCTTATTAAAGTTGAACCTCACCTATGCTCAGGTTGGCTGCATTCTTAAATATACCAAACCGGCTTATTGGTCAGGTGATATTCCTGCTTCCCATCATTATTTAATGAAGAAACCAGGGTTTTATCTCGCGGAAGAGGATTATGTTAAAGATTTACGTCGTGAACTCAATATGGGAGAGTTTAACCGTTTTCCGCTGACCTATATTATGGAAGCTGCGGATGATATTTCTTATTGTATTGCCGACTTGGAAGACGCGGTTGAAAAGAATATCTTCAGTGTTGAACAACTTTATGATCATATGATGCAAGAGTGGGGCAATGTTGCTCATGGCGATTTGTTTGATAAGGTGGTTGGCGGTGCATTTCGCCAATTAGGGCGCGGGCAAGGGCGGCGCAGTTCGGAAGACCAATTCTTTATGTATTTACGGGTTAATACCGTAGGGAAATTAGTTCCCCATGCAGCACAGCGTTTTATTGATAATCTTCCTGCTGTATTTGCAGGCTCGTTTAACCAAGCTTTATTAGAAGATTCCAGTGCGGCGTGTAAATTACTGCAAATATTTAAAAAAGTCGCCGTGAAACACGTATTCAACTACCCGGAAGTAGAACAGCTTGAATTACAAGGGTATAGAGTTATTAGTGGGTTGCTTGATATATATAGTCCGCTATTAGCTATGCCACAAGCAGCGTTTACACAATTAGTGGCAGAAGACAGCCATCGTCAGTACCCGATTGAGACCCGTTTGTTCCATAAATTGTCGACTAAACATCGTTTAGCTTATGTGGAGTCAGTCGAGCGGCTAAGCAATTTATCGCCAGAACAACATGAGATATATGAGTATTATTATCGTGCGCGTTTAATTCAAGATTATATCAGTGGTATGACAGATCTTTATGCTTATGATGAATATCGACGTTTAATGGCTGCGGAATAGTATGCAAAAAAATAAAATGTCCGTTTAATTAGCTGTAGTTTTGTAAAGACGGACAATATTTTTTACTTTTTCAATTATTGGCTCTCTGAACTTCATCCCCCATATTTAATCTTACTATGCAAGACGACTATATTCTTCTTACTTGAAATTGCTGTGGTGTTAGCGGTTCGCATTCACCCGATTAACTAAATTGAGTTAGATTATCGGGTTTGCCAGCATGACCCGCAGCAATATCAAAATTGATGGGATAAGTCTGTTATACACCATTTATTGACTCATTATTAATTGTATAGCGAGAACCAGAATACATGAAAAAAACAACTTTAGTGTTAAGTGCATTGGCATTGAGCATCGGTTTAGCCATGGGGCCGGTTTCTTCCGCCATTGCGGCAGAGACGGCTGCTTCCAGCAGCCAGCAGCTCCCTAGCCTGGCGCCAATGCTAGAGAAGGTAATGCCTTCAGTTGTGAGTATTAATGTGGAGGGGAGTGCCCTGGTCAGTAATGCCGGTGCTGGCGGCGTACCACCACAGTTCCAGCAATTCTTTGGTGATGACTCACCATTCTGCCAGGACGGTTCTCCGTTCCAAGGTTCGCCGATGTGTCAGGGGGGGCCTGGTAGTAAGGGGGGAGCCCCAAACAAGCAAGATTTCCGTGCACTGGGTTCAGGTGTAATTATTGATGCAGCTAAGGGTTATGTCGTAACGAATAACCATGTGGTTGATAATGCGACTAAAATCAATGTTAAGTTGAGCGACGGTCGCAGTTTTGATGCGAAAGTGATTGGTAAAGACCCACGTACTGATATTGCATTGTTACAGCTGAAAGATGCGAAAAACCTGACAGCGATTAAAATTGCCGATTCTGACCAACTGCGTGTCGGGGATTATACCGTCGCTATCGGTAACCCGTATGGCCTGGGTGAAACCGTCACTTCTGGTATTGTGTCGGCGTTGGGTCGTAGTGGTTTGAATGTGGAAAACTATGAAAACTTTATCCAGACTGATGCGGCAATTAACCGTGGTAATTCTGGTGGTGCACTGATCAACTTGAACGGTGAACTGATTGGGATCAACACGGCTATCCTGGCACCGGATGGTGGCAACATCGGTATCGGTTTCGCTATCCCAAGTAACATGGTGAAAAACCTGACCTCGCAGATGGTTGAATTTGGTCAGGTGAAACGTGGTGAGTTGGGTATCATGGGCACAGAATTGAATTCTGAGCTGGCGAAAGCTATGAATGTTGATGCTCAGAAAGGTGCCTTTATCAGCCAGGTGCTGCCAAAATCTGCTGCGGCCAAAGCAGGGATCAAGGCGGGTGATGTGATTGTTAGCATGAACGGCAAAGCCATTAACAGTTTCGCTGGCTTCCGTGCTGAAATTGGAACCCTGCCAGTCGGCAGCAAAATGACCTTGGGTCTGCTGCGTGAGGGTAAACCGGTCAATGTGGACGTCACATTAGAGCAGAGCAGCCAAACTCAGGTTGATTCCGGTAATCTCTACACCGGCATTGAAGGGGCGGAACTGAGCAACTCTGATGTGAATGGTAAGAAAGGCGTGAAAGTTGATAGTGTGAAACCTGGCACTGCTGCTGCGCGTATCGGCCTGAAAAAAGGCGATATTATCATGGGTATAAACCAGCAACCGGTTCAGAACCTGGCTGAGCTGCGGAAAATCCTTGATACCAAACCATCGGTATTAGCGTTGAGCATTCAGCGTGGTGATACTTCACTCTATTTGCTGATGCAGTAATCGTCACTGATACAGTAACCGGTGTTTATGTAGAAAAAGTATAAATATCGTAACAAAGGGCGCGGCTGTTTATTGCTGTGCCCTTTTTATTTATGCCCGATGCTGCGCTGATATTAGGCTACGCCCAAATAATTTCGGGCGGCGTAGCGAACGTTATCTATCTCATCTAACAATTCAAACCACTCAGGCTGCAAATCTTGTAAACTCGTTTGTTGGCGTAATTGTTGTTCAATCGTCATACACAATTGCCTCAATCGAGGTACACCGCTGCATGCGCAGCTGCCATGAAACTTATGAATTAGATTCAGAATATCATCATCATGAGTGCCAGCCAGAATCGCCTGTACGCGTTCGGCAACTTGTGGCGTGAACTCTAACAACATGGTTAAAAGGTCTTTGGCCAGCGTTTCTTTATTAGCTGCTTGTCTCACAGCTAATGGCCAGTCGATTGCCCCCTGACACTCAGATAGCTGCATTGAATGAGTGTTCGTTTCTACCCGAAATTCTTTTTTACAATCAGCTTGATAGCGCGAAAGTGTTTGTATTAGTCGAGCTTCATCAATGGGTTTTGCTAGATAATCTGCCATACCTAATTTTAATAATTGTTCTTGTTGTCCACGGACGGCATGAGCAGTGACGGCAATGATCGGTGTGTCTTGGTGATGTGACATTTGATGAATCACTTCACTGGCTCGAATGCCGTCGATTTCCGGCATTTGGATATCCATTAAAATGATGTCCAGTGTATTTTCGCGGGCGTAGGTTATGGCTTTTGCCCCGCTGTCGCATAACACGGTTTCTTCAACCAGTTCTTCCAGTAAGGTCCCTATTAATTTCAAGTTAGCCGGGTTGTCGTCCACGGCCATGACTTTAAATGGCAATTTTGGCAATTTACTGGGCTGTTCTGTCACGGCTAATTCGCTAAGAGGTTCTTCGCATAGTAATAAAGGAATCAATCGATTAGATGATAATGGTTTGATCAGGCAGGCCTTGGCACCAATTTGTTTAAGTTGCTCAGCTTCCACTTGTGACTGACTTGGCAATGCTAGAATGACTCGCTCAGCAATTTTCAGTGCAGCCACCAATTTATCCTGATGAACTGCCATATTATTGCGGAATGGAATGGGCACACCAACTAGCAGGAAATCATAATGTTGTAACGGCAATTGCGCTAATGTTTGGCTATGAGTGACCTGCAAAGGCGTAATGCTGAGAATATCCAGTGTTGCTCTTGCCGCAGTGGCATTGCGTTCAATATAGGCCAGCGTTTTCCCTTCCAGATACGACATATCGGGATGACGATAGGGAATGGCTTCATTGAGATCCAGGGTGAGATGGAACCTGAAAGTCGAACCCCGATCAACCTGGCTGTGGAAGCTAATATCGCCACCCATTTCTTTCACCAATCTTTCGGTGATAACCAACCCAAGCCCGGTTCCCCCATGCCGACGTGAAATACTGGCATCAGCCTGACGAAAAGCCTGGAATAACTGGGTTTGCTGAGATTCAGAAATACCAATGCCGGTATCGTGAATTTCTACCACCAAGGTCACTTGTTGCGGAGTTTTTGCCTGTATGGCCACCAGAATATCGATATTGCCCTGTTCGGTGAATTTAATCGCATTACCCAGCAAATTGGTGACTATTTGCTGTAAACGCATGGCATCACCAATCACTTGCTCCGGAACATCATTATTAACATGAAGGGTCAGCTCCAGACCTTTTTCATGGGCGGTATGTGCCAACAGAATAATGACTTCATCCAACGCACCACGCAGTGGGAATGGAATATGTTCAAGAACCAATTTTTCGGCTTCCAACTTAGAGAAGTCCAGTACATCATTAATGATGCATAACAGATTGTTGGCTGAGCGCTGGATGGTTTGTAGATAATCAGTTTGTGTCGGTGTCAGCGATGTTTTCAGTGTTTGACGGGTAAAGCCAATCACCCCATTCAGCGGGGTTCGTAGCTCATGAGACATATTAGCCAGAAATTCAGATTTAATCCGCGCGGCTTCCTGCGCACGTTTTTTCGCCAGCCCCAACTCAACGTTTTGGATTTCCATCTGTTCCAACGTTTCACGCAAATCTGACGTGGCTTGATCAATATTTTGTTGCATCTCTTCGTGATAGGCCGCCAGTGACATGGCCATTGAGTTGATGCCATTCTTCAGAATATTTAGCTCCCCGAGCATTTGCCCTTCAACTCGGCTGTCTAATTGCCCGCGGCGAATGCGGTCAACGGTATTCACCATGTTACGGATGGGGCCAGTGACATCACGCATCAGCCGATAAGCAAACAAAATTGCCACACACATGCAGAACAGCAGCAACAGAGTCGAAATAAAGATTTCTTTATATTGCTGCAAGCGAACTGATTGTAAATCCAAATCCATGGCGATATAGCCCAATGGCTGATTGGTGATATCGGAATCGGAAGTTCGATCACTGGATAGGTTGGATTCTGACACAATGGGCATCCGCAAAATCAGAGAATCACCGCGATAGGAAAGCATCAGTGAGGTGGGAATAGGGGTGCCTTTAGGCAATCTTAATTGTGAGGAATTGTAATTATAGTTAGATGTAACAAAAAGATGGTTATCTGCGTCAAAAACAGAAATTGACCGAACAATACTCGAATGACGGCGATGAAGTAGATTAATTAACTGCCGAACAGTATCGCGGTTGCGAAAGGTCATTCCATATTCGCTGGCCACCGCTAGCGGTTCAATAATATTCGTGCCGGCGTTAACCAGTTGTTTTTGCAACTCATTGTAACGATTGACCATAAAAGACGTGCTGAGTAACAGCCCAAGAAGCAGCGTGGGGGCCAAGATTAAAATCATCATGCGCGCGCGAAGACTGTATTTGGTCATGGTATTCCAATGTGGGAGAATCAGCAGCTTACAAAACCGATGTTTGATCAATCAACATGGCGTAATTCTACTCTCCAAACCGGCGTGTGACGACCAAACAAACGCTAACTGTGACAGTAAACTTGCTCGACCCGTTGAGTCAGAGGGTTGCGTACCACCAAGGCAAAGCTATCTTTATCCTTGGCGTTTTGCCCTGAGGGGAAATTGAAAATGTTACCGGTGGCGAGCGAGATGAGGTTGCCATCTATCTGGCTGGCGGTAATCATAGTCTGAAAAACTTATCGGTGCGGAACCCTATTACCCGATTTGGGGTCTATGTTTAGCGTTTCATTCGCAAGATTTGACTCAAGTCAATGAGGCGTTTTAACCAGTAAATGGTGGGGTAGGTTATAGCATGGCTGGATGTGCAGCCCGATGAGCTGAGGTTGGATTTACTCTGCGATAGGGATAATTTTATCTTTTCATTAGCAAAATTTACCGGCGAAGAGGTCGGTGTGGAAGGAGTTGCGGCGTGAGTAGCGAATGGGCAGTATAATGCATTGAATAACGCGTTGCCCAATGGGTCTTTTTTTCATGAAAATTTGGAATCCGACATCAATTGTCAGCCGTGGGCAACACACGTATTCGATAAAATATAGTTAGATCTCGCACGGATGCTGCTGGGGTCATGTCACATATAATTAAATACTAGTTAAACACATAATAGTTAAAAATATTTAGTTAAACTGGCGTCAATGCGGGTGGTGTATATTTCGTGTCATTCCACCACGCTGGCACGAAATAATCAGGTGTTATTAGCCGCCGGTTACCGTCTTGCTCAGGTGCGAATGTTAGATATGTTTCCCCACACCGGGCATCTTGAATCTATGGCGCTGTTGATGCAGGAGCCAGGGGTCGCAAAGTAGGGAGAAGTTATGGTTGCGGTACGAAGTGCACATTTGAATCCAGCGGGCGAGTTTGCTCTCGAAGATTGGATAGCCAGTTTGGGACTTTCTAATCCGCAGTCAGGTGAGCGATTAGCCGAGACTTGGCGCTACTGTGAGCAGCAGACGCAAAACCACCCCAATGCATCGCTATTGCTGTGGCGCGGCCTTGAAATGGTTGAGATTCTTTCCACCCTGAGCATGGATAACGACAGTATGCGCGCAGCGCTGCTGTTCCCGCTGGTGGATGCCAATGTGGTGGATGAAGCCACATTGACCGAACAATTCGGTAAAAGTATTACTTATTTGGTGCATGGTGTACGTGATATGGATGCCATCCGCCAGTTAAAAGCCACCCACAATGATTCCATGAGCTCTGAGCAAGTGGATAATGTGCGCCGTATGTTATTGGCGATGGTGGAAGATTTCCGCTGTGTAGTCATCAAGTTGGCAGAGCGTATTGCGCATCTGCGCGAAGTGAAGGATGCGCCGGAAGATGAGCGCGTACTGGCGGCCAAAGAGTGTTCCAATATTTATGCGCCACTGGCTAACCGCCTGGGTATTGGCCAGATCAAGTGGGAGTTGGAAGACTTCTGCTTCCGCTATCTGCACCCTGATGAATATAAGCAAATCGCCAAATTACTCCACGAGCGTCGTATTGATCGTGAGCAATTCATTGATGACTTTGTAGCTTCATTGCACGCAGCCATGGCGGCAGAGGGTATCAAAGCCGACATTTATGGTCGCCCCAAGCACATTTATAGCATCTGGCGCAAAATGCAGAAGAAGTCGCTGGCTTTCGATGAACTGTTTGATGTGCGCGCAGTGCGGGTGGTGGTGGAGCGCTTGCAGGATTGCTATGCCGCGCTTGGCATTGTTCATACCCATTTCCGTCATTTACCTGACGAATTTGACGACTACGTTGCCAACCCTAAACCCAATGGTTATCAATCGATCCATACGGTAGTACTGGGGCCGCGTGGTAAAACGCTTGAAATTCAAATTCGTACCCGTCAGATGCATGAAGATGCCGAATTGGGCGTTGCTGCGCACTGGAAGTATAAAGAGGGCGCGGTAGTCGCAGGTCGCTCTGGTTATGAAGGGCGGATTGCCTGGTTGCGTAAATTGATTGCCTGGCAGGAAGAAATGGCGGATTCCGGCGAAATGCTGGATGAAGTGCGCAGTCAGGTATTTGACGATCGCGTATATGTGTTCACGCCGAAAGGCGATGTCATTGATTTACCTGCCGGTTCTACACCGCTGGACTTTGCTTACCATATCCACAGTGATGTCGGTCACCGCTGTATTGGGGCCAAAATCAGTGGCCGGATAGTGCCGTTTACTTACCAGTTACAGATGGGTGATCAGATTGAAATTATCACTCAGAAGCAGCCTAACCCAAGCCGTGACTGGCTGAATCCTAACCTCGGCTATGTCACGACCAGCCGCGGGCGTTCTAAGATTCATAACTGGTTTAGAAAACAAGATAGAGACAAGAATATTCTTGCCGGCCGGCAGATGTTGGACGACGAGCTGGAGCACCTGGATATCAGCTTGAAAGAGGCTGAGAAGCTGCTGGTTCCGCGCTATAACATGAATTCTATGGATGAAGTGTTAGCTGCCATTGGTGGCGGTGATATTCGTCTGAATCAGATGGTCAATTTCCTACAAGGAAAATTGAATAAGCCGACGGCAGAAGAGGCGGATTTAGAGGCTTTACGCCATCTGAATAATAAACATCAGCCAGCGCCGCGTAATGCCAGCAAAGACAGCGGGCGCATTGTGGTCGAAGGCGTCGGTAATCTGATGCACCATATTGCTCGCTGCTGCCAGCCTATTCCGGGTGATGAAATTGTCGGTTTTATTACCCAAGGGCGGGGGATATCCATTCACCGTGCTGATTGTGAGCAGTTAGCTGAATTACAATCCCATGCGCCTGAGCGGATTGTTGATGCGGTTTGGGGCGAAAGCTATTCCAGTGGCTATTCGCTGGTGGTGCGAGTCACGGCCAATGATCGCAGTGGTTTGCTGCGTGATATCACCACCATTTTGGCAAACGAAAAAGTCAATGTGCTGGGCGTTGCCAGCCGTAGCGATACCAAAAAGATGGTAGCGACCATCGATATGGATATCGAGATCTACAACTTGCAGGTGCTGGGTAGAGTATTAGCCAAGCTGAATCAGTTGCCGGATGTTATTGACGCCCGTCGGCTACACGGCAATTAGTTTTTTTGATCTGGACGGCTACTGCGCTTTGGCATATTGATATTGGGCAGTGCTCGCCCTCCTCATGTACTACGTGTACATTCCGGGGGCAGTGCTCGCCCTCCTCATGTACTACGTGTACATTCCGGGGGCTGTGCGCTGGCCGCAATCAATCCGCCTGCGCTCGCGACGCCTCAAATTTTTTTAAAAAAAGTGAATAAATTCAGATGACCCAATCAGTGACTTCCCCTGGTACCACCGCTTTAGCGCTACAACGTTTGCTGGATATTATGCGCACCTTGCGTGACCCCGAGCACGGCTGTCCGTGGGATCGTAAGCAGACTTTTGACACTATTGCACCCTACACGCTAGAAGAAACTTATGAAGTACTTGACGCGATTCAGCGAAAGGATTTCGACGATCTTCGCGACGAATTGGGTGATTTACTGTTTCAGGTGGTGTTTTATGCGCAGATGGGGCAGGAGCAAGGGCTATTTGCCTTTGATGATGTTTGTCATGCCATCAGCGATAAATTAGTGCGCCGCCATCCACATGTGTTCCCTGATGCGCCGCAAAATGATTCAGACGCTATAATTAGCAGTGATACAGCATTGGCAGGGTGGGAGTCGCGTAAAGCCGAGGAACGGGCGCAGAAAGCGCTGTATTCGGCATTGGATGATATCCCTGACGCCCTGCCCGCTTTGATGAAAGCACATAAAATCCAAAAACGCTGTGCATCTGTGGGTTTCGATTGGGACACTCTTGGGCCAGTGCTCGATAAAGTCTACGAAGAGATCGATGAAGTGATGTTCGAAGCTCGGCAAGCTGTGGTGGATGAAGAAAAGTTGGGTGAGGAAATTGGCGATTTACTGTTTGCCACCGTTAATTTATCTCGCCATTTAGGGCATAAAGCTGAAAACGCCTTACAGGCGGCCAATCGCAAGTTTGAACGTCGTTTTCGTCAGGTAGAACAAATAGTTACAGCGTCAGGTAAAACCATGGAGAGCGCGACACTGGATGAAATGGAATCTGCCTGGCAGCAAGTTAAACAGCAAGAAACTGAAATGTAAGATGTTTTAATTCATTTAGTGAATGGTTGTTGAATTTTAATTGCGTTAATATATTGAATTATAACGGATAGCAAGACGATAATTCGCTCGATAAAAACGGCAAAAATGGCCACTCGTGCGGAGAGTGTTTGTAGCGAAACCAAGGTTCGGGTATACTACTTTCCCGTCTTGGTTCTTCCATCGTCTTTAAACCTAAACTCTCAGGTTCAGCATGACAACTAATTATATTTTTGTGACCGGCGGGGTCGTATCCTCTCTGGGTAAAGGCATTGCCGCAGCCTCTCTGGCGGCTATACTTGAAGCCCGTGGCCTCAACGTTACCATCATGAAACTGGACCCGTATATCAACGTGGATCCGGGCACCATGAGCCCGACTCAACACGGGGAAGTTTTTGTCACCGAAGATGGTGCTGAAACCGATCTGGATTTAGGACATTACGAGCGCTTCATTCGCACTAAAATGACTCGCCGTAACAACTTCACCACTGGCCGTATTTACTCTGAAGTTCTGCGCAAAGAACGCCGCGGCGACTATCTGGGTGCCACTATTCAGGTTATTCCTCATATCACCAATGCCATCAAAGAACGCATCATCGAAGGCGGCGAAGGCCACGATGTTGTCTTGGTTGAGATTGGCGGCACTGTAGGTGATATCGAATCCTTGCCATTCCTGGAAGCTATTCGTCAGATGGCGGTTGATGTTGGTCGCGAGCATACGCTTTACATGCACCTGACGTTGGTTCCTTACCTGGCCGCTGCGGGCGAAGTGAAAACTAAGCCAACGCAACATTCGGTAAAAGAGCTGCTTTCTATTGGTATTCAGCCAGATGTGCTGATTTGCCGTTCTGACCGCGCGGTTCCTGCTAATGAACGAGCTAAAATTGCATTATTCTGTAATGTGCCAGAAAAAGCGGTTATCTCACTAAAAGATGTTGATTCCATTTATAAAATCCCAGGGCTATTGAAATCACAGGGCCTTGACGATTATATTTGTAAACGATTCAGCTTAACTTGTCCTGAAGCAAATCTCGCAGAATGGGAACAGGTATTATACGAAGAGTCGAATCCAGGTGGCGAAGTGACCATTGGGATGGTCGGCAAATATGTAGAACTGCCGGATGCCTATAAATCTGTGATTGAAGCTTTGAAGCACGGCGGGCTGAAAAATCGTCTGACAGTGAATATCAAGCTAATTGATTCACAGGATGTTGAGACGCGCGGCGAAGAGATGCTGAAAGGATTAGATGCTATCCTCATTCCTGGCGGCTTCGGCTACCGTGGTGTGGAAGGCAAAGTTCTGGCCGCACGTTATGCTCGTGAACACAATATTCCTTATCTGGGCATTTGCCTGGGTATGCAGGTTGCACTGATGGAGTTTGCCCGCAATGTTGCGGGGATGGAAAACGCGAACTCCACAGAATTTGTGCCAGACTGTAAGTATCCGGTGGTTGCATTAATCACCGAATGGCGTGATGAAGACGGCAACGTTGAAGTACGCACGGAAGAGAGCGATTTGGGCGGTACCATGCGTGTGGGTGGGCAACAGTGCCACCTGACCGAAGGTAGCCTGGTACGTCAGATGTATGGCGAACCTACCATCGTTGAGCGTCATCGTCATCGTTATGAAGTCAACAACATGTTGTTGAAGCAGATTGAAGCCGCCGGGCTACGCATAGCAGGGCGTTCTGCGGATAACAAACTGGTGGAAATTATCGAGTTGCCAAATCATCCGTGGTTTGTCGCTTGTCAGTTCCACCCAGAATTTACTTCGACGCCACGTGATGGTCACCCGTTGTTCGCCGGCTTTGTGAAAGCGGCTGGTGAGTATCAGAAGCGCCAGGTGAAATAAAATATTTGGTAGAAGGGGCGGCAGCGATGTCGCCCCCTCTGTCTGGAGTTTTAGTTTAACTTGTACTGAGGAAAATCTAATGTCCAAAATCGTTAAAGTCATCGGTCGCGAAATCATCGACTCCCGTGGTAACCCAACTGTAGAAGCTGAAGTTCATCTGGAAGGCGGTTTTGTTGGTTTGGCTGCGGCACCATCAGGTGCATCTACCGGTTCCCGTGAAGCACTGGAACTGCGTGACGGTGACAAATCCCGTTTCCTGGGCAAAGGCGTTCTGAAAGCCGTTGCAGCAGTAAATGGCCCAATTGCTCAGGCAGTTATCGGTAAAGATGCTAAAGACCAGGCTAACATCGATAAAATCATGATCGATTTGGATGGGACTGAGAACAAGTCACAGTTTGGTGCTAACGCCATCCTGGCTGTTTCTCTGGCAGCGGCTAAAGCAGCAGCAGCATCTAAAGGCATGCCTTTGTACGAGCATATTGCTGAACTGAATGGCACCCCAGGCAAGTTCTCTATGCCATTGCCTATGATGAACATCATCAACGGTGGCGAGCATGCTGATAACAACGTTGATATTCAAGAGTTTATGATTCAACCAGTTGGCGCTAAAACTCTGAAAGAAGCCGTTCGCATCGGTTCTGAAGTGTTCCATACTTTGGCTAAAGTTTTGAAATCCAAAGGTATGAGCACTGCAGTAGGCGACGAAGGTGGCTATGCACCGAACTTGGGTTCTAACGCCGAAGCACTGGCCGTTATCGCTGAAGCGGTAAAACTGGCTGGCTACGAGTTGGGCAAAGACGTCACTCTGGCGATGGACTGTGCTGCATCTGAGTTCTATAAAGATGGCAAATATGTTCTGGCTGGCGAAGGAAACAAAGCTTTCACTTCTGAAGAGTTCACTCACTTCCTGGAAGACCTGACCAAACAGTACCCAATCGTATCTATCGAAGACGGTCTGGACGAATCTGACTGGGCTGGCTTCAAATACCAGACCGAAGTCCTGGGTGACAAAATCCAGTTGGTTGGTGATGATCTGTTCGTAACCAACACCAAGATCCTGAAAGAAGGTATCGAGAAAGGTGTTGCTAACTCTATCCTGATTAAATTCAACCAGATCGGTTCTCTGACCGAAACTCTGGCTGCTATCAAGATGGCGAAAGATGCAGGTTACACCGCGGTTATCTCTCACCGTTCAGGCGAAACCGAAGATGCTACCATTGCCGATCTGGCAGTAGGTACCGCAGCAGGCCAGATCAAAACGGGTTCTATGAGCCGTTCTGACCGTGTTGCTAAATACAACCAACTGATCCGTATTGAAGAAGCGCTGGGCGACCGCGCACCATTCAACGGTCTGAAAGAAGTAAAAGGCCAGTAATTACTGCGCTTTAGCTTTAATTAAAGTTGATTGAAAAACCCGCTTCGGCGCTGAGGGATCCCCACTAATTCAGCGCTAATAAACCAACACCATACTTCGGTAGGTTTTGGCGAGGTGATTAAGAACTGCATCCAGTGCTGTTCGCGTTAAAATTAGCGGAGAGTGTCGCAAGATATTCTCCGCTAATGTCAGATAAGATATAACCCGTCGTGACTTAAGGCTGTTAGCCTGATACCTCAGATGTAACCCTTTATTTTCAGCATGATAGCCACGTAACCATAATACTGCCGTGCTTAACGTTGCCAGAAGACTTAACATCAGTATACGCCCCGCTGTGCGGCTGTGACTGGCGCGAAGCCCAAAGCCAAAACGTTCACTTTTCTCATCGCGAAAATTCTGCTCTATCTGCATCCTGCGACTGTATAACTTCATGACTTCACGTGGTTTAAACTCTCTGTACTGCTAAAGATAAGCCACGGTTCTTTTGCTGCGGCGCGTCCGTCCCGCTCTTGCGAATAGCGAGATATCCGGCAACGGGCACGTTTATTCTGCCGCCCTTTGGGTTCCTTTTTATGCAGGTAAAAGTGACCATCACAGCGGGCATATTCTGCACGTGCGAGTGTCCCCGGCCCCAGATATTCAGGTTGGCCACTGGCCGATAATTCCTGCCGCCTGAACCAGTGCTCACCTTTTTTATCCAGCCGGAGCTGGATATTGCCTCTGACTCGCCCGATAAAATCCCAACCCAATGATTTAATATGGTGAAACCAGGCATTTTGAAAACCGGCGTCAGTGACGATGAGTACCTTTTTATCAGGCGCAATAGCGGTGGCGATAGAATTCAGGAACTCTTTTTGTATCAATGCATTCTGTTGGTTATGCGAGGGAACAATTTGGCTCATTAACGGGATGGAACGACCATCACAAATCAGGCTGGCGCGTAAGACGTGGAATGCCTGTGAGGGATAACCACTCCAGTCAACAGCAATAACACACCAGGGAAGTCGGCGCGTAAGTAACGAAGTAATATTACGAAATATCAGAGGGATGTCATGGTGAAGAGCCGTATTACCTAACAGCCGGTCAACCCGTTTTATCTTGTGTTTTACCTGAGCGGTTCCCGGCAGATGGCGTCCGATACTGGTCAGGGTCAGAGAAGCGCCACGCGTCAATGCGACGGTTGCATCAATCAGGGCATTTTGACGATATTGATGAAACGGGGCTAAAGCGCCCCGGAAAAAGTTCTGGCATACTTTACGGGCAGGCATAGAGTTGATCTCGCTGAATTGGTTGCACAATCAGTAGATCATATTTTCTCTATGCCTGTCCTTTTTTCTGGGGATTCACCAGCGCTGCGGCGGGTTTTTTATTGTTATCCCTAAACCACCTCCTGGGGGGAGGTGGTCTTTTACACTTGGAATGTCGCGAAAAAGTCATCTGATTAATTATAACCACTTTAAATTTATATCACTCAGTCATGTTACATAAATTTTTCTTATGAGTTAATTTTGATAATGTGATACTTATCACGAAATATTGTTTGCTGTCTAATTTTTTATTACTACAATTAATATTCATGGATTTGATGAATTTATACTCCTTATTTATTATCATGCTAATAATTAATATGCATAATTGATGCAGACATTATAGATATAGGAGAATTTTTATCTTGGTCTAATGGGGTAAAATTACATGCTCAATAGAATTGTTATTGTCGGTGGTGGCACTGGCGGTACTATTTTAGCTAATTTATTAGCAGCTAAATTGCATCGAGATATTCTTGATAATAAAGTTGAGTTAATACTTATTTCTGACTCTCCGATTCACTACTATAAACCCGCTTTTATGTATGTCGCTTTTAATTTGTTTTATAAGCAAGAGTTGGAACGTTCACAACAAAGTTTATTGCGGCCAGAAGTCAATTTCATTGTCGATAAAGCGGAGGATTTCGATTTATCTAAAAGAGAAATATCATGTCGCAGTGGGAAAAAATATAATTATGATTTTTTAGTGTTTGCAACAGGGTGTATCCCTCGCCCGAATAGAATTGAAGGCCTGGCTGAAGCGGGCGATCATTTTTATCAATATGCGGCTTCCCGTCAATTGGCTGATAAATTAGCTAAAATAGAGAAAGGCCGTATTCTTATCACGGTCTCATTCCCGCAAACACCTAATGTACCCCATCAATGTGGCATTGCTCCGATAGAAACTACACTGATGTTGGATGACTATCTCCGCCGTCGTGGGGTGCGTAATGCCATTGAAATTGCTTATACCTATCCCACAGTTTCTCAGCTTTTGCGTAATTGCCTTTTTTTACAAAGGCCTACGGGAGAAGTTCTACCCAATATTTTTGCAGCTAAAGATATCAAACATCAGCGCGGTTTTACGCTGCAAAAAGTCGACCCCGATAAAAAGATTGCCTATTCCGCCGAGGGAGACGAGCAACCCTTTGATATATTGATGAGTACTCCGCCGATTACGGCTGTGGATGTTGTGCGTAACACCGGATTGAGTGAATGGGATAACGGGGAGGGTTGGTTACCGACTGACCATCAAACTCTGCAAGTCTATGGGCAGCCGGGGGTCTATGTTATTGGTGATACCGTTGACTTGCCGATTAGCAAAGCAGGCGGTTCCTGTCATAATCAAGCGCCTGTTATTGCTGACAATATTGTCTCTGAACTGCGCATCGGCTATCCCACCAGTTACTATGATGGAAAAGTACAAGCACTGGCCCAAATGGGGCTGAATGCGGGTATGCCACTGTGGTACGACTACCGTAATGATGTGATGCCAACACCACCGACCAAGATGGGGGGAATGCTGCGTAATGGTTTTAACCGTGGCTTATATTGGGCCACTGTCCGTGGTCTTATTTAATAAGGGAAAATATGAGCGAACATCAATCAGATGAAAATCATGTTGATAAAGCAATAGCGCCTGAGGTCGATTTCACGGAATTGCTCAATAAGTTACAGCCCTTATTAGCGGGAGGACGGTTCAATAATGTAGTAGATATGTTGTCATTATTCTCTGATGTGATTGATATTGCAGATAATGCTTTAGTTGAGAAACTTTCTGGCATATTCGAAGGTATTGTTTCTGTCGGTTGGGAAAGTGGCAATGCATTAAGAATGGCAAATACTGAGCTGAGACTTAATCAAGAAACTGTTAATTATCGTTCGTTGTACTCTTTATTTCGTGATCGTGAAACGCTAGTCGGGATTACCTTATTATTACGGACGTTACAGATAATCGGTCAAAGAATTAATGCCACAAAAATACCGCCGCCATAAAATCATAAAACTGTTTTTATGAGGACATATTAATATCGATGCAATCAGAAAGTCTTTTTTTACCCGAGCTATACATTATGGTGATAATCCGCCAGAGAATTTAGGCGCATTACCGCCACCGGTTTATATAAGCGCTACATTTCCAAGCGCTGAATATGGCGGGGCTTGTTTTGCCGGAACAGAAAAAGGTTATTTTTACTCAAGAATCAGTAACCCAACATTATATTTATTGGAGCGCCGTATTGCCATACTGGAAGGCGGCATGGCGGCATGCCGGCGTGGGTCGCTTTTTTGAACGCGCTTCAGCTCATTTATCGTGCAGCCAACTTGGGCGACGGTGAAATATTAGCGCAGCATCCAGTCAGCATGATGCACTCCTCTTATACCCCCGAAGAGCGGCGTCAACATTTAATTAGCGATGGGTTAACCTGCTATTTTACAGATTAACCTATTGTTATCACTTGCTTATTTTGCCGAGAATAATCTGAATATCGCTTATAAGTCCCGCCTGAATCACATCTCTTGCACTGCTGCCGTGCAGATAACTTATCAGCCGTTATCCTTAATGATTACTTGAATGATTCAGCAACAATGCATAAAGGAAGATAACCAATGAAATTGAAATACTTACTGTTACCGGCGATGCTTTTCTCCAGCAGTTTATTGGCGGCAGATGTTACCGTCACATTGAATGAAGCTCTGCCAACTGGCAATGGAAAGGCGCTGGGTACTGTTACTGTGACCGAAACGCCTTATGGTTTACTGTTTACGCCAAATCTGACCGGGCTGGTTGCGGGTATTCATGGTTTCCATCTCCATGAGAATCCAAGTTGTGCTCCGGGGCAGAAAGACGGTAAAGCTGTTCCCGCATTGGCTGCGGGCGGCCATTTCGATCCGCAAAAAACCGGGACGCACCTTGGGCCTTATAGTGATAAAGGGCACTTGGGTGACTTGCCGGGGTTGGTGGTCAATGCCGATGGCACTGCGACTTACCAAGTATTGGCTCCACGTCTGAAATCGTTATCAGAGGTGAAACAGCATGCGCTAATGATTCATGCTGGTGGTGATAACTATGCCGACCATCCCATGCCTTTGGGGGGTGGTGGTGCGCGAATGGCTTGTGGTGTCATCGAGTAACGGCCTGATACAAACAAACTGGTAGCCTCGGTGTTGCCAGTTTGGTCGCAGCCAGGGAATCTGCGATAATCACGTATTGGTTTGAATGACGATAGAGATGCTAATGCAGTACCCGATTAATGAAATGTTCCAAACCTTGCAGGGCGAGGGTTACTTCACCGGCGTACCGGCGATTTTCGTGCGTTTGCAGGGTTGCCCAGTTGGTTGTAGCTGGTGCGACACCAAACATACCTGGGAAAAAGCGGCCGATCGGGAAGTCGATATGCAGCGCATCATGGTAAAAACGGCGGAAAGTGATGTTTGGGGAACGGCCAGTGAACAGCAGCTACTGGATATCTTCCGTCAACAAGGGTATACCGCTCGTCATGTGGTGATAACCGGCGGTGAACCGGCTATTTACGATTTGCTCCCTTTAACATCACAGTTGGAGCAAGCCGGTTACAGTTGTCAAATTGAAACCAGCGGTACTCATGAAGTGCAGTGTTCCGCCACCACGTGGGTGACGGTTTCGCCAAAAGTGAATATGCGTGGTGGCCTAAAAGTATTGCCACAGGCATTACAGCGCGCAGATGAAATTAAGCATCCGGTGGGGCGTTTACGGGATATCGAAGCACTAGAAGCACTGCTGGTAACACTGACGGATGACAAAAAGCGGATTATTGCTTTGCAGCCGATTAGTCAGAAAGAAGAAGCCACCAAGCTCTGTATTGAAACTTGTATCGCCAAGAATTGGCGGCTGTCGATGCAGACACATAAGTATTTAAATATCGCTTAATCCCCTTCGGCCTTGTCGCTGCAGCTGTGTTGCGGCGTTCATTTACCCGAATCACTGACTTATGTAAGCTCATCGGGGTTCATTTACTTGCGGCCTTGCTGTAACGCCAATGACTTTGGGGATCAATTTTATTCACCGCGATTTATTACCCGCGATAAACACAACCCGCCGAACAGGTCTCTTTTACCATGACGGCGCTGAGTTCTGGTAATTGCGGTTTAAGCTGTTGCCAAATCCAACAGGCCAGCACTTCACTGGTCGGATTCTCCAGACCGGGAATGTCATTCAGATAGTGATGATCCAAACGTTCCCAAATTGGCTTGAATGCAGCCTTGAGATCAGCAAAGTCCATCACCCAGCCGGAGTGAGCATCAACTTCACCTGTGACCTCAATACGGACCATAAATGAATGGCCGTGCAAACGACCGCATTTGTGGCCCTCTGGGACATGAGGCAACAAATGGGCGGCTTCAAACTGAAAATCTTTAAATAGGGTGGTGCTCATCATTCTGACCTTATTGACTCAAAAACCGCCGCATAGTACCCGAAAGCATGGATACTGGCTATGAATGCACGTAACTGTGTGCCCTATTGGCTTAGATGAATTTTGCTTGTCTTCACGTATTCCACTGATTTTTATACAGATATAATTAATTTGTGATGAGATGTCAGTGGGTGAAAATTTCCTAATAAGTTGAACACTTTAACTCATATCTATTACCTGAAAAACCACTTAGTCGTTTTGGTTATTTATTATTTCCATTGCTTCTTTAATTGTTATTATCGGGATGGTTAATCTTACAAACTATCAAGACTTTTGAGCGCAAACTGTTCGCACTAATAGCTGTCCGTGCCTACCGTGGCTAAGCATAAAGGAATTAGTACTGCAATGACGACTCAGGTTCCTCCTACTTCTTTACTCCCGTTATCGCCGGAGCAGTTGGCCCGCTTGCAAGCCGCGGTTGGTGAGTTTTCTCCCACCCAAATGGCCTGGTTATCTGGCTACTTCTGGGGCATGGTTAACCAACAACCTGGCGCGGTTATTGCTCCTGTTGTGGCCGCTCCAGCAACGGCGATTACCCTGATTTCTGCTTCCCAAACCGGCAATGCGCGGCGTTTGGCTGAACAGCTACGTGACGATCTTTTGGCCGCCAAGCTTAATGTCAATCTGGTTAATGCCGGTGATTATAAGTTTAAACAAATCGCGCAGGAACGTTTGCTGGTGATTGTTGCTTCCACCCAAGGTGAAGGCGAACCAGCCGAAGAGGCCGTGGCGCTGCATAAGTTCTTATTCTCTAAAAAAGCGCCTAAATTGCCAGAAACCGCCTTTGCGGTGTTTGGCTTAGGCGATACTTCCTATGAGCATTTTTGCCAGGCGGGTAAAGATTTCGACAACAAATTGGCTGAGTTGGGGGCGCAGCGGTTAGTTGATAGAGTGGATGCTGATGTGGAATATCAAGAATCAGCACAACAGTGGCGACAGCAGGTTGTTGCGGCCTTGCAAGCCAGAGTGCCAGCCCAATCAACAGCGGCGGCGGCGGCCACAAAAAGTGGTGTGGTCGATGAAATTACCTCTAGCCCTTATAGCAAAACCGCGCCACTTACCGCGCAGTTATCGGTACAGCAAAAAGTGACGGGGCGTCATTCTGAAAAAGATGTGCGCCACATTGAAATTGATTTAGGGGACTCCGGGCTGCGCTATCAGCCGGGTGATGCTCTGGGGGTCTGGTTTGATAATGACCCTGCATTGGTCGACGAGTTGCTGGCGCTATTGTGGCTTAAAGGTGATGAGCCGGTCAGTATTGATGGGCAGAATATATTGGTGTCGCAAGCGCTGCGTAGCCATCTTGAACTGACGCAAAATACCACGGTGATTGTCGATAAATACGCCGCACTGTCCCGTGATGAGAAATTGATTGCTTTGCTGGCGGATAAACCGGCGCTGCAACACTATGCGAAGAACACTCCGATTGTGGATATGGTGCGTCAGGCCCCCTCTGATCTCAATGCCGATCAATTGGTTGCACTGTTGCGGCCACTAACTCCTCGCCTCTATTCCATTGCTTCCTCACAAGCTGAAACTGAGAATGAAGTGCATATTACCGTCGGTGTGGTGCGCTATGAGATTGATGGTCGTCCACGTACTGGCGGTGCTTCGGGGTATCTGGCGGATAGATTGGCGATGGATGACGATATTCGCATCTTTATCGAACATAACGATAACTTCCGTTTACCGGCTAACCCAGAAACGCCAGTGATAATGATTGGGCCGGGAACCGGCATCGCGCCGTTCCGCGCCTTTATGCAGCAGCGCGAAGCCGATGGAGCCACAGGCAAGAATTGGCTACTTTTCGGTAACCCACATTTCACTGAAGATTTTCTCTATCAGGTTGAATGGCAGCGCTATGTCAAAGACGGCTTACTGACCCGCATTGATCTGGCTTGGTCGCGCGATCAAGCCCATAAAATATATGTACAAGACAAACTGCGCGAACAAGGTGCAGAACTGTGGGACTGGATCCAACAAGGTGCCCACATTTACGTCTGTGGCGATGCCAACCGCATGGCGAAAGACGTTGAGCAAGTTTTACTGGACGTGGTGGCTCTGCACGGCGCGATGGATGCTGAGCAGGCTGATGAATATTTAAGTGAGCTGCGCCTGGCGCGCCGTTATCAGCGGGATGTGTACTGATGAATGAAAAACACCCAGGGCCATTAGTTATTGCTGGAAAACAGGTCGTGACTGGAAAGCTTTCTGACGGCGAGCGCATGAAGTCACAGAGCAATTTCCTTCGCGGGACTATTGCAGAGGACTTGAATGACGGGCTGACCGGCGGCTTCAACGGCGATAACTTCCTGCTGATCCGCTTCCACGGAATGTATCAGCAAGATGACCGCGATATCCGCGCCGAACGGACGGAACAGAAGCTTGAACCTCGTCATGCCATGATGCTGCGCTGCCGTTTGCCCGGAGGGATTATTACCCCGCAACAGTGGCTAGGAATTGATAAATTTGCTGCGGATAACACTTTATACGGCAGCATCCGTATCACTAACCGCCAGACATTCCAGTTTCATGGCATTCTGAAAGGAAATGTGAAACCAGCCCACCAGTTGCTCAATCAATTGGGCTTGGATGCATTGGCGACGGCAAACGATGTTAACCGTAACGTACTCTGCACCTCGAACCCGGTGGAGTCAGTGCTCCATCAGGAAGCCTACGAATGGGCGAAGAAGATTTCTGAACATTTGTTACCACGTACCCGTGCTTACGCTGAAATTTGGCTGGATGCAGAAAAAGTCGCGACCACGGATGAAGAACCGATCCTCGGTGCGACTTATTTGCCACGTAAGTTTAAAACTACAGTCGTCATTCCGCCGCAAAATGATGTCGATCTCCATGCTAATGACCTCAACTTTGTTGCGGTGGCGGAGAAAGGTAAATTGGTCGGTTTTAACGTGTTGGTTGGCGGTGGGCTATCCATTGCTCACGGTGATAAGAATACTTACCCACGTAAAGCCAGTGAATTCGGCTATATCCCGTTGCAACATACTTTGGCTATTGCAGAAGCGGTGGTGACCACCCAACGTGACTGGGGCAACCGCACTGATCGTAAGAATGCTAAAACCAAATATACGCTAGAGCGCGTCGGTGTTGATGTGTTTAAGGCCGAAGTTGAAAAGCGCGCGGGTGTGAGTTTCTCTGCCATCAAACCTTACCAATTTACTGGCCGCGGTGATCGTATTGGCTGGGTAAAGGGCATCGACAAAAAATGGCATTTGACCTTATTTATCGAAAATGGCCGTTTGCTGGATTACCCCGGCCGCAGTCTGAAAACCGGCGTGGCGGAAATTGCTAAAATCCATCAGGGCGATTTCCGTTTAACTGCCAATCAGAACCTCATTGTGGCGGGGGTACCGGAAAAAGACAAAGCGCGCATTGAAGCATTGGCCCGTGAACACGGCTTGATGGATGACAATGTCAGCCCGCAGCGTGAAAATTCGATGGCCTGTGTTTCGTTCCCAACTTGCCCATTGGCAATGGCGGAAGCTGAACGTTTCTTGCCGGAATTTGTCACCCGTATTGAAGGTATTTTGCAGCAACATGGTTTGCCTGATGAACATATTGTGATGCGCGTCACCGGCTGCCCGAATGGTTGCGGCCGTGCTTTGCTGGCTGAAGTTGGGCTGGTGGGGAAAGCTATGGGCCGCTATAACCTGCATCTGGGCGGCAACCGCGAAGGCACGCGGATACCGCGCATGTATCGTGAAAACATTACCGAAGATGAAATCCTGGCGATTACCGACCAGTTAGTCGGGCGTTGGGCTAAGGAACGCCATACTGATGAGGGTTTCGGCGATTTTGTTATTCGTGTCGGTGTTATTGCTCCGGTGATAGATTCAGCCCACGACTTTTATGATGTTCAGGAGGCGGTGTGAGTCAATTCAATCTCAATGAACTTAATGCGCTGCCGAAAGCGGAACAAGCCGCGGCATTGGCGCTGGTTAATGGGCAACTGGAGCATTTAACCGCGCAAGAGCGCGTCAGTTGGGCATTAGAAAATCTGCCCGGTGAGTTTGTGCTCTCTTCCAGTTTTGGTATTCAGGCGGCAGTTTGTTTGCATTTGGTGACGCGGCAGCTCCCTGATATCCCGGTGATCCTCACGGATACCGGCTATCTGTTCCCGGAAACTTATCAGTTTATTGATTCTCTCACTGAAAAACTTCAGCTTAATTTGCAAGTGTTTCGTGCCCCTCAAAACCCCGCCTGGCAAGAAGCTCGCTATGGCAAATTGTGGGAACAGGGTGTTGAGGGGATTGAGCGCTATAACGACCTGAATAAAGTTGAGCCGATGAACCGCGCACTGGAAACTTTAGGCGCTCAAACTTGGTTTGCGGGCCTGCGCCGTGAGCAATCGGGCAGCCGGGCAAAGTTACCGGTTCTGGCGATTGCACGCGGTGTTTTCAAATTGCTCCCTATTATTGATTGGGATAACCGCCAAGTTTATCAGTATTTGACCCAAAATGGTCTGAGTTACCATCCATTGTGGGAGCAGGGTTATTTATCTGTCGGCGATACCCATACAACCCGTAAATGGGAGCCGGGTATGAGTGAAGAAGAAACGCGCTTCTTTGGCCTAAAACGTGAATGCGGTCTGCATGAAAGCTGAATGTGACAGAGAGATAAAAGGGCGCTCATAGCGCCCTTATTTTTTGCGGCAAAAAATTATTTTTTAGCGCCAGCTAACGTTTGTATCAGCGGCAACAATATCCGCACCGTGTTATGTGTGCGTTTAGTGATGCGGCCGGGCAAGAACTTGTCCAGATAGTTTAAGTTATCTAGTGGGCTTTGATGGCGGGTTGTTCCCTGTGGAAAATGTTTACTGATAGCCCGTTGTTGGCAACCATCCTTATGACCCAATGTGTAATTACTGGCTTCTACGGATAACACCGGTATTCCAGCGGCATCAAAGGCATTTTTCTCCGCCTTGCATGAGGCGGTCACTTGACCTTTTACTGTGGTGGCAGTAATGCCATAGCGGCGGGCCAGTGTCAGCGCTAGATCCTTTGCAGTAATGGCGGCGGGCTGATTATTGGCATTAAAATAGAGGCGATCGCCGGTGATCAAATTATCTAAATTGATCACCAGTAATGTGTTCGCTTTTTCAGCCTGGCTCATTCGTTGCAGATAATTTTCTGTTCCTTGCGCACCAATTTCTTCAGCACTGAGCGCGACAAAACGTAAATCATAGCGCAGCGGCGTTTTTTTGAGGCGCTCCGCCAGTTCCAGCATTACCCCTACACCCGCCGCATTATCATCAACACCTTGCAGTGTTAAACCACCCAGATTTTTATCTAAATCTTCGTCGCTTTGTGGGGTGTAAGTATCAAAGTGCGCCATGATGATTATCTGTTTTTGATCATCCGCTTTGTTGGCCGCATCCTCTTTATCTGTTGATATATTTCGGGCAGCAATCACTGAAGTGGCACTGATATTTCGCCAGTTTTGTTTACCATTTTTACTGGTATAGAGATAACGGGTATTAAACCCCCGCAAATTACTCTGATAGCCCATCTGCTGAAAACGGTGATTAATATATTCAGCAGCCAGCAATTCCGCTGGGCTGCCCGCCATACGGCCCGGAAAGTAGGTGCTGATGTGGCGAACTTGTTGTTCAGCTATTTGACCGATGGCTGGCGATGTCGCTGCCTGAAGTGGCAGGACGGCAGTTAAACTCAGTGTAAATGTTAAACTCAGCGTAAAGAGTGCCCACTTTAGGCGACGGCGGGAAAACATACTGAAATATCCTTGTTAAAGTCAGAGCCACACCTACTGGCATGGACAACGCGGTATAGTATGAAACTCTCCGGGGAAATAGACAATTTGTATACTTCCTAAAGTGCGGATATTTATGTCACCAGATAAGAAAATTAGTCACAGTGATGATCAACCAGCATAGCTGGGAACCCTGTCATCACGCCTATATATCATTATGGAACTTGTAATTACTTTTAGTCATTTCATAAGGCCATAACCCCCCCCTATAGTCACCCTACGCTTATTATGTAATTGAAGGATGCTGTGGACTATCTACCTCTTTTTGCCGACTTGAAACGCCGCCCTGTATTGGTTGTTGGCGGCGGTGAAGTTGCTGCGCGAAAAATTGACTTACTCCACCGCGCGGGCGCACAGGTGCGGGTAGTGGCACAGACTCTCTCATCTGAACTTGAACAACAATCTCAGGATGGCCGCATTCACTGGCTGGCATTAGATTTCTTGCCCGAGCAGCTGGATGAGGTATTTCTGGTGATTGCGGCCACAGACGATACTGCGCTGAATGCAGCGGTTTTCGCGGCGGCAGACAAGCGGCATCTGCTGGCGAATGTGGTGGATGACCAACCTCGTTGCTCGTTTATCTTCCCGTCGATTGTCGACCGCTCTCCGCTGGTGGTGGCGATTTCCTCCGCCGGTCAGGCACCGGTTTTGGCGCGTATCTTGCGCGAGAAATTGGAAGCCTTATTGCCCAGCAGTTTAGGTGAGATGGCGGCTATCGCCGGGCGCTGGCGTGGCCGGGTTAAGCTACAAATCGCTTCAATGGGTGAGCGCCGCCGTTTTTGGGAAAATGCTTTCAGTGGCCGCTTTGCCAGTTTTGTCAGTCGTGGTCAGTTAGCCCAAGCTGAAGAGGAACTGCAATTGTCATTGGAAGGGCAGAGCATCTCTCAGGGGGAAGTTGCCTTGGTGGGGGCTGGCCCCGGTGATCCTGGTTTATTGACCTTGCGCGGTCTGCAAGTGATTCAACAGGCTGATGTGGTGCTGTTTGACCATTTGGTCAGCCCGGAAGTGCTGGATTTAGTGCGCCGTGATGCTGAACGGATTTGTGTTGGCAAACGCGCGGGGGCGCATTCGGTCACTCAGGAAGAAACCAATCAATTACTGGTCACATTGGCACAACGCGGGAAACGGGTGGTGCGGCTAAAAGGCGGCGATCCTTTTATCTTTGGTCGTGGCGGTGAAGAGCTACAAGTTGTGGCGCGTGCGGGCATACCCTTTCAGGTGGTGCCAGGGGTGACGGCGGCGAGCGGGGCGACAGCTTATGCTGGAATTCCTCTGACTCACCGTGACCATGCACAAAGTGTGACATTTATTACCGGGCATTGCCGCGCCGATGGCGATGATTTGGATTGGCAGGCGCTGGCCCGTGGTCATCAGACTTTGGCCATCTACATGGGCACGGTGAAAGCGGCTGAAATCAGTCGGCAATTAATCACCCATGGCCGAGCCAGCACTACGCCAGTGGCAGTGATTGGCCGGGGCACCCGTGCTGATCAGCAAGTTCTGACCGGCACACTGGCAGAGCTTGAATTACTCGCGCATCAGGCCCCGACACCAGCCCTGCTGGTCATCGGGGAAGTGGTGGATTTACACCACCAAATTGCCTGGTTTGGGCAACAACCGCAGACTGAACAGGCCATCAGCCCGTCAGTCGTGAATTTGGCATAAAGGATCTGTTATGGACGAAAAACGACTCACTCATTTGCGGCAATTGGAGGCGGAGAGTATCCATATCATCCGTGAAGTGGCCGCTGAATTCGGTAACCCGGTGATGCTCTATTCCATCGGCAAAGACTCTTCTGTGATGCTGCATTTGGCGCGTAAAGCATTTTTCCCCGGTCATTTACCTTTCCCGTTATTGCATGTGGATACCGGTTGGAAATTCCGTGAAATGTACGAATTCCGTGACCGCACCGCCAAGGCATTTGGCTGTGAATTATTGGTGCATCGTAACCCGGAAGGGGTGGCAATGGGCATTAACCCCTTTATCCACGGTAGCGCCAAACACACTGATATCATGAAAACCGAGGGGCTGAAGCAAGCGCTGAACAAATACGGTTTTGATGCCGCTTTCGGTGGCGCGCGGCGGGATGAAGAGAAATCCCGCGCCAAAGAGCGTATTTATTCGTTCCGTGACCGCTTCCATCGTTGGGATCCAAAAAACCAGCGCCCGGAGCTGTGGCACAACTATAACGGCCAGATTAACAAAGGCGAAAGTATCCGCGTCTTCCCGCTGTCCAACTGGACTGAGCTGGATATTTGGCAATATATCTTCCTGGAAAAAATCGACATTGTGCCGTTGTATCTGGCGAAGCCCCGCCCTGTGGTGGAGCGCGACGGGATGCTGCTGATGGTGGATGACGACCGCATTGACCTACAGCCGGGCGAAGTGATTACTCAGAAAATGGTGCGTTTCCGAACCTTGGGCTGTTGGCCACTGACCGGCGCGGTAGAGTCTGAGGCGGAAACCTTGCCCGCCATTATCGAAGAGATGCTTATCTCGACCACCAGTGAACGTCAGGGTCGAATGATCGACCGCGATCAATCCGGCTCCATGGAGCTTAAAAAGCGTCAGGGATATTTCTGAGGAGCGCCCGATGAGCACAAAATTTCAAGATCAATCTGTATTTCAAGACCAATTGAAAACAGAAAATCAGTCGATTTTAGAAAGTAACTCGATGATTTTAAACAATACTTCTATCGCCCAGCAAATTGCTAATGAAGGCGGGGTAGAAGCTTATCTGCATGCCCAGCAGCACAAAACCATGTTGCGCTTTCTGACTTGCGGCAGCGTGGATGATGGCAAAAGTACGTTAATTGGCCGTTTACTGCATGATACCCGCCAGATTTACGAAGATCAGCTCACTACGCTGCACACTGACAGCAAGCGTATTGGTACACAGGGTGAAAAACTGGATCTGGCTTTGTTGGTGGATGGTTTGCAGGCCGAACGTGAGCAGGGCATTACTATTGATGTAGCTTATCGTTACTTCTCCACTGAACAGCGCAAATTTATCATTGCTGATACCCCAGGGCATGAGCAATACACGCGCAATATGGCGACCGGCGCTTCGACCTGTGATTTGGCGATTTTGTTAATTGATGCCCGTAAAGGGGTATTGGACCAAACTCGCCGCCACAGCTTTATTGCCACGCTATTGGGTATCCGCCATTTGGTGGTGGCAGTGAATAAGATGGATTTGGTCGATTATCAGGAAAGTGTCTTCGAGCAGTTTAAAGAAGATTACCTGAGTTTTGCTCAGCAGTTACCCACTGATTTAGATATTAAATTTGTCCCGCTATCGGCGCTGGATGGCGACAATGTGGCCTCGCCAAGTGAGAAAATGAATTGGTATTCCGGCCCGACGCTGCTTGAAGTGCTGGAAAGTGTTGATGTGGTGAATGCCAGTCGCCAACAGCCGCTGCGTTTCCCGGTGCAATATGTAAACCGACCAAATCTGGATTTCCGAGGTTATGCTGGCACCTTATCTGCCGGTATCGTGCGGGTCGGGCAAAAAATAAAAGTGCTGCCCTCTGGTGTGGAATCCACCATTGCACGGATTGTCACTTTTGATGGCGATTTGGCCCAGGCAATGCCCGGTGAAGCCATTACACTGGTGCTGACAGATGAAGTCGATATTAGCCGTGGTGATTTATTGGTTGATACCAGTGAAACCCTAAAAACGGCGCAAAACGCGCTGGTGGATGTGGTGTGGATGGCGGAGCAACCACTGGTGGTCGGGCAAAGCTATGACATCAAGATTGCCGGGAAAAAGACCCGTGCGCGGGTTGAAAATATCCAATATCAGGTCGAAATCAACTCATTGACCCAGCGGGTAGTCGAAAGTTTGCCGCTGAATGGCATTGGTTTGGTTGAATTGGCGTTCGATGAGCCGCTGGTGCTGGACAGCTATCAGCGTAATCGCGATACCGGCGGCCTGATCTTTATTGACCGGCTGAGTAATGTCACTGTTGGCGCAGGGTTGATCCGTGAAACGCTGGAGTCGGTCTATCAGGAAAACAAAGAATTCAGTGAGTTTGAATTGGAATTGAATGCATTGGTTCGCCGCCACTTCCCACATTGGGGTGCGCGTGACCTGTTAGGGGGGAAATAACGTGCATGCTGATCAGGTGACGCCAGCCGACGAAAATATCGTCTGGCACCCCCATGCCGTGACCCGAGAAGATCGTGAACAACAGCACGGGCATCAAGGTGTGGTGCTGTGGTTTACCGGCTTATCGGGTTCCGGAAAATCTACTTTGGCGGGGGCATTGGAGCAGGCGCTGTTTGCCCGCGGTGTTAGCACTTACTTACTTGATGGCGACAATGTACGCCACGGTTTATGTCGTGATTTGGGCTTTTCTGATAGCGACCGGCGCGAGAATATCCGCCGGGTCGGGGAAGTGGCTAAATTAATGGTGGATGCCGGTCTGGTGGTGTTAACGGCGTTTATTTCCCCTCATCGGGCAGAACGCCAAATGGTGCGAGATATGTTGGCATCAGGCCAGTTTATTGAGGTGTTTGTGGACACGCCATTGGCGATTTGCGAAGCCCGCGACCCGAAAGGATTGTATAAAAAAGCCCGTGCCGGAGAGCTGAAAAATTTCACCGGTATCGACTCTGTTTATGAATTTCCTGAGCATCCTGATACTCGCTTGCAAGGTGAACAATTAGTAACAAATTTGATTGAACAATTGTTAGACGTGCTGCGTGGTCGAGCTATTATCAAATCCTAATATAGCTGCTGGCAAAACGTCCTGAGAGCGTGCCGGTAAACTGTGCCCACAGGATTTGTATGCAAAATATCACCCAAATTATTATCGACGAACAGCAGGAACGGGAGGAACCGTCATACTCCTTTCTTGGCGGTGTTACTGGCTTTGTCTTCTATTGGTTGGCGTTCGCGATTCCATTCTTTGTTTACGGCCCCAATACTGTCTTTTTCTTGCTCTACACCTGGCCGTTTTTTTTGGCTTTGATGCCCGTTTCAGTGCTGATCGGCATTACGCTGAGTATGCTATCGCGCGGTAATGTGCTTATCACTGTAGGTGGGTCTGGGATTGCAGTGGTGTGCTTATTCTGGATGTTATTTACATTCCTCACCGGCTGGTGAGGGCTAAATCAGCGGGCTGTTTGGTTTGCTCCAATGACAACCCGCTACAAGTTCAATCTGCTTATCCTTGCGCAGAAAGTACCTTGCTAAGAAATGCTTGGGTGCGCGGGTTGGTTGGGGCAGTAAATATCTCTTCCGGTTTACCCTCTTCCTGAATAACCCCTTGATCAATAAACAATACCCGATCGGCAACATCACGGGCAAAGCCCATTTCATGGGTCACTACCACCATGGTCATCCCCTCCAGAGCCAATGCTTTCATCACCGCCAGCACTTCGCCCACCAGTTCCGGATCGAGCGCGGAGGTTGGCTCGTCAAACAGCATGATTTTCGGCTCCATTGCCAAAGCTCTGGCAATCGCTACCCGCTGCTGTTGTCCACCCGAAAGACTGCTGGGGTAAGCATCAATTTTGTCCAGTAAACCGACTTTGCGCAGCAATAATTCAGCCCGTTCAATAGCTTGTGCGCGGGACAGTTTTTTGACATCCATGGGCGCCATGATCAGGTTTTCCAGCACCGTCATATGCGGAAACAGATTAAAGCGCTGGAACACCATGCCGACACTTTCGCGCATGCGGTTGAGATCGGTTTTGGGGTTATGGATCTCAAAACCATTCACGGTGATTTCACCACCGGACAAGGTTTCTAGCGCATTAATACAGCGCAAAAAGGTACTTTTTCCGGAGCCAGATGGGCCAATTATGCAGACGACTTCTTTTGGCTGAATTTCGCATGAAATCCCCCGCAGCACATGGGTTTCGCCAAATTGTTTTTGCAGGTTATGTACGTGAATCACTTTTACCGAACCTCGTTTCCATATGCCGGACTAACAGCGAAAGTATGAATGTAATAACCCAATAAACCACCGAAATGACCAGGTAGGGTTCCCAATAAGTGGCATAGGCCCCGGAAACAGTGCGCGCGGCATAGGCTAAGTCTGCCAGCCCGATGGCAGATGCCAACGACGAATCTTTTACAATAGCAATGGCGTTGTTGCCCAGTGGCGGCAGCATACGGCGGAAAGCCTGCGGTAGGATAACCTTGCGCATGGTTTTGCCGTAGCTCATACCCAGGGAGCGGGAGGCTTCCATCTGGCCGCGATCAATAGATTGAATACCCGCGCGGAAAATCTCAGAAACATAAGCTCCGGCGTTCAATGTGATAGCCACGATACAAGATAAAAACGCGCCGTAATCAGAACGTAGCATTCTGGCAAAATCAGAGGACATAATGCCATTGGTGACCAGAATGCCATCCCGAGGGTTGATAAACAGCGGCACCAAAGCAAAGTGCACCACCATTATCTGCACAAAGAGCGGTGTCCCGCGAATGGCGCTGATATAGATACGCACCGGCCATTGAACAAAGTAATACAGTATTGGCTTCCAGATACCATGAGGTGCTTGCGCTAATCGCCCCAGACCGAGTGTTAATCCCCAGGTCGTCCCTAAAATCACACAAATAATGGTGCACTTTATTGTCATCCAGGCACCGTCCATAAACAGTGGGGCGTATTCCTGAATGATTTCCCAACGAAATCCCGACATAAGCAATCCAAATACCTTTATTCATTGGCGCTACAGCATGGTGACTGCTGTAACGCCAATGACTTTGGGTCTAAAAAGTGTATTAAAAAATGTATTAAAAAAGTTATTTTGTAGGCAGCGTCGGAACCTGAGCATCAAACCATTTTTCATAAATTTTGGCATAAGTGCCGTCAGCCACGATTTTTTGCAGGCCACTGTTGATTTTACTGCGTAATTCTTCGTTACCTTTCGCTACCGCGATGCCGAAGTATTGGCGCTCAAATTTATCATCAGCCACCAGTTCAAAAGCTTTTTCTGGGTGGGTTTTTAGGTAGAACTTGGCAACACCCACATCACCGACTGCGGCGGCGATACCATCTTCATATAACTCTTGCAGCATCAGCGGCGTATTATCAAAGCGCTTGATTGCGGTACTGTTTTTGCCCAGAACATCGGAAACTACGATATCCCCAGTGCTGGAATTCACGACGCCAACATTCAGGTTTTTCAATGCGGCAATAGAATCAACTTTAGAGCCTTTAGGAACCACAATGGTTTGTTCGGCCGGGAAGTAAGGGTCAGAGAAATCAACCATTTGCTTACGTTTATCAGTAATCGTGATACCGGAAATAATGATGTCGCGATCACCAGAACCTAAAGTGGCAAAAATACCTTCCCACGGTGTATTCACTAATTTGACCTGAAAACCTTCAGCTTTACCGATAGCTTTAATGATATCGATATCAAAACCTTCCAGTTGTTTTTGGCTGTTTTCATACTCAAATGGGCGATAGGTCCCCCCAGAGCCGACCACATAAGTGGGTTCAGCGGCAATAGCCGTACCCGCAGACAACACGGCTGCCAAGCAAGTCCCAACCAACATTAAACGTTTAAACATGTGAATCTCCCGGTTAAAAGGTAAAGATGAATGAAAGTATGATTTTTTATTTATGCAGTTTGAGTGCATAAAAATAAACTTTTATAACTGTAAACTCAACTATAATGGGGGTTATTTATTTATGGCGACATTAAATATGCATATTTAATTTGCTGACTGGCATAAGACAATGGAAAAAATACCTTTTCCAGTGTTTATCTCTGCGTGGTGTTGTTGTGTTATTAATCGACAATGGCGGGGGAAAGAATGCTGAAAATTAGCATTTAATGACATTTTGTCGAGTTACGTGGTATTTTTGCCGGAAATCGTCCTTAATCTGCGCCTTGTGGCCTATTTCCGTCACAGAGTGGAGTCCGACGAAAAGTTGTGGGATGATTATACCCGTCATACTTCAAGTTGCATGTGTGTTGGCTGTCTTCGTTCACCCCAGTCACTTACTTGTGTAAGCTCCTGAGGATTATGGGCCTCATTAGAGGCTCACCCTGCGGGCCAGCGCAGGCGCTGTTCAAATTGGTTTACAACCAATTTGTCGCTCAGTTGCTGCCTTCCTGCAACTCGAATTATTTACGGTATAGGCAGTTTTTCAGGGGGCGGGAATGGGAAAACTTACGCTACTATTGCTGATTTTACTTGGCTGGCTACAGTATTCATTGTGGTTGGGCAAGAATGGTGTTCATGATTTTGTTCGGGTTAAGGATGACGTGGCGCTCCAAGAGGGCAATAACGGCAAACTTAAAGCCCGAAATGATCAGCTATTTGCTGAAATCGATGATTTAAACGGTGGTCAAGAGGCTATCGAAGAACGCGCACGTAACGAGCTGGGTATGATTAAACCCGGCGAAAGTTTCTATCGTCTGGTTCCTGACCAATCCAGACGTAATGCGGGTATCCCTTCGACGCCAAATAACGCACAACAATAAATAATGAGTAATTTCGCAGTTTCCCTTTCTGACGTCGTTGCACCCGAAGCTATTGCGCCTGAAATTATAGCCATAGTACCGGCGGCGGGTATTGGCAGCCGCATGCAAGCTGATTGCCCTAAGCAGTATTTAATTGTGGGGGGCAAGACAATCATTGAACACGCAATTGTTTCTTTGCTGAGTCACCCACGAATTCAGCGGGTTGTTGTTGTCATACATCCGCAAGACACGCAATTCTCAAGGTTATCTATCGCCGGAGATCCTCGCATCAGTATTGTTCACGGCGGTGACCAGCGAGCTGATTCTGTGATGGCGGGTTTGCAGCAAGCAGGGCAGGCCGAATGGGCGCTGGTTCATGATGCGGCTCGCCCGTGTTTGCACCAAAGCGACCTTGAAAAATTGCTGGCAATTATTGAACACAGCAAGGTCGGTGGTATTCTGGCAGCGCCGGTTCGTGACACCATGAAGCGCAGTGAACCAGGTGTGCAAGCCATTGCTCATACTGTTGATCGCCAAGCGCTGTGGCATGCGCTGACACCGCAACTTTTCCCGCTTGAGTTATTAAAAATGTGCTTATCCCGCGCCCTACAAGACGGCGCGCTGGTCACTGATGAAGCTTCAGCATTAGAGCATTGCGGTTATCATCCGATACTGATTTCAGGGCGTTCGGATAATATCAAAGTGACGCGCCCAGAGGATTTGGCGCTGGCAGAATTTTATTTAACCCAACGGCAGTCCCCAAATTCATTGGAGTGCAATTAATGCGAATTGGTCATGGTTTCGATGTTCATAAATTTGGTGAAAATGGCAGCGGCCCACTGATTATTGGTGGGGTGCGCATCCCTTACGAAAAGGGTTTAGTGGCGCATTCAGATGGCGATGTTGCATTACATGCTGCCACCGATGCATTACTGGGGGCCGCCGCATTAGGTGATATCGGCAAGTTATTCCCCGATACTGACCCGGCCTTTAAAGGTGCTGACAGCCGCGCTTTATTGCGTGAAGCATACCGCCGCATTCTGGCTAAGGGGTACAAACTGGGTAATCTGGATATTACGATTATCGCCCAAGCCCCTAAAATGGCCCCCCATATCCCGCAAATGCGCGTTCATTTGGCGGAAGACCTACAATGTCATATGGATGATATCAACGTAAAAGCCACCACCACTGAACAGCTTGGTTTTACTGGCCGTGGTGAGGGAATTGCGTGTGAAGCCGTGGCGCTATTAATTAAAGTTGAGCAGGTTTAAGGCATAACTGATGGATATGGAAAATCTAACCTGGCTGCACGGCAAACCCAAGGCAAGTGGCATTTTAAAAGCCAATCCAGAAGACTTTGTGGTGGTCGAAGATTTGGGATTTGAGCCGGACGGTGAAGGCGAGCATTTATTGGTTCGTATCCGCAAAAATGGCTGTAACACCCAATTTGTTGCGGATTATCTGGCGCGTTTCGCCAAGATCCACCCGCGGTTGGTGAGTTATGCCGGTTTGAAAGATCGTCACGCCGTCACCGAGCAATGGTTCTGTTTGCACTTACCAGGTAAAGAAGCGCCGGATCTTGCTACTTTCGAACTGGAAGGCTGTGAAGTGTTGGAGTCGGTGCGTCAGAAAAGAAAACTGCGTATTGGCTCACTGAAAGGCAATGCTTTTACTTTGGTGTTGCGCCACATAACTGATAATCAGGACGTCGAACAGCGATTGCAGCAGATTGCCGCTCATGGTGTGCCGAACTATTTTGGTAGCCAGCGCTTTGGCCGCGGAGGCAATAATCTGGTGCAGGCGCGTTTGTGGGCGAATAATGAAATTCGAGTAAAAGAGCGCAGTAAACGCAGCTTTTACTTATCCGCCAGCCGTAGCGCGATGTTCAACCTGATTAGCAGTAGCCGTTTAGCTCAACAGCAGGCGACGACTGTACTGGACGGTGATGCCTTGCAGCTATCAGGGCGCGGCAGTTGGTTTGTGGCCGGGGCTGATGAATTGGCCTTGTTACAGCAGCGGGTCGATGCGGGCGAATTGAATGTAACCGCTCCGTTGCCTGGCGATGGTGAGCTGGGTACTCAGGGCGCGGCATTAGCTTTCGAACAAGCATGTTTAGCTGATCAAACCGAGCTATTGGCACTGATTAAGCGCGAACGTGTCGAAGGTGCGCGCCGGGCTATCTTACTCAAACCGCAAAATATGCAGTGGAACTGGTGGGATGAGGTCACTTTGGAACTCAGTTTCTGGTTACCCGCCGGTAGTTTTGCCACCAGTGTGGTGCGGGAAATCATGAATCAGGATAATGCCGATGCTGCGGATATTGCTGAGTAACGATGACGGAATTACTGCGCCGGGCATACAGACGTTGGCAGCCGCATTGCGGGAGTTTGCGCTGGTACAAATCGTAGCGCCCGATCGTAATCGAAGCGGCTCCTCCAATGCCTTGACGCTAGATAGCGCTCTGCGTATTACCACCTTATCTAATGGCGACATTGCAGTGCAGCAAGGTACGCCGACCGATTGCGTCTATCTGGGGGTCAATGCATTAATGCGTCCCCGACCAGATATTGTGGTTTCCGGCATCAATGCTGGCCCTAATCTGGGGGACGATGTTATCTACTCCGGTACCGTGGCGGCAGCGATGGAAGGGCGACATTTGGGTTTCCCTGCTTTGGCTGTCTCACTTAATGGGCATCAGCACTATGCAACGGCGGCAGCAGTCACTTGTCGTATCTTGCGCGCGTTACAACATAAACCGTTGCATACGGGCAAAATACTGAATATTAATGTACCTGATTTACCCTTATCTCAAATTAAAGGGATTCGGGTAACACGTTGTGGTAGCCGCCATCCAGCAGAGCAGGTATTTTGTCAACAAGACCCGCGCGGGCAAGATCTCTACTGGATTGGGCCTCCGGGGGAGAAGTTTGATGTGGCGGAAGACACTGATTTTGCAGCGGTTGAACAAGGCTATGTGTCTATCACGCCGTTGCAGGTTGATTTAACAGCCTATGGGGCTCAAAACGTGGTTGAAAACTGGTTAGCCAATGCAGAGGTTGACGGGGAATGGTAAATAAGCGCATGCAAACATTGTTGATGCTGTTACGTCAGCAAGGTATTCGGGACGAGCGCTTGCTACAGGCGATCGAAGCAGTGCCGCGCGAGCGTTTTGTTGATGAGGCACTGGCCCATAAAGCCTACGAGAACACAGCCTTGCCTATAGGTTCTGGGCAAACTATTTCTCAGCCTTATATGGTGGCGCGCATGACGGAGTTGTTGCAATTGACACCCACTTCGCGCGTATTAGAGATAGGCACCGGTTCGGGTTATCAAACGGCTATTTTGGCGCATTTGGTCGAACATGTATGCTCAGTTGAACGAATCAAAGGGTTACAGTGGCAGGCAAAACGTCGCCTGAAACAGCTGGATCTGCATAATGTCTCTACTCGCCATGGTGATGGCTGGCTAGGTTGGGCATCACGCGGGCCATTTGATGCGATCATTGTGACCGCTGCTCCACCAGAAATACCGAATGCTTTACTTGAGCAATTGGATGAGGGTGGGATATTGGTCCTGCCTGTGGGAGAACAGGCTCAAACCTTGAAATATGTGCAGCGCCGTCATAATGAGTTCCAGGTTGAGACGGTAGAAGCCGTGCGTTTTGTTCCTTTAGTTAAAGGGGAATTGGCTTGAAAAAATATCATTATTTCAGTCTTAACCTTTGACTAAAGTCGAAGTACAGTTTTCTTGTGCTAAAGATTGGACAAAAATCAGTAACATAAATTTTATGGTATGGCAGCGGCGCTATTGATAGCATGCGCGCATCTATATTGGATATATCGCTTAATATTGCTGTCATGGGGGAAGCATGAGCACGGGAAGCCCAATGATTACATTACGCCGGGTAGCGGCATGTACGGTTATGAGTTTATGGTTGGTTGGTTGTAGCAATGATAATACAACATCCGCGCCAATCAGCAGTGTCGGTGGTGATCGCTCTGGTACCATGCTAAGTGGTTCGGACACCAATAGTTCTGGTGAGCGCATCGTTTATAACCGTAGTTACGACAATATCCCCAAAGGAAGCTACAGCGGTAATACCTATACCGTTAAGCGTGGTGACACGCTGTTTTATATTGCCTGGATAACGGGGAGTGACTTCCGTGATCTGGCGGCAAAAAACAATATTGCAGAGCCTTATAGCCTGAATGTGGGGCAATCTATTCAGTTGGGTAATGGTTCTAGTGGTGGAATGTTAGCCGCGACTGATGCCACATCGAGTGGAATAGCAAAACCGCCTGCAAATATTCAGAACACAACTACAACGGTTGATTCTCAATCAACTAGCGCGTATTCTGAAAACTCGGGTAAACAGAATGTTGGCAAAATGTTGCCAGCGTCAGGCGCTGTTGTCGCTACAACTGCACCTGTTATCGCGCCGAGCAGTCCAATCAGTGACCCTACCAGCAATGGTAGTCCAGTCAGTAACTGGAAATGGCCAACTGAAGGTAAAACGATCGATAGTTTCTCTGCTTCCGAAGGGGGAAATAAAGGGATTGATATCGCCGGTTCCCGTGGGCAACCTATCTTCGCTACAGCAAATGGGCGAGTTGTGTATGCTGGGAACGCACTGCGTGGTTACGGTAATCTTATTATCATCAAACACAATGATGATTACCTGAGCGCCTACGCTCATAACGATACAATGCTGGTCCGGGAACAAGAAGAAGTGAAGGCGGGTCAAAAAATAGCAACCATGGGTAGCACCGGAACCAGTTCAGTAAGATTGCACTTTGAAATTCGTTACAAGGGGAAATCCGTAAACCCGCTGCGTTACCTTCCGCAGCGATAGATTGGGCAGAATACGCTGTATTCTGCTCGCCGGATTCACGGGTAGGAGCAGCATATGAGCCAAAATACGCTGAAAGTTAACGAGTTGCATGAAGATGCTGATTTTGATGAAAACAGTACGGAAACTGAAATTTTCGACGAAAAAGCATCAGTAGAAGATGAACCTACTGAAAGCGAGTTAGCAGAAGATGAGCTGTTGGCGCAAGGTGTTACCCAGCGAGTGCTGGATGCAACGCAGCTCTATCTTGGTGAGATTGGTTATTCACCGTTATTGACCGCAGAAGAAGAGGTTTATTTTGCCCGGCGTGCATTGCGCGGAGATGTGCCTTCACGCCGGCGTATGATCGAAAGTAACTTGCGGTTGGTGGTGAAGATCGCCCGCCGTTACAGTAATCGCGGTTTAGCGCTGCTGGATTTGATTGAAGAGGGTAACCTTGGCTTAATCCGTGCAGTGGAAAAATTTGACCCTGAACGCGGTTTCCGTTTCTCCACTTATGCCACTTGGTGGATACGCCAGACGATTGAACGGGCAATAATGAACCAAACCCGTACTATCCGTTTGCCTATTCATATCGTTAAAGAATTAAACGTTTATTTGCGTACAGCGCGAGAGCTTTCCCATAAGTTGGATCATGAACCGAGTGCGGAAGAGATTGCTGAGCAACTCGACAGACCGGTCGACGATGTGAGCCGTATGTTACGCCTTAATGAACGTATCACTTCTGTTGATACACCTTTAGGCGGCGACTCAGAGAAAGCCTTATTAGATATTCTGTCTGACGAAAATGAAAACGGCCCAGAAGATACGACGCAAGACGACGATATGAAGCAAAGTATCGTTAAATGGCTGTTTGAATTGAATGCAAAACAGCGCGAAGTTTTGGCCCGTCGTTTTGGTCTGTTAGGGTATGAAGCTGCAACATTAGAAGATGTTGGTCGTGAGATTGGTTTAACACGTGAACGTGTGCGCCAGATTCAAGTTGAAGGTTTACGTCGTTTGCGGGAAATTCTGCAAGCACAGGGCCTGAGCATTGAAGCATTGTTCCGCGAATAAGCGCAGTTGAGAAAACATAAAAACGGTGAACTGATGTTCACCGTTTTTTTATGGCTAAAATTAATAGCTGGCGGGGTTACACCATGTTTTTCAGGCGATAAATCCATTCAAGTGCCTGACGTGGCGACAGTGAATCTGGGTCCAGGGCTTCTAATGCTTCCACCGCTGGCGGTACCTCTTCATTTAACAGTGTCAGTTGTGAACCATCAATCTTACTTGCTGCTGCATTATTCGATAACGATTCCAATTCTTTCAGTTTTTGCCGCGCGCGTTTAATTACATCTCGTGGCACACCGGCCAAGGCTGCAACGGCTAAACCATAACTTTTACTCGCCGCGCCATCTTGCACACTGTGCATAAAGGCGATGGTTTCACCATGTTCCAGTGCATCAAGATGAACATTGACCACGCCTTCCATTTTTTCCGGTAGGGTCGTCAGCTCAAAATAATGAGTCGCGAATAGGGTCATGGCTTTGATCCGGCTAGCCAGATTTTCCGCACAAGCCCAAGCCAGTGACAAACCATCATAGGTTGATGTACCGCGGCCAATTTCATCCATCAACACCAAACTTTGCTCGGTAGCGTTATGTAGAATATTGGCTGTTTCTGTCATTTCGACCATGAAGGTAGAACGGCCAGATGCCAAGTCATCAGCGGCACCGACACGGGTGAAGATACGATCAACCGGCCCAATGGTGGCTTGATCCGCCGGAACGTAACTCCCCATATGCGCCAGCAACACGATTAACGCCGTTTGGCGCATATAAGTACTTTTACCGCCCATATTGGGGCCAGTAATGATCAACATGCGCCGCTGCGGTGACAAGGTTAGCGGGTTAGAAATGAAAGGTTCGCTGAGTACCTGTTCCACCACTGGATGGCGGCCCCCGATAATCTTGATCCCCGGTTTGTCACTCAAAACAGGGCAGCTATAGTTGAGTGTTTCCGCTCTTTCGGCCAAGTTTGCCAAAACATCCAGTTCAGCCAGCGCATTGGCGCTGATTTGTAATTCGGGTAGATGCGGCAGCAGCAGGTCGAAAATCTCTTCGTACAAACCTTTTTCAATCGCCAGAGCTTTGCCTTTAGAGGTCAGAACTTTGTCTTCATACTCTTTCAGCTCAGGAATGATGTAGCGCTCGGCATTCTTCAGGGTTTGTCTGCGAACATAATGGATTGGCACCAGATGGCTTTGGCCCCGACTGACCTGAATGAAGTAGCCATGAACGCCATTAAAACCTACTTTTAGTGTATCCAGACCCAGTTTTTCGCGCTCACGGATTTCCAACCGGTCCAAATAATCGGTCGCACCATCAGCCAACGCCCGCCATTCATCTAATTCTGCATTGTATCCCGGCGCAATAACGCCACCATCACGCACTAATACTGGCGGTGCTTCAACAATCGCGCGTTCCAACAAGTTTTGTAATTCATCAAATTGACCGACTTGTGACAGCAAATTTTGTATATGGGGAACATCCAGCGGTTGTAATAGCCGATGAATTTCAGGTAGTTGCTGGAATGCATGGCGCATTCTTGCCAAATCTCTCGGACGTGCGGTTCGCAGTGCCAGGCGAGCCAAAATACGTTCTAAATCACCAACCTGACGCAACGGCGTTTGCAGTTCAGCGGTAATATCTTGCAAGCCGCCAATGGCTTGTTGGCGATCGGTCAACACCTTAGTGTCACGGATTGGCATATGCAGCCAGCGTTTCAGCATGCGGCTACCCATGGCCGTCACACTGCAATCAAGGATAGCGGCCAGTGTATTTTCCATTCCTCCGGACAAATTCTGGGTCAGTTCGAGATTGCGGCGGGTCGCAGCATCCATAACAATGCCATCTTGCTGGCGCTCCATGGTCAAACCACGGATATGAGGCAGGGAAGTGCGCTGGGTATCTTTGACATATTGCAGCAGACAGCCCGCAGCCCGCAGTGCTTGATGGGATTGTTCAACCCCAAAACCAATTAAATCGCGGGTACCAAATTGCAGATTAAGCTGCTGTTTGGCTGTTTCCAGCTCAAACTCCCATAATGGGCGGCGGCGTAAGCCATGTCGATTTTCTATCAATGACATGGGCTCGAAATTTTCTGGATAAAGTAACTCTGCGGGATGGGTGCGTTGTAACTCGGCAGCCATAGTCTCAAGGTCTGCGGGTTCCGCAACTCTAAAACGGCCTGAACTGATATCCAGTGTTGCATAGCCAAATCCGCGAGCATCCTGCCAGATAGCTGCCAGCAGATTATCTTGCCGTTCTTGCAGCAAGGCTTCATCACTCACGGTGCCGGGGGTGACGATACGCACCACTTTGCGCTCAACTGGCCCTTTGCTGGTGGCCGGGTCGCCGATTTGCTCGCAGATAGCGGCTGATTCACCCAATTGAACCAGTTTTGCCAGATAGTTCTCTATTGAATGATAGGGAACACCGGCCATAGGAATAGGTTCACCGGCGGAAGAGCCCCGTCTCGTCAGTGAGATATCCAGTAACTGTGACGCGCGTTTGGCATCACTGTAGAATAGTTCATAAAAATCGCCCATCCGATAAAACAGCAAGATGTCAGGGTGTTGGGCCTTAAGCCGATGATACTGCTGCATCATCGGGGTGTGGGAATCTAGCTTATCAGTATTATTCATGCGGTTATGTTTTCTAGTTAAGTCCTTTTTCCAGCCGATATACTAGCCCAGCAGCCGGGAAACTGACATAGCTAAAAACTCGAGAAGACTCGCAAACAAAGCAGATTAGCCCCTAAACTCAGGGGCTATGCATTGATCTGTCAGCTTATTGGGTGGAGACTACCTGAATGCAGGATTTTGAGGGAACAGCGCGTGAGCGGTATCTCGCAGGTGCCTGGCCTGAGAGAGGTCATTTTGATATTGGGTAATCATGATAAGGCTTAGATAAACATTTGGATCATTATGCAATTGAATGTATTGCTCGGCCCATACGCGGAACTGAGTCAGTAACGCGGGATCAGGATTTTGGTTAAATTGCAGTAACAAATTGATGTGCCGAATGTATTGATACCTTTCCCACTGGATATAGGGATTTATCAGCTTATCTAACGGCTGCATGTCAACCAAACCACTCCTTTCACTCAGTGTCAGTACACGGCCAGTTTTGAAACCCGTCACCATAAAGATCAGGGTGCATAATGCGGATAGCACAATAGCGCCCTGTAGCCAGCGTCGCCATTGGGGTGGGGGGGAGATAATGGGTACCAACATGTTTTCTGGCACCATCAAGCGGCCCAGTAAAATCAACACCAGCCAGTGACCAGCAGATTGATAAAGAGGCAGCTCGGTCATCAGATGCAAAGCTATCGGCAAAGTTAGTACCCAGAGAGGGAAAACTGTCTTAGGTTGAATCAATAGTGGCTTTATATACCCGGCAGCCAATACTAGCATCCCAACTAAAGCCACGATGCCGCCCTCAACCCAGCCATAAAGCACTTCATTATGTGGATGAGAAGGGTAAACCGAGCCATCGAATACCAGCCCGTTCTGCACTAATTCGTGGGCAAAGGTAGATTCAAAGCTACCGTATCCCCAGCCCAGCCATGGACGTTGTTGTATCATCTGCCAGGTATATTCCAGCATTAGCCAGCGTTCTCGGTTGCTGGTGCCTTTTGATACCAGCATGCTGACGTTCATCTGTTCCTGTAGATAAAAGGCACCCAACAGACTGACCAGGCTGAATAGCCACAACCAAGCTATTTTTCGCTGACGCCAGTAATAGAAGGAAAGCAATGATAGGGTTATGACCCCGCCAACCCAGCCAATGCGCGATTGTAATAGCATTAATATACCGGGGAAAACCAGCAGCGTGAGGGTGCCTATGCCACGTATGATGCGATTGCCCGAGGCCATAAACAGGTAGGCCGCGATGCCATAGCCTGTTGCCAGATAACTGGCCAGCACATTGGTTTGCTGAAACATGCCATAGGGGCGCTCGGCAATATCAAATTCCATCCAGTTATCTGCTGTAAAAACAAACCATTGCAGTAAAGTTAGCATGGCCTGGCCCCAAGAAGACAACAGTATTAACAGTAACCATGCCTGTCGTGCATCGTGATTTAGTTTCAGCCGAAACAGCCCAAGCAGTAGTATTATCCCTCCCCACAAACCGAGCACTCGCGGTAACCAAGCATCTATATGCTGTAATGATGCGGGCCACAATCCTGGAAGTGTCAGCAGCAGCGCACCAAACAACAGCCACAGATGACTCGGAGCGGTCACTGAGTGGGCCTCTGCACTTTGTGGCCAATAGAGCATAATCACTAACAGTGCCATCATGGCCCAGATGACAATATTATGAGGAAGATGAAGCCCGGCACCACCTCGATTGATTTCATAGTGCATCATGGAAACAAACGTAATGACCATGAGCAGCAAAACAATAAGGTTAACTTTTCGTGTAGGAAAAGTGTTTTTTATCGATGTAAGAAAGAATAATTTCATTATTTTCAAATTGTTACTGTTTTGTGAGCTGTATTGGCGGTTAGCGGGTTAACTCATTATTTGGCGTATTGAGTCATAAATGCTCAATAAGAGTGGTTTCATTTATTTTTCAGTCGGATAAGCAATAAACCAGCGTAGTGAGTTCATTACTTTGGTTTCTGACATTCTGGCTCTATTCTCATCAACTAACTTCATTAATACCAATCTTGCCGTATAAATATCCAGCTGTGCTTTATCAGCCAGCTCTCTTGTCTTGGGCCAATTGATAACTGGGGGAAGTGATTCAGTAAACTGTTCCTTCAGAACATTACAGTGTTCTTCCAATATACCCATGACTTCTTCTTTACGTTGATCCTTAGGTTTCATTGATTAATTCCTCATGAAATTTATCTTGTTAAGAATATCTTATTTTCTATTTCTTATATTCTCACTGCGGGGTTTATATTTCATACATTCCACTAAGACGTTTCCTACAAATAAAAAGACTATTCATACAGATATTGGTGTTTTCTCTTATTTATTTTATATTGTTTTTGAAATCCTTATTTTAACTTTGGAAACTGGGTCGTGAAAACTTAACAATTAGGCCCAGCTAATGAGTCTGGTAACTATTTTATTAAATTCAATCGGTCAGTGAAATATCTTTCTTTATATCTAAAAAAATTATTGTGGTCTAAATAAAATTAGTCATTTATTTCAATAACTTAAATTTATAAGTATATAATAAAACCGCGCTTACCTCTGAAATTACCAAAAGTGTCATTAAGGTTTAAATGTATTATTACTAAGATTTTTCTGCTTTTTGTATTAAATTTATAAGGCTTTAATGTCGATTGTAATTTGACTTATGGAATAAGCAATCATTAATTTTGAAAAAATGACTTTTAGCGATCTAATGTGTCGATTTGCTCATTTTTGTAGTGGTATATGTCGAGAGTGCAATGTTTTTCGATCAAAGTTATCGATATTATTGTTTTAAATTGGTTAATTAAGATAAAGACTCTGAATTTTGATCTATTGAATTAAATAGCTATCAATTAGAGCGCTATGTTTGTATTATCTGCGTCGAACAAAAAGGGCTCTGTCGTTATTTAAATATTTTATTAAGGTGTAGGCGTTCTTAAATGTCTCCATTATGACTTTATAGCTCTAAGCAGTTCGCGGTTTATAATCTTGTATTTTCACAACAAGAAACCGCATGAAAATTTATGTTTAAAACAACTTCGATGCGGTATTTACCTTGATTTTATTAAGGTAAATCAGCGGGCAAAACTTTAATTGTGTATAAAGGAATTATGTAATGAAAATGAATAAAACGATTTTGGCTGCAGCTTTGGTATTGGGTTTTGCTTCTGTGGCTAACGCTGCTGACCAGGGTCAAGGTACTGTAACTTTCAATGGTTCTATCATTGATGCACCTTGCTCAATCGCTGCAGGTTCAGATGCACAGACTGTTGAAATGGGCCAGATCTCTAACGTGGCACTGCAGAATGGCGGCAAATCATCTTCACATAATTTCCAAATCAAATTGGAAAGCTGTGACATCGCTACCCTGAAAACTGTAACTACCACTTTCGGCGGTGCAGAATCAGCAGCAGTAGCTGGCCTGTTGGGTATCACTGGCGTAGCTGAAGGCGCTGGTATCGCAATCGTTGATGGTACTGGTTTACCTATTAAACTGGGTACTGCGACTAAGCCGCAGACTCTGGTTGTTGGTAACAACACCCTGGCATTCTCTGCTTACCTGCAGGGCAGCACTGTATCTGACGCTATCAAACCAGGTAGCTTCTCAAGCGTAGCTGACTTCACCCTAGCTTACCAATAAGCATCATTTTCTAATTCGACATGCGGATTTTTCCGCATGTCTTTTTCTCTTGAGAAAGATACGTGCTGGATGAGTTAGGTGATTTATGTCCAAGTCATTTTTTTTGATAGTGCCTCCTTCCTTACTGATGGCGTCATTGCTGAGTCTTCCGGTAATGGCTGATCCCATGAAAACAGATTGGGGCCGCGTGAGTATGGAAGGAAGTATTACTGATACCGCTTGCGCTATAGATCCGGGAAGTTTGGAACAAACCATTGATATGGCAATTCTGCCTATCGGTCAGTTGGTTCAGAACGGCGTTGGAGATGACCATCCCTTTGCGATCCGTTTGCTAGATTGCACGATAGTTCATCCCGATCCAGACAAATCGAACCGGCAGCATTTTGCCGTGACATTTGACGGCGCTGCGGACGGTAATAATTTTGCGGTTTACGGAGAAGCCGAAGGAGTCGCAATGCAAATCATTGATGATAAAGGCAATGCATCAACTCCAGGGGTAGCATCACCGGAAATAAATATCATCCCTGCTGATCTGAAACTCAATTATGCCCTGCGGTTAGTGGGCAATGGCAAGATGCTGCGTGCTGGAACTTATCATTCTAGCGTTCGTTTCAAATTGGATTATTACTGATTTCAATGAGTAAGGTGACATATCCCATGGTATCCGCTCGTTCCATTACCTCCGGTATTGCCTGTCGTGATTTATTGCGAATTCTGATTGCTGTTGCATTAAGTGGCAATGCGTATGGTGTGTTTGCTAGTGATGATATTCAGTTTAATACAGATGTGCTGGATACCAAGGATCGCGCTAACTTTGACCTGAGCCAGTTCTCCCAACGCGGTTATATCATGCCCGGGAGTTATAACTTATTGGTTAGTATGAATAAGCAGGAACTCAGTGAACAGCCGATTGTATTCTATGTTTCTGAGAAAGATCCCAAAAAAAGTGAGGCGTGTTTATCACCTCAGTTAATTGAATTACTGGCATTGAAAGAAGATAGCTTCAAAAAGCTAACCTGGTCGCGTGATGGGGAATGTCTGGATATCAGCAGCTTGCCCGGCTTGACTGTGGAGGGCGATTTGGCCACTTCATCGCTGCACCTGAGTGTGCCGCAAGCCTGGTTGGAATACAGCGAACCAGATTGGGATCCGCCATCTCGTTGGGAAGACGGTCTTCCCGGTGTGCTATTTGACTACAACCTGTTAGGCCAGTTGAACCGCCAGCAAAAGAGCAATACCAGCAATAACACCTTGAGCGGGAACGGAACCACCGGCGCTAACTTAGGTGCCTGGCGCCTGCGTGCAGATTGGCAGTCGCGTATCGATCAGAATTCTGATGCAGAGTCTAATCGCAAATGGGATTGGAGCCGTTATTACGCTTACCGTGCTATCCCGAATTTGGGTGCTAAGTTGACGTTGGGTGAAGATTTTCTGAACTCTGCCATTTTTGATAGCTTCCGCTTCAACGGCGCTAGCCTGGCGACAGATGACAATATGTTACCGCCGAATTTGCGTGGCTATGCACCTGAGATTACCGGTGTTGCCCGAACCAATGCGCGGGTCATTGTGAGTCAGCAAGGGCGTGTGTTGAGTGAAACACTGGTCGCTGCCGGTCCTTTCCGCATCCAAAACTTGAACAGTTTTGTTTCTGGGACGCTGGATGTACGAGTCGAAGAGCTTGATGGACAAGTCCAACGATTTCAGGTGAATACCGCCAGTATTCCTTACCTGACCCGCCCTGGTATGGTGCGCTACCGCGTGGCCGCAGGTAAGCCTTCGAGTATCGGGCATCGCTCTGAAGGGCCGGTATTTGGTACCGGGGAATTCTCTTGGGGGATCAATAGCGGTTGGTCATTGTTTGGTGGTGGGATCAGTGGCGAAAACGAATATCAAGCGGCATCCATGGGGATTGGCCGTGACTTGATGGAATTTGGTGCAGTGTCGGTTGATATGACCCAATCTTGGGCCACTTTACCCGATAAAGGCACTTTGAGTGGTGGCTCTTATCGAGTCAACTATTCGAAAAACTTTCAGGAAACAGGCAGTCAGGTGACGTTTGCTGGCTATCGCTTCTCTGAACGTAATTTTATGACTATGACGGAATATCTCGACACACGTTATCGCGGTAATACCGTGGGCGGTAATAAAGAGATGTACACCATCAGCTTCAACCAGCAATTTCAGGATCTGGGGCTGAGCGCGTATTTGAACTATAGCCATCAAACATATTGGGATCGCTCGGCGAATGACCGCTATAACCTGTCACTCTCGCGCTATTTTGATATTGGCAAAGTGAAAAACGTCAGTATGACATTCTCGGCTTTCCGCAACCGTTATAACGAAAGCAATGATGATGGGGTGTATCTGTCCTTGTCTATGCCGATTGGCAACACTGCAACGATCAGTTATAGCGCGTCAGTCAATGGCCGTGAAAACAGCCAGCGAGTGGGGTATTCCGATCGCATAGATGCTCATAACAACTACCAGATCAATACCGGCGTAGCACGTAGCGGCGCGTTGGTCAGTGGTAACTATAACCACATTGGTAGTAGTGCGGATATTAACGCCAATGCCAGTTATCAGGAAGGCCAATATTCTTCCGTTGGTGTCGGTGTTCAGGGCGGGGCCACTATCACGGCTGAAGGCGGGGCGCTACATCGGGTGAATACGCTTGGTGGAACCCGACTGTTACTTGATACCCAAGGGGTATCCGGTGTTCCAGTTCAGGGATATGGCTCGTCAATACGCACCAACCGGTTTGGTAAAGCGGTAGTCGGTGATGTGAATAGCTATTACCGCAACCGGGCCAGTATAGATATTGATAACCTGGCGGATGATGTTGAGGCCAGAGGAACCGTAGCACAGGTCACACTGACTGAAGGTGCTATTGGTTATCGCCGCTTTAATGTGATTTCCGGCGAAAAAGCGATGGCCATGATACGCATGGCAGATGGCACCTCACCGCCATTTGGGGCCACCGTATTAAATGAAAATAAGCAAGAGACCGGCATTGTTAACGACGACGGTTCCACTTATCTCAGTGGGATAAAAACCGGTGAAACTATGTCAGTAAACTGGAATGGGAAGGCGCAATGCAGCATCACCTTACCGAAAGCACTTTCTCCGGCAATACTGGCGAATCTACTGCTGCCTTGCCAGCCGATAGCGGCGGGGAATAAGCCCCCGGCATCAGAGTAGAAAGCTTGGGTAATGAACCTGCGGATAACCGCGGGTTCTAATAAGAGAAAATATTCGGTGCCACCAGGTTCTGACAAAATTAATTCGAAGGAAAAAGTAATGAAATTGAATAACAAACTGCGTATCACCACGATTTTGGTGACGGCACTTATGACTCAGCAAGCAACAGCAGCGATTGCACTGGATAGAACCCGGGCCATTCTTAATGGCGGCGATAAGTCCATTAGCTTGAATATCAGCAACCAGAATAAGGAATTGCCTTATCTGGCGCAGGGTTGGATTGAAGATGAGCAGGGTAACAAGATCAATTCACCATTGACGGTGGTTCCACCGGTTCAGCGGGTAGAACCCGGTGCAATGAGTCAGTTAAAAATACAGACATTGCCGGCAGTGAGTCAGTTACCGCAAGACCGGGAAACCGTGTTCTATTTTAACTTGCGTGAAATTCCACCGCGCTCGGACAAGCCCAATACTTTGCAAATTGCTTTGCAAACGCGCATCAAACTTTTCTACCGCCCAGTGGGCATCGTGCCCCAAAAGGCCGACATGTCGACACCTTGGCAGGAGAAGTTACAGCTGACTCGTCAGGGCGATAGTTATCAGGTTAATAACCCGACACCGTATTACATCACATTGGTCGATGCCAGTGAGAGCAAAACCGGGAAAACAGCTGCGGGCTTCAAGCCACTGATGATTGCGCCAAAAGCGCAGGGTATGTTGGAAGTCAGTGCCGCCGCATTGGGTAGTAAACCAGTGCTGACTTATGTCAATGATTTCGGTGGCCGGCCAAAACTGATATTTGGCTGCACGGGTAGCACCTGTTCTGTGGTTGAAAGCATCAAGTAACGGCGTATTTCTGGGCGCTGCATAAGAAGACAGGGCGGATGTCAGGCTGAACAATGAATAAGGAATATGGGATGACTGTTGTTTTTAGGGGAATAGTTACCCGGCTGACTCCGATGGCCATGATGCCCATCATTAAGATGACAGCCATTGTAGGGGCGGTGACCGCAGTGATGACATTATTGTTAAGCGGCTCTGCATGGGCGCTAACTAAGACTGCGACGGTCAATGTTTCGGTCACTATTTTTGCTGCACCGCCTTGTGAGATTAACAGCAACAACACGATTAACGTCAGTTTCGGCGATAGCGTCCTGACATCCAATATTGATGGAGTCAACTACAAGCAGCCGGTGAACTATACGCTGAACTGTACTGCGGCAGCATCTAATGCACTGAAAATAAGTATTAAGGGGAATGGTGCGACTTTTGATACCAGTCTCTTGAAAACCAGCAATTCAGGTTTGGGGATCAAATTGATGCGCGATGGGCAGCCACTTGCACTTAACGCGACATCCAATTTTACCTATCCCAATGTTCCTGCATTGCAGGCGGTACTGATCAAACAAACAAATGCGACGTTGAGCACCGGCTATTTTTCCGGCACAGCGACTCTGGTTGTGGAGTATCAATAATGAATATCAACTCGCTTATTTCGCGCTGTTCAGTTGCAGTAGTGCTGGTTGTTGGTAGTACGTTGGCCTATGCGGACAACATGCTGTTCTCGGGTACATTAATTAATCCCGCTCCTTGTGTCATTAATGGGGGCAAAATTATTGATGTACCTTTTGGGGAAAATCTGGGTGTGAACAAGATTGATGGCATCAATTATACCCAAG